>JAKSDJ010000206.1 GCA_022360155.1 Chloroflexales bacterium | reverse complement strand
GGAAACCTGGTTCCCGCGTGGGCCGTGGCGCAACAGGACTGGGCGCAGATCACCGGCGCAGCCCAGGCGATTGTCGCGCAGGTTGCGGCGACAACGCCGGATTGAGGCGTGCCAGCACTGGCGCATCTGGACAGATGGGATAAGCCGCAATGCCCCGCTGATGCGGCGGATCTGTCGCAGATCTGCGATATCGATGGATACGGCCCGCTGATGCGGCGGATCTGTTGCAGATCTGCGGTATCGATCGATGGATACGACCCACTGCTGGCTGCCGGCTGCCGCACCACATAGCCGCACGTTTGCCACGTACTGTGTGTATCCGCGCATGGGATGACTAACCAGTAAATCTATGGCGACCACCGTCGAACGCGCCCACGTCCGCTGCATTCCAGTGTTATTGAATACGCTTTGGTATCTAACCACTAGACTGTTCGTTTTACTCTCTAACCAACATCATATTTTTACATCTCAGGCAACTCTTCGGCGAACGAACGGACCAATGTGCGGCGCAAGGTCCGATACCCCACCCGCTCATAAAAGCGTAATGGCCCAGTATCGAACTCCCAAACGTCGAGGCGCATCTCGGTCGCACCGTGTTGACGCGCCCACTGCTGTGTTGCCTCTAACAAGCACGTACCGATATGATGATGGCGAAAGGCATCCTCAACCATCAGGCTTTGTAGATATCCATATCGACAGGCAGTTTTCGCGTCGTCTGCCTCATCTTGTCGCACATACACTTCAGCCAATCCAATTACTTGGGTTGCATTCACCGCAACGAAAAGCGCTACATCCGATTGGTCGAGTAACCGTTGTAGAGTGGCCATAAGGCCGGAACAATCAAACTGCTCGGGTGTCCCGACGCTTATGAGGCGATCAGGAACATATTGAACATGGAACTCGTGAAACGCAATGTAGAGACGACAGAGTTGCGCGAGATCTTCAGGCTCAGCAAGCCGAATAACGGGTGAACTCATAGCTTGTTTCCTAATGGCAGCGGGCCAATTGCCATGTATAGTACCGTGATTGCTAGTCAACATTCGTGAAAGCTAAGGCGATCAACGACGCATGGACCTTCAGTTCCAGACCGGAGTTTGTCCGCGCGTGGAGCCGCTCCCGCCCCATCTTTGCCAGCTGACGATTGACGGTTTCAATCGTATGCCGATCCTCACGCAACTCCCAATCATCAAGAACCCAGGCATGGGGCCCCATGGTCGCCTTGCGCCCGGGAACGAGCCGCACCCCGGTCTCCGCCTGGATGGTCTGCTCGTCGGCCGCCGCATTGTACGCCTTATCCCCAAACAGGCGCGCCCCCTCCGGGCGCGCGAACGCCAGTTGATGGATCGGGGTCAGGTCATGAAAGCCGGCGGGCGCCCGTTGAAAGGTGACGGGCGCCCCTTGGGGCGTGCCGATCAGATGCAGCCGCCAGCCAAAGCACTGCTCGTTCTTGGCTGAGCAGTAGCCACAATAGGCGCGCCCACGGACTTTGCGACAGCGCCGCGCCCGCGCCCGCCGACAGACCGGCGCCGGCCTGCTATCAAGCACAAAGACCGCCCCCTGCGTGAGCAGTTCGCCCACGGTGACGGCAATGAAGGCGAGCCAATCGCGCAGCGCATGCAGGCGACGGGTGCAGCGCGAGACGCTGATTCGCCCAGACAGGTAGCCCATCCCGTTCATCACCTGCACCGCACGTTCGTGATGATGCGCAAAGTCCTTGGCCGCCACCCCGGCCACCGTCACGATCGCGGAATCGGGAACCTGTGCCCGCGGATCGCTTTGATGCTCCAGGTGCTCCATCAGGGTGTCGATCATGACGAAAGCCGGTATAATCCAATTGGCATCCATCGGTTCCTCCTGGTCACGCTGCGGTTTGCTTTCCAGCATCGTGCCTGAGATCCCGATGGGCGTCAACTAGCAATCACGGTATACTTACTCTCCAACCTCCTGCCGCCGCGCAAGCAATCGCTGACGAATACCAGCCGGATCAAAGAGTTGCTCGTTTTGTCTACGCACTTCTGCTGCACGTTGCTGGCGTTCCTCAATATAGGCGTCTACACTTAGCATTGCAGCAAGGTCGTCGATACATCACAGGTCATAGTGCAAAACCGTTTTTCCCACCGTACACACGAGAATGTCATCGCCGTCCTTTTCGACCACGTGCATTGTAAACAAGCCAGTGCCCGGTGGTGTTTTGAGTTCGAGCGGCTTGTCTTTCGTGCCAATCTTCCAGCTTGAATGTTCGTTCTGGTGCGAGCGTCGAGCGAAGCTGGAGGCTCTCTCCGGGTGCGATCTTGCCCGTTAGAGCAACGACGGTGCTGTTCCACGATTTGAAGCTGTCCGCGTCAGTCAACAGCTTCCATTTTCATAAAACTAAGCCTCCTCGAACTCGTGTTCTTGGCAGATTTTCTGCGTATCCGTTTTTGAAAGTGGCTCATCAAGAAGACCACAATGAAAGGCGCCGTTATCGAAGGCTTGATTATGCCGACACGATTTGCATTGCCCGAAGCCTTTGAGATGGCTGTTAGTTTGCCAATGGTACAGAAGGCTTTTGAGCGTTTCAATGATCAGATCGTCTCGCGGAAGTTCTGGCAAAATATCTTTGCTTATGCGCTTTAGACAGGTTTTTCCTTCAGAAGTAAGGTAGAGCCTGGTAACACGTCCATCGTCTTTACACGGTTTACGTTCAATATGCCCTGCCTTTTCAACCAACTTTAAGCTTTGGGAGATGCTTCCCTTCGTTTGCCCCAGATAATCGCTCAAAGCCTGAGCAGTATTTGAAAGCCTATTGCACACTGACAGGTAATGAAGAATTTCAAGGTGAACAAGCTGCAAGCCAGCTGCACTTGCTGCTTTTCTCATCTGGCTTTTATGCAGGGAAGCTAAGCGCTCCAGCCATATTGCTACATCATTGCTCATGACTTTATTGTATCGTATCTAAACTATCTTGACAAGATTGAAAAACATGGTACAGTACTAAATATGGTTTAGTATCTAAACTATTTAGCGCAGCATAAACACATGAAAAAGGAGACAATCATGGCAAATCTTCCACTTCAAAATCCTGACCATACATCAGGTGATCACAAAGCATTGTTCGATCAAATTAAAGGCACATTCGGCGTTATCCCTAACATGTTCAAAGCAATTGGCAACTCTTCTGTCGCGCTGGAAAGCATGTGGACATCATTCCAGGCACTTGGCAAAGGTACGCTTGGCGCAAAGCTTAGTGAACAAATTGCGGTTTTGGTAGCCGATATTAACCGCTGTGAATATTGTCTGGCCGCACACACTATGCTGGGAAAAAAGGCCGGAGCCAGCGCACAAGAAATGGGAGCTGCGCAAGCAGGACAATCTTCTGATCCAAAGACGCAGGCGGCCTTGGATTTTTCAGCCAAATTGGTCAAAAATCGCGCCAATGTCACAAAGGCTGATGTTGATGCTGTTCGTGATGCTGGGTTTAGTGATGAAGAAATTGCTGAAATCCTTGCGCATGTCGCCCTGAACATCTTCACCAACTATACCAACGTGGCCTTTGATGTTGAGGTAGACTTTCCAAAAGTGAGTCTGCGTCGAGCAGCCTAGTCTCAATCTTAGTACTACAACGAGGCATGTGTGAAGAATCTCCTGGGAAGCGCGTGTGAGACCCTTCGCTGCGCCGGCCCTGAGCGTCGTCGAAGGGCTCAGGGTGACATGTTCGATGGCGTTCCAACGAGGTGTGTCTGGAAGTCTCGTTGTAGTATTAGATGAGGGTGTTTGTATATCGCCCTCTCTTTTTCATCAAGGAGGCGGAAATGCAAATAGATGTTTACGATTCATATGCGCAATCAAAAAATGGGCACGACATGCATTTTGATGTGTTTGTTGAAAGAGGCGCATCAAAAGAAAAAGCCTTTGAATATGGCCGTTTTTGGTTAACGAAGATCGGTGAAGATGCGGAAGGGCTGGAGCAATCGCGATGTAACTACTGCCATTACGAACAAGCCAACCCGGACGTACAAGAGGCCATTCAGAAGAATGGGTACTATATCCTGCAAATGGAAGGATGCCCAAACCCTAATTAACAAATCAGCAACAAGGATATCGACATCCTCATCCGTATATCGATCGATAGTACTACAACGAGACTTCCAGGGGTATCTCTTTAGAATACCGTTTCGGGTGTCACCCTGAGTGCAGCGAAGAGTCTCACACTCGTTCGCAAAGAGATTCTTCACTGCGTTCAGAATGACATGTCTCGTTGTAGTAATGAGAGCTTCATCTCTTTCGTTATTTTCGGATCGATCAAATCATCGGGAATTCTGTTTTTGATAATATATTGGTGAATCTCTTCTTGATTATCACTATAATAACTTAATGCATCGCAATTCGCGCGTGATGTCGGCTGGCCCACCGACGCCATAGCCATCCTCGTGGAAATAGAAGACGCGCATGCCGACCGTATGAGCAGCCTGTAAGACCGGAGCAATGTTCTCAGTCAGAAGCGGCGAGGCAGGGATATCATTGACATCGATCACCGTCACGGCAGTGGTGCGGATCGAGCGACAGAGTCGCTTGGTCGGAGCCATAAAAGCGCACCGGCAACGTCAGATTGGCCGATTGCTGCACCCACTGGAATTACGATGGTCAGACGCCTTGCATGCGAGAGCGGATGGTACACGTACGCCGAACGCAGGCATCAGGCGCGGCTGAAAGCTGAAGCGCAGCGTAAGCTGTAAGCCATCGCCGGCATGCCTTAGTTAGCTGGCGATGGGCTGGGACGCCTCGAACATGCCGACCTCCTTGCTGATACAGATCGGGCCATGCTGCGCAATGACGGCTTCTATATGGGACTGGAACCGCGATAACTCGTCTGCTGTCAGGCGTCTCATCGACCTGACGTACGCCACCAACGACTCGGCTTCCGGCACGACCAGCGCATCGGCATAGCGGTGCAGGGTGACTGCAGCGAACCAGTGGGCGAATTCCGCTGCGCCATGCTCAAGATTGAAGCCCTGGGGCAGGCGACTGTCATTCATCGGGCGAGAGGCCCCGCGTCCCTCCACGGGGGTATGGCGGAAACGCTGGACGAGTTCGTCCAACTCCCCGCATGGCGCTCCGGCTGTTCGTTGCCGCATACAACGTGCCACTGGGCTTCAAGACGCGGCAGAATTCGGCATACGCCGCGGGCCGGTTCGGCACGTGGTAGAGCATATGATTCGCAATGACCGCATCGAAACAGCCATCGGCGAAGGGTAAGGCTTGCGCATCTTGCACCACGAACCGAAAGGTGTGGCCGTTCGGACGCAACTGGCGGTGTGCTGCGGTCAGCATCCCCACGGAGAGATCGGCTAAGATGGCAGTCCACCCGGCGGGAAGGCGATGCCGATTCTCCAGCCACAGATCCCCTGAGCCACAGCCCACTTCCAGCACCTGACAGGTGGGCGCCAGGTGGAGGCGCTCAAATACCCAGGTGAAGAAGCCATGCGTATTGGTGCTGTATTTGGCGTGCAGTCGCCTCCGCGCGTCCAGTCGCGACGTATCTTGGTAGTGGCTCTGGAGGATACTTTGTGTGTCTGACATTTTGAGTGCCCCTGCTCTCGATGAACCAGTGTGGAGAAGACGGATAACGGTTAGGGTTTAGCCGCCGCAAGGTGACCTGAGTAGACGCCAGGTCTTGCGAAATTGAAACCAGCTTTAGCGGTCTGCTGCAAACGCTTTGTTAGGCGAATTTCCACAGATTGCGGCTCAAACGGGAGGTTGGTTGGTCGCACGCTCTTTTGCCAAAAAACCTTTGTACAACTTTGTCCATACCGTCGAATTGAAACTGCTTAAGATGCCGCCGAACAGAACACCTACCACCAGAAAATATAAAATGACTAAGATTCCACTAATGATGGACATCGTTGACCACTCATTTCGCATAAACGCCCGTGCTGTAGGTATCCACAAGACCAGAGCAGGAAACGCAGCCATAAATCCAATTATGCCGCTTATTATGGTTAGGAAAAGCCAATTCAGCAAAGTATATCCAATATTGTAACGGGTTATGTGCCATCCTCGCTTTACACTATTTCTTACCCCTAAATGCTCTAATACACAGCTTCGAGCTGCCATTATATGTACAATTCTTATCGCCCAACTGATGATGCCGCCAAGAAAAATTGTTGGAAATAAACATGCAAAACCCATAAAAAAAGCTGGTAGTATAGAGGCGAATTTTGCTTCCATTTCTTCTGGTGATGGTAGATCACCCGTGAAAAACCCCTCACCCAATATATCAAACATCTGAAAGAAAAAGACCAAACCTATGATTATTGCTGGAAGAAAAATGATTAATTGGGGAATGGCAAACACAACCGCAAGCGTGAATAATGATTTGACCTTCGCTTTTCCAAGCTCCCAGCCACTGCGCACCGAAGTTGTGTCTACTTGGTCAATTTCATCTACCATCCCAATTAATGCACCGTGGGCAAACCAGCCGATAAAGTTTGAAATGATCCAGAAGATGACGCTGAGTAGGCTAAACCCAATGATGTAGGGGAGTGGGTTTTCAAAAAAGCTGGCAAATAGCCAGTTATCAAACGGGTTTGGTATTTCGGGTATCTCACTCGGGTCAGATGGATATGAGAAACTTTCTTGATAATTTACACTGAAGCCAAAGTCACCTTTACCCACAAAAGCCAAGATGATGCCAAAGACCCAAAGTGCTTTATGCCTCCAGAAAGTATTGAACGAACTTTTGATAATCTCGCTGTAGTTCATTTTCTCAACCTTTGTGATCCGTAGTGGCCCGATTTAAACTGATAACATCGAATGATCGTCATCCACAAACAGCCGCACCCGTGCTTCATGGAGCGCTTCATCCTTCCTGAAAGATACCATCTGGCCTTGCCACGATGCGGTCATCTCAACCGCCGCCAGCACCGGCAAGTTCTTGGCCATGGCAAGCTGTTGCACTGCCATAGCTGTGTCCGGACGATCGTGATCGGTGATGGCAACGAGGGCAACCTGTTCACCGGCGAGATGGTCGAGCAACTGAGCGGGAGTCCATCTGTCATCGCTGTAGATGGTGTGCAGTTGGAGATCGATCGCCGCATCCGGCGTGAGAACGAGATTGCTGGTTGATAAGGTCATCGCGTCATATGCACCAAACCTTAGCTACGCAAGGGCAGGTATCACTCAAAGGCTGCCGAACGATCTGGGCTTCAGCGACGGCGCATCTGAAGATCGGGAAAGTTGTCGTGCTGATGCCAGTGGTTAGAATCGCCGCGATCTCGCGCGCCGGAGGCGGTCGCGCTGCGAGCCGTGTTGGGCGGTTCTGGTTCGAGATTGTTGGCTGGCATCTCGTCCTTATGCTGAGGCTCTGTCGGTTTGGAGGTGATGCAGCCACTGGGCCGCCTCCGGACGATGCTCGGCATAAGCCCATATGTATTATTCGCCAACGCGCCGTCAATGGAGTCGTCCCGATACTAACCTGTGATGCTTGTCGGGTCAAATTTGGCATCGGAAAGAGCGGTGACGGCATGCATCACGCGCCGATAGGAGGCCGCTGCAACCGCCAGTTCAGCAGCGTGGTCGCTGCCATCGACAGCTATATCTGTAATCGGACGCGACTATTCCTGAATGTTCTCGCCAAGCAGACGATCATAAAGCGCACGCTCTTCGTCAATCGTCAGCCCATTGCTGCGAAGATACTCACGTGCGTCGAATCCTTCCAGGGCTTTGGAGAGTGCGCGCCGCGCTGTCGTGCCTTCTCGTTCGAGAATCCGCGCGATGTACAGCCCCTCATCCGCCTCGCCCCGCGCTGCGAACAGTGCCGGAAGCGACCGCGCGCTTCGCTCGTAGTCGTCGGC
>JAKSDJ010000621.1 GCA_022360155.1 Chloroflexales bacterium | reverse complement strand
ATCGCGTGGTGGAGGTTGGCTTCAACAAGATTGGCGCGGGTCAGATCGACGGCAGCGAGCTGCGCCCCCGGGAGCTGCGCCCCACGATAGTTGCGACCGTCGAGTTGGGCGGCATACTGCTCCTGATCACCAAAGGGGCGGCGGATGTGCGGCGGAATAACCAGGGGTGCGCGTGGCGCTGTCGATTCGGGCTTGGCCCCCTGCTCCAGCGCGTGCATCAGATCTCGGGCGAGTTCATACCAATCCCATAGGGTGATGTCTCCTGTTGCCGTGATGCGAGAGCGGTTGAGCCGGATAGACTCGGCTAACTGGTCCACCACAGCACGAGCGGTCTTCATATTGCAGGTTTGACGGGCGTGGGAGAGGCGGGCGATGGTATGGGCTACTACAGGATTGGGGTCAAGTTCTCGCAACAACGTTGCGAGTTCTGTAACCTCAGTATCGTATCCAAGGAGAAAGCAAGGGTTGATAAACCGTGCGATGATCGTAGCTGATGTGCTATGCTGTTGAAATTCAGCGTGATAGAGGCTGTATGCCCGTTCGAAGTAGGAATAGGCTGTGTTTCGATCACCGGCAAGGCGGTAATAGTTGCCGACATGGATGTGTGCGGATGGATCATCGGAACGGAGTGGATAGCGTTGTGCCGCCTCTCGAAAGGTAGCGGCAGCCTGAGGATCATTCAACCAATGCAGGCAGCGGGCAAGCGGTTCAAGGAATAGCCAACTAGGACCATCCTGTGCAATACGTTGTCGTGCTTCCTCGATTTCCTTGTGGAGCGCTTTTGTGGATATTTCAAGCATTTAGGTTTCCTCATTGATGAACATATAGCAATCCTATTTGAGTTGTGAAGTCGATTGGACACCGTCTTCAGACGCCTGCTGCTTCACTGTCTGAAGGCGGCACTACGTGAAGTTTACGAATGATAGGATTGCTATATGCAAATACTTAGACATTTACTGCAAATAATATGAAGGATCTCAGCGAGTGTCTCAGTACAAAGTAAAGTGCTATCCTTGCACTTTTACCTGAGATCTACCGCCAGATGTTTCAACACCAGATGAGGCTGGATCCTTGCTGGAACCGGTAATACATCCAAATCCATGCGGTGGTGTTAATAGACCTGCTAGACCTCGCGACGAACCTCGCCCATGTACAACCCAGACAAGGAGATCTTTCGCACATCCGCGTCAATGCCGCAGGTGCCCCAACTTTATGGGGCGCCTCCCACCGCTTGACCACACCATGTTAGTCGTCGTCTGCGGTCAACGCCTGCCAACGCTATCCGCGGAGTGATTCGGGGTCGTCACCCATAATGACCAATTGCGCTTCAGCCCCGTCGCTATCCCGAAGTACCGCTAGCGGGCAGTTTTCCCGGTGCGTTTGGCACGGTCCCAGCTATCTGGCAGCCCATAGGCGTGAGCGTCTGGGAGCAGCGTGAACACTCAATGTCGGCCATCACAATATTGATCTTGCGGTGAAACGCTTCATCTTCTGTCACACACTGCTTGTACCGCAAAACTGCACGATTTTGTTATACAGTGCAAGGTATAGTGGAAAGATTATAAATTACCAGAACCTTTTCCACTAATCCTTACGAACTTCACTGCGGAGGTTCGTCTTTGTAATGCAGGAATAGTATGCTCGGTAATATGTCCCCATTTCGACTCCTGGGATCTGGCAACTACAATTGCTTCAAATGTCTTGTTGTTATCGTCTATGAGCTCTTTCAAAAGCCTTGCTGCTTCTTGGTGATTAGGATCAGAACTAGCACGTAAAGGTCCAAGGTAGCGTTCAGACTCGATCACCAACCAGTTAAACTCTGGTTGTCTATATACGGTATTAGCTAATTCCGTTGCTAACCGTCTATCATCAATAACCGCTTCCTTAATCGACCCCTTCGATTCAACTACGGCAAGCACTTGTTCAGTACCGACAGTTTTTACCGCTATTAGATCGGGGCCTTCTTGTAATATACTACCATATCCAGGCAGTGGTGTGTTACGATCAACATACAGAACGGTATATCCTTCTGTACGTAGGAAATCATCTGCGGCTTCGACTGCCATTGCTTGGGCTACATTGTACTTTTTCGTTGTATCCCAATTACGTTTGACCTTATCATATAGAGCATCAACTTGGCTGGTGCTTAAGTTCCGGGAAATGAGCTCACCCCCATTTTCAAGAAACGCTTCAAACACATCACCCTTGTTGCGTGCTTTAGAAAGTTGTTGAAGCTCCTTTTCCGGTAAACTCTGTAATCGTTTTCCACCGAATCCGATCACAGCCCCTACCGTAGTAAAAATTTGCGGATGATCGGCAAATGTCGTCGCTGCCCAGCGTGCTGTAGGAACGATCAGATCAGGCGCCCATTGCAAGAACTCAGTGAGAACTTTGGCGACTTTTGCCCCATCTCCTAGCAGGGGGATCAACCCCAGAGCATTGAGAGCGGTATCAGCGAGATCGCCACGCGCAAGGGCAGCCAGCGTGTCGCGGATATCGCCGGCAACTGCAAACCCGCTAGCTATCCACCCGGAAAGGTATCCAAATGAGCGGATCGTGTCATGCGCGATATAGCCGGCATTTGCCGCATTTTCTCCTAGATCACCAAGCGCTAAACCGAGCAGAAAATCGCTAACGTACTCTAGGCCTGTTTTGTCGTAGTGAAACGGATCACTGTTTTTTATGAATTCGATAGCGTCAGGGCGATGATCTCCATCGGGATTCCCATGCAACGGGTCAAAGCTTGCATTAATTTCAGTGAGATCATCTAACCCATCGCCATCCGTGTCGGCATTGGTGGGATCGGTAATGCCATACACTTCATCGGGGTCGAAGAGCCCATCCCCATCGGTATCTACTTTGGTCGGGTCGGTGATGCCATCGTAGTAGTCGCCGTCCGGTCCGGTCTGGCGGGCGCCAGCTTCCGCACCGTCGCTGAGCCCGTCGCCATCGCTGTCGAATTCGGCGGGGTCGGTGGTGATGATGCTCCCGTTGCCCCGCCGGAAGCCCTCCAACTCCAGCCAGTTGGGTAACCCATCGCCATCCGTGTCCAGGGTCGGGTCGGGTTCTTCGGCGATGCGACGGAACACGTCGGGCAGATCGGCGGCGTTCTGCACGGGGAAGTATTGGCCCGCTGTTTCATTGGCAATGCGCTGCAGCAGCGCGCTGTTCACCCCCGCGCCGAGCCCGATCGTGTAGATCTGGATATCCGCAGCGTTGGCAGCCGCGATCAGCGCGGTATAATCAGGGCTGCATCCTTCATCGACACCGTCGGTCAGGACAATCTGCGCTTTGAGCCGCTCGGGCCTGGTTTGGGCCACAATCTCCCGCGTTGCCAGGTCAATCGCCGCGCCGATACAGGTGCCCCCATGGCTGTCCACCCGGTCGACGGCGGTCTTTGCCGTTGCGGTCACCGTGGTCAGGCTCTGCAGCATGACCGCGTCTGCGTCAAAGTCGATGACCCCCACCCGATCACCGGCCAGCAGCGCGTCGATAAAGCCCTTCGCCGCCGTGGTGCGCAAGTTGTCCGGGTCGTTCCACCGCATGCTGCCCGACGAGTCCAGCGCCAGCAGCATATCCAGGCTCTTGGTGACCGGATCGGTCGGGTCGCGCCCCGGCGCCATGGTGTAGGTCCACACCGTATTCCAGTTCGGAATATAGAACAGTACGAAGGTCGTGAAGTGGCTCGTTTCGGCCCAGGCGACGCCGTTGCGCACGTCGACCCCGTAGGCCCCGTCGGTCGGTTTGAAGACGTGCGCGGCCTCGTCATAGTACAGAATACGGAGCTTGGCCACATCGCCATGCGGCACCTGGGCCGGGTCGAACCGCATCGCCACCCGCGCGGCGCTAAACGCTGCCTCGGCGGTGATGTCCACCGCCGGCCCTATCTGGCCCGGCATAGCCTGGAACAGCGTATTGGACATCAGCGTCTGGAACTGCACCGTTCCGGCCACATCGCCCACCCCGGTGATCGCCACCGTAACCGCCAGTCCATGTTCGTCGTGTGCCGCGCGCGAGGTGTAGACCTCAGCGCCATCAGGTGTCCCGTCCGTATCGCTATCCGGGTTGCGCGGGTCGGTGCCCAGCCGGAACTCGCTGTCGTCGGTCAACCCGTCGTGGTCGGTGTCCTGTTTGCGCGGGTCGCTGCCGAACTCCCGCAGTTCAAAGCGGTCATCGAGGGTGTCGCGGTCGGTGTCGGGATGGAGCGGATTGACGCCGGCGTCGACCTCCTCCAGCGCGGTCAGCCCATCACCGTCGCGGTCGCTGTGACTATCGGCCTGGGTTGGATCGGTGCCGGTCAACGCCAGTTCATCGCCATCGCTGATCCCGTCGCCATCGGTATCGCTGCGGTCGGTGCGGGTGCCCAGCGGTCCCTCGAATTGATCGAGCACGTGGTCGCCGTCGGGGTCGGTCGCCCAGAGCCGGTCGATGGCATCGCGGGCATAGATCCAGGCCATGCGGTAGGCGTCAATCGCGGCGCTACGCTGCTTGGCCGCGTGGGCCGCGTCACCGGCCGCAAGCGCCTGTTCAGCCAGCTGGATCGTCTCGTTGATCGCTGTCGGGAGGGTGGCGCCAAACAGCGCGGTGGCCTTGAGCGAATGGACCGGCATGAGCCGCGCGGCGCTGACAATACGTTCGTTCGCCTGGGCCGCCGCCAGCTGAACCGCAGGGTCGACGCTGCTATCGGCCGCGATGGCGTCGAGACACGCCGCAGCGCTCGCCATCCAGCGATACGCGCGCTCATCGCCCAGGGCGTTGTCACTGCTAAAGGCGCCATCAAGCGTGGCCACGAGGCGGCGGCGTATCGCATCCGTTGGGCAGTGTGGCGCGCCGACCGGCGGTCCGGCATAGGGCAGCTCCGTCACGATGGCCAAGGCCTCGATCAGCGCCGCGCGGGCGGTT
>JAKSDJ010000469.1 GCA_022360155.1 Chloroflexales bacterium | reverse complement strand
AGGCGATGATGCCACACACACGGCCATGCGCTGCCAACGGTCCTGGCTCTGTTTGCACCGATGCACCTATCGCAGCGGAGGCATGGGATACCGGCCATGCGCAATCCGACCACGCCCCTTCCCCCGCGTGCGGGGGACCAAGGGGGGACTGCGGAGGGGTCAAGGGGAACCGTCAGGGTTCCCTCGCGGGGAGGGTGCGGGGCGGCGCCCCTCAGATTTGTGAGACACCGCACATTGGGGAGGCGCGATCCTATGCACTGCCCATCTCGATTTCAGTCCCAGCCCGTGGCGCGCGGACGGCCGCGTGGGGCGTGTACCCCCGTGCCCCTCGCATGTGGGGCCTTGTAGCGGTGCGGGCGCGCCGCGGCGTATGCCTTCCAGCGCAGCGCCCGCGCGGGAGTAGATGGAAGGCCGTTTATCATGCGTCGTCGTGTCGTCGCACCCTGACACGGTCATGTGCTTGCCGTCCACCTTCCGCTCCTGCGCGTAGGCGCCCTGCGCAGCGGAGGCATCGACCACCGCGCAGGCAATCCGACCGGGTCGCCTGCGGAGGGGGTGGCAAGGAGATGAAGAGGCGCGGCGGCGACGAGGCGAGAACGCTGTAATGACAGCCGTTTACTTGACACAGTGCGTACATATCTCGCACCCATCCAGCCCTCGCAACGGAGGCATCCGTCTCATCCGCACGACCTGCCGACCAGGTCGCCTGCGGAGGGGTCTGGGGAACCGTCAGGGTTCCCCAGCGGGGCGCCTGAGGGGCGACGCCCGGCAAGTTTGCGAGATACCAAGCATCGAGAAGGTGTGAGCCTATGCGATCAGTGCGAACGACAGAACTGTCAGGGTTCCTCCGCGGAAGACTGAGGGGCTCCGCCCCTCACATCTGCGAGCTGCCAGACCGCGGGGAGGTGTGATCCTAAACGACACCCCGCGGCGTTTCAGCCACAGTCTGTGGCGTCCTAACACCTGTGCGGGGCGCCTACGGGGCGAAGGACGCGAGGGCATGAAAAACACGAGGACACGAGGACGCAGGCGGCGCGTTGCCGTTGCCTTCCACGCCACGCTATTGGCTATCGTCGAGCAACAGCCGCTCGACGATCACCACGTTGCGCCAGACCCCATCGAGGCGGGCGTGGTTGATGTAGACGCCGACTTGGCGGAACCCAAGAGAGCCCAGCAGCGTCAGGCTGGCGGTGTTTTCGGGGAAGACCCGCGAGACCAGTTTCCAGAAGCCGGACTGCGCGGCGGCAGCGATCAACGCCTGCATCGCCAAGCGTCCCGCACCTAGGCCTCGCGCCGCGCGCGCGACATAGACCGAGAACTCGGCGACGCCAGCGTAACACTCGCGAGGACTGTAGGTCGATGTCAGCGCAAAGGCGACAATGCCGCTATCGGACTCGACCACGACCACCGGATGCACGCCATCGAACCAGGCGCAAATATCGTCGGCGGTGCGCCGGCGGGTCTCGAACGTCGCAATGCGATCTGCGATGCCCTGGTTGTAGATATGAGCAATCGCTGCAGCATCATCGGTTGTGGCCAGGCGAGCGTGGAGCATACTGAGTGTTCGATCGTGGCGGCTTTGCGCGCAACGCGGCTATTTGGGCGTCATGAGCAGCTCGCGGGCGCGGGCGGCGTCGCGGCTGATCTGGGCGACGAGTTCGGCGACGCCGTTGAACTTCTGCTCGCCGCGCAGCCGGTGGAGAAACTCGATGCGCAGCGAATGGCCATAGATGTCGCCCTCCCAATCGAGCAGATGCGCCTCGACGGTGCGGCTCGTACTGTTGAAGGTCGGGCGCAGACCGATGTTGGTCACGGCGGGCAGCGGCGCTCCGTCCAGGTAGACAACGCAGGCGTAGACTCCGTCGGCGGGCAAGACGTGGATGGTGTTGATCACCAGGTTCGCCGTCGGAAAGCCGATTGTCCGCCCGCGCCGGTCGCCCTCGACCACAACGCCGCGCAGACCAAAAGGCCGGCCCAGCAGCGGTTGTACGCCCTCGACATCACCGGCCCGGAGCAACTGGTGCACCCGCGACGAGCTAATCGTCTCGCCGTTGGCATCCTCACGATTGACTGCTCCGACCGCATAGCCGAGAGCGCGCCCAATTTCCATCAGCCGGGGAATATCGCCTTCGCGTTTGTAGCCCATCGCAAAGTCCGACCCGACCCAGAGCTCGCGCAGAGGGAGCGCCGTGCAGATCTGGCGCATGTAGGCTGCGGCAGACGTGCTCATCGTCTCGCGGGTAAACGGGGCAACAACCAGAATATCGGGGCCGAGCGCGCCGATCAGCTCGATCCGCTCCTCGAGGTTGGTGAGCAGTTGGAGCGGCTGGTCAGGGCGAATGACCGCGTTGGGATGCGGCTCCCACGTCAACACAGCGCTGGTGAAGCCCAATTCCTGCGCCCGCTCGACTGCGGTGCGAACCAGCAACTGATGCCCCAAATGAACGCCATCGAAGCGTCCAATGGTCAATACGACGGGCCGGTCGGTCAACGGTTGGGCGAGAGTACGGGCGATTTGCACAGCTCTTCTCTATTTTCTTGCCCCGAAATTCACAAAGTGTACGAATATAGTATAACGTAAAAACGCAATGCGCGGTTGAAACGTTAGAACGTAATCAACGTTCTAACGTTTCAATATTCTAACATTTCAACGTTCTAATGTTTCCTGGGCTAGTTTCTGTAACTCATACAGCTTCGTCATTGCCTCGATGGGCGTCAACTCGTTGACGTTGAGCCGTTTGAGGTATTCGAGCACAGGGTTCGGGGCGATATCGAAGAGCGAGAGCTGCGGGCTGGCCTGCGAGCGGCGCGGCTCGAAGCCATTGCCGGATTCGCCGTCGCCTGGCGGCGGGCGCTTGGCGGCGGGCGCTTGGCGGCCGTCGCCTGACTCCTGCTGCCGGCTCTCCAGCTCGACCAGCAGTTCGCCGGCGCGCCGGATCACCGGGCGGGGAATACCCGCCAACTCGGCGACGTGGATGCCATAGGAGCGGTCGGCCCCGCCAGGCCGCAACTCGTGCAGAAACACGACGCGTCCGTCTTGCTCGACGGCGGCCATGTGATAGTTGCGCACCCTGGGCAGCAGTT
>JAKSDJ010000601.1 GCA_022360155.1 Chloroflexales bacterium | reverse complement strand
GGCTTCTACTACAAGCCGCGGATCGACCACGATCTGCTGGCTCAGCACCACGAGGGACTGGTTGTCACGTCGTCTTGCCTGGCTGGCGAGATCAACCAGCACCTGACCAAGAAACAGAAGGAGAAAGCGCGCGAGATCGCCGCCTGGCACCGCGACTTGCTCGGCCCTGACAACTATTACCTGGAGTTGCAACTCCACGACGACGCCCCCGAGCTCGAAGAACTGAACGATGAGTTGGTCGCGATCGGCAAGGAATTGGGTATTCCCCTGGTCGCTACCAATGACACCCACTTTGTGCGCCGCGAAGATGTCGAGACTCATCGCCTGATCCTGGCGATGGGCTATAACATGACCCTCCCCGAACTCTGCGCCAAGCAGCGCGATATGGACGACAGCTACCATATCATGAGCGGCGAAGAGATGTGGGAGCGCTTCAAGCGCTACGGCGCCTCCCCCATAGAGAACACGCGCCGTATCGCCGAGATGTGCAACCTGAACCTCGACTTCGGGCGGGTGCAGCTTCCCGCGTTCGAGATTCCTGAGGGTCACGACGCTGCGTCATACCTGCGACTGCTCTGCGAAGAAGGATTGATGCGCCACTGCAAGGGCAACCCGCCGGCGGGCTATATGGAACGGCTCACTTATGAGCTCGACGTGATCAATCAGACTGGCTTCCCGGACTATATGCTCATCGTCTGGGACTACGTCAAATATGCGCGAGCGCGTGGCATCCCCTGCCTGCCCCGTGGCTCGGCGGGCGCCTCGTTAGTGCTCTACTGCCTGGGCGTCACCGATGTCGACCCGGTGGAGAACAAGCTGCTTTTCGAGCGCTTCCTGAGCCCCGAGCGCCTGGAGATGCCCGATATCGACACCGACTTCGCCGATAGCCGCCGCCACGAGATCCTCGAATATATCGCCAATAAGTACGGGCGCGAGAATACGGCGCAGATCATCACCTACGGCACGCTCGGCGCGAAGGCTGCCCTGCGTGATGTTGGCCGCGTCCTCGATGTGCCGCTCAGCGAAGTGGACCGGGTCGCCAAACTCGTGCCGATGCTGCCAGTTGGCACGACGATCTCCCAAGCCCTCGAACGGGTCGCCGAACTGCGCCAAATCCACGATACCGTCCCGCATCTGAAAGAAGTCATCGACAAGGCGCAGAAAGTCGAAGGACGCATGCGCAACGTCGGCACGCACGCCTGTGGGGTCGTGGTCAGCTACAACCCGCTCGAAGACCTCGTGCCGCTCCAGCGCACAACGAAGGACGAGAACGCGGTGATGGCCGCCTACGAAGGGCCGACGCTGGCGAATATCGGCCTGCTCAAGATGGACATCCTGGGCTTGACCAACCTCTCGGTGGTGGCTGAAGCGCTCAACTATATCACCCAAACGACCGGCACGCGGATAGAACTGACCGACATTCCGCTCGACGACACGAAGACTTTTGAATCATTGGGGCGGGGCGAAACCAAAAATGTGTTCCAGCTTGAGTCGCAGGGCATGACCCGCTATCTGATGGAACTGAAACCGACCAGAGTGCAGGATCTCTATGCGATGGTGGCGCTCTACCGCCCCGGTCCGCTCGAACAGATTCCGGTCTACATTCGCAACAAGAACAATCCGCACGAGATCAGCTACCTCCATTCGATCCTCAAACCCATCCTTGAAGACACCTACGGCGTGATCGTCTACCAGGAGCAGATCATGCAACTGCTCCAGACCGTCGCCGATTATACCCTCGGCCAAGCTTATATCGTGATCAAGGCCATCAGCAAGAAGAACAAGCAACTGATGGCCGAGAACGAGGTCAAGTTCAAAGAGGGCTGTCTGCGCAAGGGACTCACCCAGGAACAGGCCGACCAACTGTGGGAGCTCATCCTGCCCTTTGCCGGTTATTCGTTCAACCGTCCCCACTCGACGCTCTATGGGTTGCTCAGCTACCAGACTGCTTATCTCAAGGTCAACTATCCGACTGAATACATGGCGGCGGTATTGACCGGCACCGGCGGCGTTACCGAAGATATCGGCAAGAGCGTGAACGAAGCTCGCCGCCTCGGCGTGGCGGTGTTCGGCCCCGATGTCAACCGTAGTACGTCGGGCTTCACCATCGAGGATTTGCCCGCCGGTCCTTTGCCGCCAGGGGTGCGCTACCAGCGCGGCGTACGCTTCGGCCTGGCTGCCATCAAGAATGTCGGCGAGGGGCCGGTGGCGAACATCATCAAGGCCAATGAGGAGGGCGGACCCTTCGCTGGTCTGGAAGATTTTTGTTCGCGTGTTGATCGACAGGCTCTCAACAAACGTGTGCTGGAGAGCCTGATCAAAGCCGGGGCGATGGACAGCCTGTCCGGAACTTGCCACCAGAAGCTGGCGATTCTCGACCAGGCCTTGGCCGCCGGCGTGGAGGCGCAGAAGGCCCGTGATGTCGGTCAGGCGAGCCTGTTCGATATGTTCGGCGGGGAAACTAGCGCGGCGACTAGCGCCGGAGTGACCAGTATTCCCTTGCCGCTCATCCCCG
>JAKSDJ010000850.1 GCA_022360155.1 Chloroflexales bacterium | reverse complement strand
CCAATTCGATTTAGACATTCCGCATCGTGTCACCCTGAGCGAAGCGAAGGGTCTCAGCAGCAGTGAGCCGAGATGCTTCGCTTTGCTCAGCATGACATGCGTAGTTTTCACGTCGAATTGGTATTAGATGTGGTTTAAGCCAGATCTAGATTGAATGCTATCAACTGCTCGATAAAAGCAGTTAAGCTGAGAATTGGCGCAAACCACGGTAATCCCATATGTACCTCTTGAACAGTGCTGTTTGTTTGCAATGCAGCTCGCGTGTCAGCAGTGTCGCTGTATGCGTTGGATGCGCCTGCATCGTTCGCATTTGCCATAGCGGTCGCCGCATCATCTCCGACGATGGCTGTGTCTGCAGCGTTGTTTTCAGTTACAGCGCCGTTGGCATTCGCCGCCGCGGTCGCCGCGTCATTCCCAACGACGGGCGTGATGGCAGTGTTGTCCCCGACGACGGTCGCGCCAGCAGCGGCAGCGTCATTCGTCGCGACGGTGGCCGCATCGTTCACATTGACTGCGGCGGTAGCGGCGTTGTTTGTATTCACCGCTGCGGCGGCAGCGTCATTTGACGCGACGTTTGCGAGTGTAGCATCTTCCTCAGTTACAGTGGTGATAGCGGCGTCATTCGTATTCGCCACCATTCGCATATTCGAAGACTGAGCGTTGTATCGTCGCCTTGACTTGTTGACCTGGCTCGCCATAATAAGCGCCCCAGATTCCTTTGACGATCACCGCTGTGACTATCGTGCAAAGTAAGGCGTATTCAACGTGTACTGAACCATGTTCGTCGCGTAACAGCATATCGCTTATTCTCCACATCCCACTACCTCTTCAACAGCGCTGCGGTTCCTGGTACGCCAAGCACCGGCGGCATAACTGTCGATAATGCGCTACTGATTGATCCTGCGCCAGCAGGCTCCGATGTAACAGCGTCTCGTGCGCCCCGGTCAGCCGTAGCAGTATTAAACTGCGGCGGTTCGAGCGGCGGTTCTTCCTTGAGCGGCGGTCCAACGGCGACCATGTCGCGGCCAAAGTTCTGTGCATACGAGCCCAAGACTCGCTCAAACGTTGTACGCAACATCTCGTTGCCGTTCCACACCGTGAATATGCCAGAAAGCGTTCCTGCAACTGTTACGCAGAGTAGCGCATAGTTGACACTGTATATACCCTGCTCGTCGCAAAGTATGGCATGCAATCGTCGCATCATACAGCCTCATTCTGTTCCCTGCGTTCAGTGCGAATACTCGCGCTCGTCCACGATTGCTCCAGTTCCGCTTCGATAGCCGCTACCAGATCGTTCCACTCGGAACTGTCGTTTTCCTTCCTGCGAGTCTGTTCAGCACGGTCTTGCGCTTGCTTCACCATCATCGTTTTCCTCTCTCTGCTAACAACCTGGCGGTCTTTGCGGTATCGGCGTCGGCTCCGGTATCGGCTCTGATCTGGTGAACGGCGCGCCTGCCGGCGTTGGAGTCGGCGTTGGTTGTGTCGGTATTCCCAAGAATCCCCTCGATTGCGGATGTGCAGTTGGCGGTGGCGGTGGCGGGATGCACTCTTCGGGCGCTTCCCTTTCGGACGTCATCAAGGTGATCTTCCATTCGAGCGTGAAGTCGAAGGTCCAATCTCCACTACCGCAATAACGCGGTGTAACGGTAAAGAAATTGAGATAGGCTGCTGCCTGGGCTTCATTCGGTACATGGAAACTACGGCGATAGACTGGTCCATAGGCAGTGTGAACGGGACGTTCTGTTCCCACGGCCACCTTAATCATTGGAATGGGAATGCCAAAAAGTTCTGGTGCGCCATCGAGGTCGATCCAGGCACGAAACGATGTCAAGTCGTTGCGATTGTTTGTCGCATACGAGAGCGCCAGAGCCTGGCTAACTTCAGCAGGCGCATTGAAATTTGGATGGGTAATATAACGCAACAAAACCAATTCTGGCTTGAACTCGCGTCTGCTGCAACTGCCCAAAAAGGGACCGTTGAAACCAAACACATGCTGGAGTGGTCGGATAAACTCCTGCGCAGCAGCCAGCGCGGCCGCATCAGCGCCTGTGCCTGCCATGCGGCGGGTGTAATGGACGCTGGCGACGTCCCAAAAGAAAGGGATTGAGGTGATGACGAGAATCAAAGACAGGGTCATGTACATATTGATGCCGCCATGCTCATCCTGTACTATGTGAGCAATCCGTCGCAGACAGGTCATAATCTATCTCCTAAAGCGAAGATAGCCGTTAGCCTATGAAAACGTTGGCGCGTTCGTATGTTCTAAAGCGATCGGCTGTTTTCATCCATCAGGGTGCGGTATAGCCGCAAGGGCATCTCCATAGGTGTTGATCGACACATTGCAGATCGATAGGTGTCAAGCCGTTGCGCAGAGCACAGCGACTGAAATGAAAGGCGAGGCAGGGTTGTGATCAGAGACGATCCCGCATACATCCTTGTTCAGCGTAGGACGCACTAGAGCTAGGGCAAGGAGAATCCTACCTCGCAGCGCACCGTCGAAACGGCAGTAACACGCGGATAAATGTCGAGCGGGCCAATAAACGGCAGCGTTACATGCGGCACTTCGAGCTGAACTTGAACAGTTACCGGCACTCCGGTAAAAGTAGCGCAAGGCGGCGTCAGCAGAGTCCACCAGCGCCGGCCATCGAAGCCGCGACTGGCGCCGTGGACTGCCGCATCGATCTCGCTCATATCACTACCCACCCGTGCCGCGGTGACGGCGCCCTCACGGGCGGCGCCGGAGGCGACCACGCCGGTGTAACCGATGTAGAAGAACTGCCAGGCTACGGTCTGGGTCAAGAGCACCATTGGCAAGAAGCCCAGAAACTCGATTGCCTGCACCCCGCCCTCTTCGTTAATCAGAAAACATACTACAGATTTAAGTAGAGTACGACACCTTTGCATCGCAGGCGCCTCCTTCGATAAAGGTTTAGGATGCTTCACAGCACGAACGTGAAGCATCCTCCAACCGGTCATTACTAGCTCCCAAGCGAAGGGGCGTCAACGACGCCCTCTTGGGCCGCATTCAAGTTCTCGCCCTGCAGATCCTGGTGCTGGCCGTAGCTGAGGGCGTCATAGGCGCTCCCCTCGTTGACGGCTTGGCGCTGGCCGAGGACTTCGGAGTTGCGGATGACGTACCCGCCTGCACCGGCAGCAGCAGCGGCGGTGGCGCCGACAACAATGCCCTTCTCGACACTGACCTGACCGGACTCGTCCATCACGAATTCTCCAAACAGTTTGACCATGCGGAACATTGGGCTTTCCTCCTGATTTGAGATTGTGCCAGTGACATTCACTGGGCTTTTGCGATTGAGCGGTACTGAACCGCTTGTCGTGTTTGACGATGCTACTTTAGCACGGAGGGAGGAGCGATTCATAGGTGGTTTTGTCACAGATGTGTAAACTTATCCCCCGCTTGGAAGCATGCATTCTAGAGGTGGAAGTATGGCGAGAAGAGTTGCAGTAGCGCATATGTAAGCCTTAGATATAGCTCATAGGCGTTTATGATTTAGCCTGAGGCGCTGAAACGAAGGTGGCGTATCCTTACCTTGGCGCGAAAGCCCACACCCTTTCGGGGTGGGATG
>JAKSDJ010001046.1 GCA_022360155.1 Chloroflexales bacterium | reverse complement strand
CGCGCTGGTTTAGGAAAAAGGTTAATGGTTGAGAGCTAGCCGGGTTGGCGGCGCGGAGACGAATCGACGCGGTGTAACGAGCGGTGGTGTGATAACGGAATTGTGCTGCTGCGATTGCCTTCGACCAGCGGTAGGCAAACGTCCCGTTGTGCTCAACATCGTAAAATCCAATCAGCTGCAGATGTTTCGCCTCGTTAGTAGTTGTGAGATTGGTGGTGTATGTTACAGGTAGGTACAGGCGCACTGCAGCATAGCCACATCCAGTCAAAACTAGAAGTACTATTAACGTACCGAATTCTCCTAGGATTTGGAGCATTTTTCGGGTCGATGGCTGGATCAATCTGTGATGCAGCTTTGTCATTGGTTGGGACGATGCACTCTCCACTTTTATGTTCCTTTGCTCGCCAGCTTGTGATCGGCATCAACAGGTGGTCGAGTTATGTCTTTTATAGGTCGCATAACAGCAATCAAAATAAGCGCCTCAGCGTAATCTGGTCTATCATACCAGATTTGGTTGCTATGGAGCGATATCGTATAGGTTCGCCTGCGTGAATACCGTCCTTCTGCATCGACCACAATCCTGTTTCTGTTGGGAAAACTGCCAACTTACACGAGGCCTCGTACGATCCTCTTATTCTCTTGTCTGCACCTCTAGCATTGCGACGTCAACATTCCAAGGCGCGAGATCGATGTCGAGCAACGCTGTCGTACTCGCAATATAGACGACTAGCGGCGACCCGTCGGCACACTTGTCGATATCGCCAAGAGGCAGTGTAATCGTTTGCACGCACCCGTCGAGCGCCACTTCCTGACTGATAGGCGTGCCGGCAGCCCACACGTTGGCTTTCTGTTCTGCCGGTCCGCGCAATCGCAACGTCAGATCGGCGCAAGCGTCGCGCACACACAACCGTCGAGCGCCTAGCGTCCATCTCCCATGTGCTAGGTCGAAGGTCGCTGGGGCAAATCCAGCGAAATGGCCAAGCGCCAGCGGATCACCAGGGATGACGCTTGTTGGCGCGGGAGTGGGAACGTTGTTCCATGCCTATTCATAGAGATCATTGTTGTCGCGCCCGTAGTCGGCGATAGCCGATAGCGCCTCTTGCGCCACAATGGGATTGCTCTGTAGCGATGTGCTGTAGATGCGCATCGCATGGGCGTAGAGATTGCGCGATTCGAGAGCGACAGCTTCATCGTACAGCTTGGCGGTGTGTTCGAATTGGCCCTGGTCGAAATTTAGATCGGCAAGGTCGATCACGTGGAGCGCGTTTGTCGGGTCAGCGACGCGGGCGCGCGTGAATGCCGCCTGGGATTGTTCAATCTCACCCTACGCAAGCGTCGCCCGTGCTGCCCAAGTGTGGCGTTCGCCGCCAAACCAGGTGATATATCTTGTGCTGAAGATGAGCGCGCCGAACAGCAAGATACCGCCCAGTGCTAGCCAGATGCGGCGGTCGCGTCGCGCCTCGTCGAAATTGCGTGTGAACTCGGGGATGCTCATAATAAAGAAGGCGCTAAACGGAATCAGCGTACCGACAATCGGCAGGCGCAGCCGATGATGTGCGATGGTGATCGCCGAAATCGCTACGCTGTACAACATCCATAGCAAGATCGGCGTAGCCCGCCTCCACGACGGTGTGAAACTTGCACCGATGATCGCCGTAATCATCACCAGCCCATACTTCACATCGGCAATCAGACTCCACCAAAGCGGATTCTCCCCTACACTTAAGCCGATCTGTTTATTGTCCGGGCTAATTGTCATCACTTCGCCGGTTGCATAGCTGCGCAACTGTAATAGAAACAATGACGCAACTTTGTAGCGCATGCGACTGAGGAACAAGCCTGGATCGTCGGCAATCTTCGCGCGAACCATGCTCAATGCCAGCGACTGACGATCGGCTAGGTTGGGTTCAGCATAGATACGTGCTTCGCCCTAGAGACGATCCTCTTCGCCCTGCACCATACCATACCACATACTGATGCCGCCGTTGGTATCAACCAGGATCAGCCGATCGTGGATGAGATAGTTGCGCAACGTCCACGGCCCGATGGTCAACGCGGCGCCTAGTAGCAGGAAACCCGCAATACGCACAGACTGAACACGCCTGTGGCGTTCGCTGAACAGCAAGAACAATAAAGCCGCCATCGGAATGAACAACAGCGCCACAGCGCGTGTAAGTGCGGCCAGACCCCAGATAACGCCACAGAGCAATGCCAGCCAGGGCGTTGCACGATTAACGTTTGGTTGATCAGTGCCAGCCCTATAGCTAAGGGCAAAACCATTGAGCCGGGTCACAGCGGAAGCGAAAACCGCAATGTGTGAAGAACGCACGCGCCTCCTCAGGCAAAATATGCGTCAACGCTTGTGCCACGGCCGCTTCCAAGGCCTCGCGCGTGCGGGCGCCGACCCAGCGCAACTCCGTCTTGATCTTGGCGATCGCCAACTCAATCGGCGAGAAGTCAGGCGAGTACGAGGGCAGATACCACAGTCGGCAACCACGGGCGGCCAGCAGCGAGCGCACGCGTGCGCTCTTGTGGGCACTGAGGTTGTCAATCAGGACGACCTGGCCGGGGCGCAGGGTCGGCCCCAGTATCTGCTCGACGTACGCCTCGAACACCTCGGTGGTCACGCCACCCACCGTCATCAGGCTCGGCCCCATCCCGCTGGTGGTCAGCGAGCTAATAGTCGTCGGGTTCGGAGGCGTGTTGCGCGGTACCGTGGCGACCGCATGCTCGCCCTTCGGGGCGCGTGCGTAGCGCGAGGTCATATCGAGGTTGGAGCCGAACTCATCGATCACCACGACGTCGTTCGGGTCGATGTCTTCCTGCTGCACCAGAAAGCGGGCGCGGTCCCAGGGGGCACGCTCGCTGGCCCTCAGCGACTTTTTTTGCGCGACAAGCCCAGACGGCGAATGGTGCGGCCAATCGTCCAGTGGCTGATCGGCGTCTCGTGCATGGCATTCCAGCGCTCGGCGTGCTCGGGTAATGTGGCATCGGGAAAGGCCGCTACCTGGGCGCACAACTCGTCGTCGAGGGTCGGCGTGAAGGTCGCTTACGGACCACCAGCAGGGGGCGCGGCCGGCCATCGCTCGTGTCGCGTCGAGACGCAAGCCAGCGTTTGAGGCTGGCCAGGCTGACGTCGAAGGTGCTCACCACCTCGCTGCGCGCCATCCCACGGTCGATGGCCGCTAGAACCCGCTCGCGTAAATCGACAGAATAGGGTTTCATACGCCATCAGCATAGCGCAAGCTCAACCGTCTTGCCCGTCGCTATAGCACAACGAGGATCACAAGTAATGCCACAGCGAACAGGGCGCTGCCGAAGCTCGCCAGCGGCACGAACAGCGCTGCGATCAATCCGCTGGCCAATCCGATGTCATGGCGCTCAAAGAGGGATGTGCCGAGCAGAACGAACGCCAGGACGCCAATGCCAGAGAGGATCGCCTGACCCAGCAAGGCAAAGGGAATGCTAATCCCTCCGATTGCAAACATCAGCGCTAGGAAGGCCGGATAGAACGGTGGGCGCAGCCACTTGCCGTCGTCATGGTAGTTGCCATTCAGAATGTGCAGCGCCGCGCGGTAGTATTCATCCGGATCGCCGGGCTGCACAGCACCGCTACGTGCTTGGAACCACCAAAATGCGGTGCGCAATGCCACGGCTAACAAAACGACTATGACGATGCCTACTGCATAAGAAGACATAGACATCCGCAGCTCAGCTAGATAGATTCCCGCCATTTCCTTGGGCTGTGATTGTATAGAGCGGTCAGGTTGAGTAGGGGTGACGAACCTAAGCATATACACGTATTTAGTGTCAAATCCTGGTTGGCGCTCTCCAAAAGAAACGAGTACGAAAAGCTATCGCAATGAAATATTGGGGTGTGCCGCAATGATACTTGGATACTTAGATTAAGTAGCAGATCGCTACCTGACGCCGAATTCATTGTTGCCTTCTTGTGACCTGGGCAACAAGCAATGATTCAGACAGCGGATGACACCATTATCATTGCCTGCCGTCAATTGGCTTGAAGATGGTTTTAGGGCATGAGCAAAGTCGGCGAGCAGAAGACAACAGAATACCCAGCGTGGTAGGATGGCGATACCACTCAACTGTCAAGACACGCGAGGTGTTCATTATGCCTGATATCACGGTGCCGATTACGTTCGACCTGCCGTCCGAGGTTCCCTTCGCCTTTAGCCTAACTGCCCTTGCTGTCCCCCTCATCCTGCTGGTCGGTCAGCGCAAGCGCCTAGGCATACGCTATCCGCTGGCGCCTCGGCTCATGATCGCCATCCTGGCCAAACTCGCCGGCTACAGCCGCCTCGAAGCCCTGCGCGATTGGGCGCATCTCCGCGCCGCAGATCTCACCACCGTCTTCGGCTTGGCGCGTCCGACGATACCGCATCAATCCACATAGAGCCGCATTTTGGGTCACGCGGTGGCGGTGCAGGACT
>JAKSDJ010000472.1 GCA_022360155.1 Chloroflexales bacterium | reverse complement strand
GAAGAAAAATTCGCACTCGATGTGTGGTATGTAGACAATAAGTCGTTGTGGCTTGACTTCAAAATAATACTACTTACCGTTTGGAAAGTCATAAGGCGTGATGGCATTAGCCAAAACGGGCATGCCACGACCGAAAAATTTAAGGGAAAGGTCGAAACTTTCTGATGCAACGCGTTCTCATTTTAGGCGCCGGCGGTCATGCACAAGTTGTTGCCGACATCTTGATGCGTGCTAGCGACGCGGGCGCATCGGTTGAGCCGTTGGGATACCTCGACGATAATCCACACCTGACGGATCAGCGTTTTTTGGGGCTGCCTGTCCTTGGCCGCATGGTCGACCTGGGACGGGTAGCCCATGATGCGTTGGTGATTGCGATTGGGGACAATGCAACCCGACGCAAGCTTTTCGCAAGCCTACAAGCACAGGGCGAGCATTTTGCCGTCGCTCGACATCCTTCTGCTATAATTGCGCCTGATGCGCAAATTGGTCCGGGAGTGATGATTTGCGCCGGTGTTATTATTAACTCAGGCTGTATTATCGGCGCTAATGCTATCCTGAATACCGGTTGCACTATTGATCATCACAATCGAATCGGCGATCACACCCATATCGCTCCAGGCGTTCATCTCGGCGGCGAGGTGCAGATCGGCGAGGGCGGTTTTGTCGGTATTGGGGCAATCGTTATGCCGCAGCGGCGGGTCGGGTCGTGGAGCGTGGTCGGCGCTGGCGCAGTGGTCCATCGCGACATACCGGCTGATGTGGTCGCGGTTGGCGTCCCTGCACGCGTTATCGAGCCGATCCAGTCTGCATCGTAACCGCGCAGTGAGATAGCGCACCGTTGCGCCAGGCGGTGCGAATCATTCGTAATCGCACAGCGAGCATCTCCCCCGTTGTAGCTCTGCGCTCACTCGCCCTATGCAAAGCATGTATTGCGGAAGATGCTCAACGTAGTTGTATGGTGAGTGTTGTATGCATATTCCTATGTCATCGCCGGATTTGACCGGTGCAGAAATTGCTGCAGTCAATCAGGTTCTGCACACATCATTCTTGAGCATTGGGCCGCAGATCGTCGCATTTGAACAAGCCATGGCCGCCTATATCGGCACACGTTTCGCCGCAGGCGTCAACTCTGGCACCAGCGGGCTGCACTTGTGCGTGATTGCGGCTGAGGTTGAGGAAGGCGATCTGGTTGTGACAACGCCGTTCTCATTCGTCGCCTCGGCCAATGTCGCTTTGTACGAGCGGGCCATCCCGCTCTTTGTCGATGTTGATCCCAAGACCGGCAATATTCATCCTGATTTGGCGGCGGAAGCGGTATCTGACTTGGTGCGCGGCGGAAGCGCGGCGCAGCGTTGGCTGCCGCGGGGTGTTTCGTCTGCGGCGGTGCGGCGCGTAAAGGCGCTGATGCCGGTGCATGCCTTTGGCCAACCCGCTGATATGGACCCGCTGGCGACGCTGGCCAAACAGTATGACCTAGCTGTTATCGAAGATGCATGCGAGGCGATTGGAGCGGAATACAAAGGCCGCAAAGCCGGAACGCTGGGCGATGCGGCCGTCTTTGCCTTCTACCCCAACAAACAGATGACAACTGGCGAAGGCGGGATGATCACAACCAACGACGAAGACTGGGCGAACCTGTTTCGCAGCCTGCGCAACCAGGGCCGCGATATCTTCGACGCCTGGTTGAACCACTCGCGCCTGGGTTATAACTACCGTTTAGATGAGTTGAGCGCTGCGCTTGGCCTGGTTCAACTCGAACGCATCGAAGAGTTGCTGGCGAAACGCGAACGAGTTGCCGATTGGTACAATGAGCGTCTGGCTGCTATCGAATGGATCGAACGGCCTATAATTGCGCCGGCGACAACCCGGATGAGCTGGTTCGTTTACGTTGTACGGATTAGGCCGCCATGTCAGCGTAACGCGGTGATGCAGCGACTGGCCGACGCGGGTGTGCCGAGCCGGCCCTATTTCTCCCCGATACACCTGCAATCGTTCTATCAGCAGCGCTTTGGCTATCGGTGCGGCGATTTCCCCGCCACCGAATATCTGGGCGATGTCTCTCTCGCGCTACCGTTTTCAGGGGTGATGACGGAGGCGCAGGTGGATTATGTCTGTGAACGTCTGCAAGCCTGTAACGTCTAAGCGATTCGTCGGTGTTGCGCTTGGGCGTTACGAGCGCGCGGATGGATTGTCTGTGTCCTGTATTAGGTGTGGGCAGGAAGGAGAGGCTTTGCTAGCGGTTACAGAACCAGGTAAGCGCCGGAAGAAGCAGCAACAGCTCTATCGGTTTTGCTTCGTGATTGCGTTGTTTGTGATCCTTTTTGCGCTCTTCGTTACTCAGATTGGCCCCTGGTTGGCGCTGCCGGCCCATATACAGCCGGTCGATGCGATTGTCGTTCTCGGCGGAGAGCATCCATCGCGAATCCAACACGGTATTGACCTCTACAAGCAGAATTTGGCTGGTGAGCTCTGGCATACAGGCGATGTATTCATCCCCCAGATCAAAGACTCGTATGCCCGCATCGCCTCGCGGTTGGCAACTCGGCGGGGGGTGCCGCAGCGCGCCATCCATCTCCTCTCGACGACCAACACCTGGGAAGATGGGCAGGAGATCGCTGTCCTAGCCCAAGCGCGGAATATCAATAGCATCCTTGTCGTAACGAGCTGGTATCATAGTCGCCGCGCCTTATGCGTGATCCAATCCCATCTGGCGGGCAGCGGCGTGGCAATCTATCATGCATCACCGCCAACGGCAACCTATACGCCAGAGACGTGGTGGTTTCGTGGAGGCGGTTGGTTTTTAGTTGGGCGTGAATTGGCGGCGATGGCACAGTACTGGCAACGTTATGATGTTCGCTCTTGGTCTTGCTAAAATCGCAGGATCTTGCAGTTTTTGCTGTGTTGCCTAAAAACGACATTACACGAAATTTATAAATGAGATGCTATTGATAACGATAGCGTCTCATTATTATGAATCGTATGGACTGCTATCGTTACAATATGATATGCGGCAACCCTCTGAATGTGTGTGATTAGTTACACTTTCTTTATCTTTAATCTCACTTTTCGACATCTAGTTTTCACCTGCTGCGATTACAACTAAAAAGTG
>JAKSDJ010000515.1 GCA_022360155.1 Chloroflexales bacterium | reverse complement strand
TGCGCTGTAATAAAGTCCCAAACTGTCGGTGAAAGGATACTGTAGAATTTTGGAACGTTGGCATCCTTCGGCTGCGCTTAGGACTAGCGCAGAAGAACGCTTTACGGTTTTGTCGGGCGAGCTAAACTATGGTGGTGCAAGGACGCGCCATCAAACTTTGCGAAGGCAAACCGCCGTTGTCCCCGTGGGAGCGCCGCATGCCTTCGATAACCGCACCGGAGAAGACGTGCTCTTTCGGGTGACGCTCACACCAGCGCTCGACAGCGAGCAGATGTTTACCGAGATGATCCGCCTGGCAAACCAACGCCAGGCGGCGACGCCAGGGCCACGCCAAATCGCCCGTATGCTGCGCCGCTTAGATCTCGGGTTCTACCTGGCCAGGCCGCCGCGTCTATTTCAGGACGCATTGTTTTTCGTGTTAGCTTCCATACCCAGTACTCGCACCGCTACATGACAAGCACAACTCTGGAGTGAGGGGCTTCCGTCACATGAAGATGTTGGGCATAACCGTTCAATCGCCCCGACGCGCCAGAATGACGCGCCGCTCTATCGGTTATTTCATATCATCCTGCGTACCGGCATCCTGCCCCCGCTGGACCGGCTGGGTTGGCCTGATTGCCGCCGGCGCCGTCATCCTGCCGTTCGCCGAGGTGTTTGCCATCGAGACCAGGATTGTCGTGATTGTCGGCGCCGGAGTCGTTTGACAATTATGGATGATTGCGATGGGCGGCGTGCTCGTCCGCAACCGCTCGCTGGAACACACGGCGTAGATGAGGCGAGGCGGCGAGGCGGCGAGGCGCAGAAGACACGGAGACGCGGGCGCGGGGAGAGCAGGCGGCAGCGGGCGGTTGGCCCCGCTGCCCCTCGTTGATATGGCTTACCCTGGCGGCGGGAGTGGCGGCGCAATCCGCGGATGCGGACGCCCGGCGGCTTCACGCTCGGCGCGTTCGGCTGCATGCGCCGCTTTCAACTTTTTGCGGGCCGCGATAATCCCGCGATCGATCCGCGCCAATCGATCAAGATCCCAGCGCGCCACTCGTCCTTGGGAGGTCATCATTGGGACATCACCGCCATCGAGACAACCCAGGATGCTGCTGGACAGGCTGGCGAATTTTCCGGATAAGGCATCCAGCATCTTCGCCGTGAGGACGCGCTGCCAGCGCTTCTCTTTGGTCACAGCTAGCACAATCCAAAATGTCGAGTTGCCAATGTCATTGGGCACGACCCATGCATAACCGAAGCCGATATCGCCCCCTAAGTCGCCCGGATGGTGAAAGATGAAATTGGGGAGATGCCACTCGGTGCAGTCGAGATGCATGGCGCCGGGATGGGGGACGTCGTCTACAAATTTAGCCATCAATCCCCCGTTTTCCATCTCTTCGACCGCGACCTGCCCGGACACCTTCTGCCCGGCAAACAAGAGGCAGGAACGATGCAGGATGCCCGGATGCGCGACATCGGCGCTGTTATCGAGCAGGTTGAGGTGGTTGAACGGCAACGGATTTCGCGACACGATAATGGTGTCATGCGAAAACACATCCTTCGCGTACGGCAGCGCTTTCATCAGCGGTTCGGGTTCTTTGTCCCCCATATAAACCCAGATCACGCCACCAAACTCTTCGACAGGGTAGGTCCGTGCTCGCATCGTGGTGCAAGCTGGACTATCTGGTCCATCGGCAATGAAAGCCACACACGCGCCTGTGCCGTCAAAGGTCATGCCGTGATAGCGACAGGTGATCGTCCCCGGTGCGACGACGCCAACTTGCCCAAGCGATAGCAGCGGGCTGCGATGGGGGCAGCGATCTTCGAGTGCACACGCTTTGCCGTTCGCATCGCGGAAAAAGACCAGGTTATCTCCCAGCAGCGTGACCGGTTTGGGCTCGTTGTGGTACAGATCGCGGGATTGCATTGCCGGATACCAGTACTCGCGCAACCCCAGAAAGGGGATGGTGTCTTCGTGTTCGCGGATGTAGTCCCAGGGAATGTCGGCCAGCGCGGCAGGTTTGCCGGGGATGCCAAACGGGCGTTTGCGCCATCGAGTCAGGTGGGGATGATCGGATTTGAGCGGTTCCAGCCGCGCCCGGTCGATATTGATGCCCGGCAGCCGCCGGACCAGGCGAAATACGGCATTCTGTACCTCGTAGCCCCAAATCAACTTATAGCGCTGCCATGCCGTCAGGTTTTGCGCCATTTCGGGAGTCCGGCGGTGATCGGTCGCTGCCCGTTTGTGGTGCGCAGCCTGTTTCTTTACACGGTCTTGGGTTACAACAGTCATTGCGTCCTCCGCAGTAACTATCTTCCTCAGGTATGCATCGTGGTCTTGTTCTTCCGCGGTCGATCTTCCTTGGTTTACTGGGTTAGCGGGATGATTAGCTCTTCATTGACGCTGCGCTGATCATCCCACGGCGTGATCCGGAACTGCGGGGCGTCGGGATTGCCCTTGAAGCGCGCCTGAACCTTCTCGTAGCCGACGTGGCTGAACGGACAGACAGCAAGGCAGACCGCACAGCCATGGTTAGCGCTGAAGTAGTCGCGACAGGTCGCGTGTTCAATCGTTTGCATGCCGCCGTCGCCGCGGGGCCGGGGCTGATCGTAGATTGCGCCCACCGGACACTTGCGCACGCACTTCTTGCACATCGCGCAGAAGTCGCGCACCCACAGATGCTCGTTCTCCTTGCCCTGCGCCTCCAGCGTCGGCAGATTGATGATGTTGGCGTAGACCGTGTTGATCCGCAGGCGCGCGCCCTCGCCCGGCGAAATCAACAGGCCGTGGTAGCCAATCGCGCCCAGCCCAGCCAACTCGGCGAGGTGCGGGTAGTCAGTCAGCCCGCCGAGCGCCGTGCCAGGATAGGCGGCAAAGCCGTGTTTGCGCATGAAGTCGGCCATTTTGTTGGAGATGACCGCCAGATTTTTATAACCTTGCAGGACTTCGTGAAAACACTCGAAGCTGGGCGCGGTCTCGATCGGTTCTTGGTCCATTTCTACCGTGAAAACGATGGCATACTCGTATGGAATGCCCTTGTCGCGGAAGATGGCGTTGCGCGGCGCCTTCACGTAGCCAATGTCCTTGGCCCCCGCTGCACGCGCCAGCGCTTCCAGTTCGGCGATAAACTCTGGGCTGGCTTCGTTCGCCGTAGGCTGAAACGTGCCGTCGTACATGCTCGCACTGCGCTTCATATTGATCATCAGCGGTATCGCGTCTGGAATGATCTTCATCTTTTGCTGCAGCGTCAAGTTGCGCCTTGAATTTTGTTCCGAAGGGAGATCGCTGGCGAACGGAGTGCGCGGCTTCGACTCTGGCGCGGGGCGAACGAGCGTCTCGAAGTTGTCGAGATGCCGGTCCATCGGCTCCAGAATAGTATCCAGCGACACCTCTTTTTCCTTACTTTTGCCTCTATCAAAAAACATACTGGCAAGTTGTTGTAACATGGTTCTTCCTATCACTACAATGAGACATGTCATGCTGAACGCAGTGAAGAATCTCCTGGGAAGCGGGTGCGAGACCCTGCGCGGAGCCGGTCCTGAGCGCAGCCGAAGGGCTCAGGGTGACACGTTCGATGGCGTTCCAACGAGGTGTGTCTGGAAGTCTCGTTGTAGTACTATTCCGCAACGACAGCCTCACCTCGGCTGTCGTCGCGCGATATATAATGCTTCTATATCGAGAGCGATCGAACGTTTAGTCGCCTGTAGCAAGCGCAATCGTGTCCGCCGGCTGCCCGTTGACATAGAACTGCACTTCGCCTGGGGTCGCCTGGGTTACCGTTTGCAATGCCATACACGCCTGGGCGCACCACCCCACAAAGTCCGCCAGCTTGTCGGTTGGTTCGGGGCTTGCGATCAGTAGGTTCAGTTCGGCGCGCTCCCCGCGACCAAATACATCTTTGGGATGGATCCCGCCCAGATCGAGCGTGGTGGAGAAGACCGAGCGCTGTTCGAGCCGTACGCTGTCCAGCTTGAGATCGCGCTGCTTGGCCAACATCTCGACGTGCGACATGAGGCACAGCCCGAGTCCCGCCGCAAAATACATCAGAGGTGACGGCGCGGCGCCGCGCCCGCCGACTGCGACGCCTTCGTCAGAGATCAGTTCCCAGACGCCGCCATTCGGCACATTCGAGAAGATGGTGGCTTTTTTGAGATGTTTGCCTTGCGGCAGCGACTCCACATTTACGTGGGCGTGAAACTCCATCCGTTCACCCTGCTTGACCTTCTTAAGAGTTGGCTCAGGGAGGGTTTGCTGTTCTGGTTGCGTTTCGACCTTGCGTACGATTGTGTGTTCCGACATATTCCACTTGATATCGTCTGTCATTGTGTCATTCTCCTTAATCTACATAAAGGCTTTTATGCCTTACAACGATCCATCAAAATCACTCACTGTGGACAGCTTTCACCTGTCCGTTGAAGACGAGCTCAGTGCAGCTTTCATTCCCCATCCAGGCTAGGTCGATGCCATGCACTTCGCGCAAGCGGCGGCGCAACCAGCGTTGGAAGGGCGAGGGGTGAGCAAGACGTTGCCAGAGCACCGCCGGGCGCAGTTCGCTTTCCCACATCACGCGTGCTGCCGCCCCGTCGGGCGGGGCTTTGACAAGCCATACCTGTTCGTTTGTGAAGCCGACATAGTCGCGCCACGCCTGGTAGCTCTCGTCATGGAGTTCTTCGATATCCTGAAGCATGCGCCGCCACGCTTCGAGCTTGCCCGGCAGAATGGGCAGCAACACAGTTAGCGTTGTCATCTCAGTCACGGCTCCTCATACAATCCGATTACGTTCGTCAGGATGCTCTCAAAGAGCAATGCCTGCCATCTGTTCGCTCCGTTTCCGCTCGTTCTTGTCGCCAGCTTAACGCCTCTGCGTCGTCAAAGCGTTGTCGCCCGCGTCATCAGGCGATTGCGGGGCTGCTATAATGGGTCTATACGCTGGGTTATCGTTGTAGGGAGAGGGGCATGGGGCGTTTGACGCTGCACGTGTTGGGGACGCCAGAACTGCGCGACGACGACCGGCTCGTGGCGTTTCGCAGCCGTAAGGCGCTGGCTTTGTTGATCTATCTTGCAGTCGAAAACCGGCGCGCCTCGCGCGACGAAATCGCTGCGCTGCTGTGGCCCGATGTCGACGCCACGCGCGGACGGGCGCTCCTGCGCAGCACGCTCAACTATGTGCGACAGGCATTCAACGCGGTCGAGCGCGACGCGGCAGCGGCGCTCATCGTCGAAGGGGCGCTGCTCAGTGTGGATCGCGCCGCCATAACGCTCGATGTGGCGGCAATCGTGCAGGCGCTCGCCACCGCCCAAGGCAACCCCGCCAACCAAGATGCCGCCCGGCATGCGGAGGCTATCCGTCAGCTTCAGCTTGCTGTCGCCGCGTACCAGGGCGAGGCGCTGGCGGGCTTTGCGCTGCCCGACGCGCCAGAGTTCGAGACCTGGGTCAGCATGCAGCGCGAATATTGGCGCCAACAGTGCAACCTTGTCTTCGAGCGGCTGACCCAGCTCTATGAAGCCGGGGGCGAATTCGTCGCCGCCCGCGACGCCGCAGCACGATGGATTGCGCACGACTGGCTCAACGAAGATGCCTATCGTCGCTTGATCCAGCTTCACGCTACACTCGGTGATCGCACCGCCGCGCTGCAAGCCTACGAGATCTACGCCGACCGACTCGCAACTGAGCTCAACGCCGCGCCCGCCACCGACCTGACCGCGCTGGCAGAACGACTGCGGGCGGAAACCTCCGCCGCGCCCGCAGCGCCCCCCGCCGCAGATGCACCGGATCGCGAACACATACTCGATACGCCCTTCGTTGGGCGCGCAGTCGAATACGCCCGCCTGACCCAGTGCTATCAGGCGGCGGCCCAGGGCCGCGCCCATCTAGTAGTCATCGATGGCAAAGCCGGAATGGGCAAGACCCGCTTGGTAGAGCAGTTTCTCCGCCAGGCCCAGGCGCAGGGCAGCGATGTGCTCGCCGGACGGGCCTTTGATACGGGGCAACTCGCCTATGGGCCGCTGGTGGAGGCGATTCGACCTCGCCTGGAGCGCGAACGCGCGCTCGACGACCTGCTGGCGGACGTATGGCTCACCGAACTGAGCCGCTTGCTGCCCGAACTGCGCGACCGCCTGCCGGATCTGCCACCCCTGCTGCCGGATGAGCCAACTGCCCGCGTCCGCCTATTCGAGAGCATCGCGCGCCTGGGCGAAGCGCTGACGATGCACGCACCGGTCATCCTGTTCATCGATGATGCCCAGTGGGCCGACAGCGCCACCCGCGATGCGCTGCACTATGCCACGCGCCAGTGGGCGACGCAGGATATTGCTGTCCTGATCGTACTGACCATGCGCTACGAGGACATGGTCACGACTCCTGCGCTGACCGAATGGCTCGCGATGCTACAGCGGGTCGTTCCTATGACGACGATCTCGCTCGATCTGCTCACGCTGACCGATGTACAGCATCTGGTCGCCCATCTTGGCGACGGCACGGCTCCAGCGAATGAGGATGAGCCAGCCTCAAGCGAAGCGCTCGTTACACGTCTTTACAGCGCAACCGGCGGTTATCCGCTCGCCCTTGCCGAACTGCTGAATGTGATGCGGACGCAGGGCCTGCTCCAACGGTCGGCTCAAGGCGGTAACGGTTGGTCGTTTAGCACGCAGGACATACAGGATCTGCGCCCGCTGATCGTGGAGCGGCTGCGCGAAGAGGTAATGCGCCGCTTCAATCGTCGCCCGCCCGCCACGCGCGACCTGATGAGCGCGGCGGCGGTGATGGGGGGCCGTATGAGCTTTGAGGTGTTAGTACGGGTGGCCGGGCTCACCGATGACGAGGGGCTGACCGCGCTCGAAGAGGCGCTGCAGCAAAGCGTGCTTATAGAGCAGGAAGACAGTTTCTCCCGCGAGCCATCGTATCTGTTTCGCCACGACACCATCCGCGACATCGCCTACACGCTGATTGGCGCGGCGCGGCGGCGCATGATCCATCGGCGCGCGCTGGAAGTGTTGCGCAACAGCAACGCACCGGCGGTAACGCTGGCCCGGCACGCGCAGATGGCGGGCGAGACCGACGCCGCGTTTGCCTACCTGGTGGCGGCGGGCGATGCGGCATTGGCGGTTTACGCGCTGCACGAGGCGCTCGACCACTACGAAGCCGCCCGCCAGATGCTCGAAGACGCGCCGGTTACGCACACACCGTTCGATGTGGCGCTGCAGGAACGGCTCTACTGCAACAGCGGCCGCGCCTACGAAGCGACGGAACAGTGGGATAAGGCGCAGGCCAGTTATGAGGCATTGCGACAGCTTGGGCAAGAGCAGCGGCGGGCGGATCTCGAAGGCAGCGCGCTCAACCGCCTGGCAGTCCTGGCGATGCTTCAGACGCACGACGTACGGCGCGCACAAGCATTTTTGCACGCTGCCCGCAGCATGGCTGCGGCCCAGGGCGCGCAAACGCTGGTCGCCGAAACCGAGTGGAACCTGGCCCATATCGCAACCCTGGCGTGGGAGAGCCGCGCTGCATTCGAGCACGGGCAGCGGGCGCTTACCCTGGCCCGCGATCTTGGCGACACCGAACTCATTGCCCGCTGTCTCCTGACTCTGGGCGAAGCGAAGGCCTTCGCAGGGCGCTGGGAAGAAAGCGTTGCACCGTGTGAAGAAGCGCGCCAACTCTACGCCTCGCTGGCAGCCGACGACCGCACAACCCATACCCTTGTCGCGCAGTTCATCTTTGCCGGGACTCCGACAACTCATGTCGCGTATCACCGCGCGATGGAAGCGTTGTGTCTGCGCAGTCTTGCGGTTGGGGCAATGCACCTGGGCGATGTCAACGCCGGGATCGACGCAGGTCGAACAGCGCTGGCAATCAGCCGCGACTTGCGCAACCCGTTCGCCATCAACATGACGCTGATCAGCCTGGCGCACGGCCTGGATGAAGCAGGCTCATACCATGAAGCGCTTACTCTCGCCAATGAGGCGATCACCACCAGCGCGACGATTGCCAACCCGCAGCAGCGTTTCTGGGCGCTGTTGCGGCACGCAATTACGTATCAGCATATCCTCGACCTGGATGCCGCCTCCACCCGATTGGAAGAGGCCCAGGCGTTCGCAGAACAGCTACACAGCCCGGTCTACCAATTGAAAATCGCCGCACACCGCGGTGTCAATGCTGCACTGCGGGGCGATTGGTCGAGCGCACACAGCCACGCGCGCGAAGCTGCCGCACTGCGTGAGACGATGCAGAACTGGCTCTTGTTGACCGACTTCGAGCGACATTACGAAGTGACCGCACTGCTTCACGGCGGTGATGCAGAGCTGGCGCGCACCCAGATCCAACGCCTCGCAACGCATGGAGGGAGCAATCGCCGCTTCCGTCTGGTGCTGTTGCGGATGCAAGCAGCGCAGGCGGAGTGGGCGGGCGACCTGGGCGCTGCTGGCGCGCACCTCCGCGATGCACTCGCGCTGGCGGAGGCGCTGCACCTGCCCGGCGAACAGTGGCAGATTGCGGCAACACTGGGCAAAGTGTACGCTGAGCAGCGCGATACCGCCCAGGCGCAGCAGGCATCTGCACGGACTGCAACCATCATCCATGCGCTGGCGCAAGACCTCGCCGACCGCACACTACGCGAGTCGTTTCTCGCCGCTGCCACGCGCATGGCTTCCCTTACTCCTGAATTGTAAATCCTGTCAATTCTGTCAACACTTTACCAGTGCTCGAGAGCGCCAGGTTGGACCGGGGGCCGCCAGCGATAGCCAAAGCCGCGCACGGTGTCGATGAACCGCGTGCCCGGCGCGTGGGTGTCGAGTTTGGCGCGCAGTCGCTGGACCAGCACATCCACGCAGCGGGTTTCGCCCAGCAAATCTGCGCCCCACAGGCGCTGAAACAACGT
>JAKSDJ010001029.1 GCA_022360155.1 Chloroflexales bacterium | reverse complement strand
TTGCTGGCGGTCTATGGCAAGAAAGACGCTATTGTATCGCCAGATCATGCGCAGTTCTTGAACGAGATGGAAGGACGACCTTATCAATTGATTGTGCTACCCAAAGCAAATCATTTCCCGTTTCTCGAGCAATCGAATACGTTTAATCGCCTGCTCCTTGATTTCCTGATCAGTACCGGAACGCCCGTCGAGATCAAAGCCGAATGGCGGCGCCGGGTGAAACAACATGAGTATTTGTGAACATCAACGACTAACGCTATGGTCTCGGCGCTAGTCGTTGATGTTCCGGTCGATGGTTTGGTCTGTCAAGCCAATACAGCAACTTCGTCGTAGCCTGCCTCGTTGATCGCACTGATCAACTCCCTCGCCTCCACCTTCTCATCGTGCTCAACCCGCACCGATTTGTCACTGAGATTAACCTGCACAGCGCTTACACCTGATACCGCGCTTAGTTCCTGCGTAATCGCGCGAACACAATGTTCACACGACATTCCTGGCACACGGAATTGATCGATCTTCATACGTATGTCCTCCTATGACAGGATTTCTGACAATTGTCTAGCTTGAAACGATGTAGGGCGACGAACATATGTCTCATCGCTCCCCTTATCTATGAAACAGATTCAGGCTGAAATAGTTTAATCTAAACCCTGTCGCATAATCCGTAAACCCACCCCAAGGGGGTTGGGGTCTATCAACTGTAGCACCGTCTGCGCATAACGTCAAGACGGGGCTGTGGGTGCGTTTGACGCTCATTCGCTTTACTGGTATGATTCAAATACGCTAAGAAGCCATGTATAAATACACAAGGAATAATCCGCTATGCCGGACTCCAGTACGACTGAGGGGCGCAAGCTCGATCATATACGGATTGTGCTCAATGAGGATGTCGCAGCAAAAGGAGTCATGACAGGTTTTGCCGCTTACCGTTTGCCCCATACCGCTCTCCCCGAACTCGATCTGGCTGAAATAGATACAAGTACGACGTTCCTCGGCAAACCAATGCAAGCTCCATTGCTGATCAGTTCGATGACGGGCGGTGCGCAGGCAGCAGAGCGGATTAATCTGGCCCTGGCAGAGGCCGCTGAGCATCTAGGCCTGGCCATGGGTGTTGGCTCCCAGCGCGCCGCGCTGGTGGACAGTCGGCTTGCTGCGACGTATCAGGTGCGCCGAGTTGCCTCGCATATTCCGCTGCTGGCAAATGTGGGCGCGGTACAGTTAAATTACGGATTTGGCGTTGAAGAGTGTCGTCGTGCGGTCGAGATGATCGAGGCGGATGCGCTTATTTTGCATCTGAATCCACTGCAAGAAGCAGTGCAGCCCGAAGGCAATGTCAACTTCAAGGGTTTGCTGGCGCGCATTGGGGAAATCTGCGAACGGCTGCCGGCGCCGGTCATTGTCAAAGAGGTTGGCAATGGAATCAGCGCTCGTGATGCGCAGCGCCTCTATGATGTAGGTGTGCGCTGTATCGATGTCGCTGGAGCGGGCGGCACGAGTTGGAGCGAAGTCGAACGGTTTCGCCAAGCAACAGAACACGGGGCGCGTGTGGCGGGGGCGTTTGCGCATTGGGGCTTGCCAACCACGGAAGCTATCCGCCAGGTGCGCGCAGCGCTGCCCAATGTTACCCTGATCGGCAGCGGCGGGGTGCGAAGCGGTGTTGATGTTGCCAAAGCCATCGTACTCGGCGCCGATCTTGTGGGCACGGCCAAACCGGCGCTCTTCTCTGCGGTGGATGAGCGCGGCGCTGAGGCGGTCGTGGAAGGGTTGCAGTGTTACCTCCGCGAATTGCGGGTAGCAATGTTTTGCACGGGAAGCGCCAATCTGGAAGCACTGCGGAAACTGAATCTCGAGGCGTAGAACGTAAGCTGTAAAACGTAATAGATAGCTGTACGGATTACGTTTTACGCCAAACGTTTTACGTACGTATGCACGTCACCAACTTTAGCCTGCGCGATTTTCGGAACTATCAACGTCTTGATCTGACCTTGCACGCTGGCACGACGCTTCTCTATGGTCCGAATGCCGCAGGCAAGACCAGTTTTCTCGAGGCGCTCTTCTATATTGCGACAACCCGCTCGCCGCGCGCTAGTACCGATCGTGAGTTAGTACGCTGGGAAGCGCAAGGCGAAGCAAGTGTGCCGCCGTTCGCGCGCTTGGTTGCCGAAGTGCAACGTTCCAACGCCAAGGTTCGGCTCGAAGTGATTGTTCAGCGTCGGGCCGATGAGGAAGGCCAGCTCACCAATATGTCGCAGAAGCTGGTGCGGATTGATCGCCGGGCGGTACGGGCCTTAGACTTGGTTGGGCAGCTTCGGGTTGTGCTTTTTACCCCGGCTGACTTGGTGCTCGTCGATGGCCCGCCCAGCGAGCGGCGGCGCTACCTTGACATCACCCTCTCGCAGCTCGACCCGCACTATGTGCGTACGCTGGCGCATTATCAAAAGCTGGTTCAGCAGCGGAACAGCATCCTGCGGGCTTGGCGCGAGCGTCGACGGCCCCTCCGCGCCGTCGACGATGAGCTTGATTATTGGGACCGAGAGGTGTCGGTATCCGGCGGATATATTCTGTCCGAGCGGCTACGCGCCGTGGCTGAGCTCAGCCAGATTGTAGGACCGCTCTTTCGTGAAATCACTGGCGGGGTGCAGCCGCTCGATATTCAGTATCAGCCAAGTTGTGATCTAGCCCAGGCCCGTGATCCGGGAAGCCTCGCCGAACGGATCGCTGCTGCCCTGCGCTCTCTGCGTCGCGACGAGGTGAATCGCGGCCAGACATTGATTGGGCCGCATCGCGATGATCTGCTCTTTTCGGTCGGTGGGATCAATTTTGGCATGTACGGTTCGCGCGGGCAGCAACGCAGCGTGACCTTGGCGTTGAAGCTGGGTGAAGCCGACCTGATGCGCGCCCGGAGCGGTGAGACGCCGGCGCTATTGCTCGATGATCTCCTTAGCGAGCTCGATGCCCAACGCCGGACGCACTTGTTGCGCGCCATCAGTCGCCCTGGACAGCAGACCCTGCTAAGCGCGACCGACTTGGGTGATTTCGATGCCGCCTTCCTCCAAAACGCCCAACGCTTGCGGGTCGAAGAAGGACGGATTTACCCGTCGTGACGCTCGATTGTATACACTGTGATCGTGGGCGGACATCCACGATCACAGCACCCTCAATTTCTGCGGGACGCTCTCTTATGATAAGACCTCGGCGACGTGCATCGTCAGCAGATCGCCAGCAAAGGCGCGGGCGTCCTTACTGACGGCGCGCATCTCCTCGCTGGACATGCTGGCATTCATTGCTTCAGCGTTATCCCAATACATCTCTGCGATCAGGTAGTAAGGCGACTCGCCGCGCGGCGCGCCGGTGACGCGGGCAACCTCAAGTTTCTTCAGACCGGGCACTTTTTGGACTAGTGGAGCATGGACTTCGTTGTAATGCTTGTCAAAGGCTTCTTTATCGGCAGGATGGGTGTACAGAACAACAAGTTTGATCACAAAGGACTCCTTTTAACAGTTTCAGATAAGAAGGACTACGGGATGATAACACGAGAAGTAACAAAGTGAACCTTCAGCATTCTTGCGGTTCATATGTTACGCATTCCGTTGATCCACCACGCGCACGGCTTTTCCTTCGCTGCGCGGCAGGGTGTATGGTGCATTGATCTCGACCTTAGCGCCAAGGGATAGTACGCTCTGCAATTCATAACGCACCCGCTCGCTGATCCGCTGAATGGCTTCGTGTTCGAGCGTTGATCCAAGATCGACGTAGAGGTGGGGCGAGAGTTCGGTGCGCACCGTGATTCGGTCGAGGGCATTGTCGCGAGTGAGAACAATCAGGTAGTGCGGGGCTAGCTCTTCCTGCTGCATCAACACCCGCTCGATCTCGCTGGGGAAGACATTGACGCCGCGAATGATTAGCATATCGTCGGTGCGTCCTTTGACCCGGCTCATGCGTACCATTGTCCGTCCGCTCTTACTTGGTTCGAGGAAGAGCGTGCAAATATCGCCGGTGCGGTAGCGAATCACCGGGAAAGCGCGTTTGGTCAGCGAGGTGAAGACCAACTCGCCCTCCTCGCCATAGGAAAGCGTCTCGCCAGTCTGCGGGTTGATAATTTCGGGGTAGAAGTGATCCTCCCAGATATATAGGCCGTTGCGGTCTTCGTAGGACTCCATTGAGACGCCGGGTCCAATGACCTCGCTGAGGCCGTAGATGTCGAGCGCTTGGATACCTGTGCGCTTCTCGATCTGGGCTCGCATCTGTTCAGTCCAGGGCTCGGCCCCGAAGACGCCGTACTTGAGGTTCAAGGTCGTCGGGTTAATCCCGCGCTGGACCATTGTGTCGGCGATATTGAGCGCATAACTTGGCGTACAGCAGAGAATATCTGCGCCCATATCCTGCATCAGCATAATTTGGCGTGGGGTATTGCCGCCCGAAGCAGGAACCGCCACTGCACCCAGACGCTCTGCACCGTAGTGCATCCCGAGACCGCCGGTGAATAGACCGTAGCCGTATGCAACGTGAACGACACTCTCCGGGGTTGCACCGCCACAGACGAGCGAACGCGCGCAAACCTCCGCCCAGACATCGATGTCTTCG
>JAKSDJ010000965.1 GCA_022360155.1 Chloroflexales bacterium | reverse complement strand
GACGGCCCAGAAAGACCCCTTGCTCTTCATCGAGTTGGCGTCTCGCCGCGCCCGCCGTTACAGCGCCGACGAGGAGCGCTACCTGGTGGTTGGCGATGGCGAGTTAGCGCCTCGGTTGCGTGAGCGGATTGCCGGCTGTGAACTGGGGGATCGGGTGATTATGGCCGGCTTCCGCACCGATGTGGATGCCGTACTCGACAGTCTCGACGTTTTTGTCCTTCACTCGCGCTATGAAGGCATGCCCTACACGATTCTAGAGGCTATGGGCCATGCCCTGCCGATTGTTACGACCCGTGTGGCGGGTGTGGCCGATCCGCTGCGCGACGGCGGCCTGATTGTTGAGATCGGTGACGTAACTGGGCTCGACGCAGCCCTTGACCACCTAGTTAACTCAGAGCGACAGCGCGAACTGGGGACAGCCAACCGCAGCCGGCTCGAACAGCATTTCTCGCTCGAAAAGATGATCGCCGCTCTGCTAGAGATCTATTGTGGTTAGGCTGGGAGCATGATGAAGCGGTTGGCTCATAGTCTTGGGTGGGAGCAGTAACAGCAGGCGATCATGCACCGACAAACCAGGTAGGTGCGTTAGGGTACACTGCCTCCGCCAATCCAGGTTCTGCAGGCGCCGACTGAACCTCCAACGATGCCAGCGGAGCTAGCGTTCAGTCAACCCATCCCTGGCGTCACGCCTGGGGTGTCCACGGCCAGCGGGAGTTAGCGGGCGCGACGGAGCTGTAAGTCTTTACGGCAAACCTGTGCTGAAAAATGTATTTGCCCTTTCCGGGCCACCGTGGTACACTACGCCAGTTTTGGCATCGTATGGTAATAATCACGTCGTAGGTAGGCGGAGGTAACGGCGCAACCGAATCGCACCGTTTGGGTACTGTAAAGAGGGTCTCCATGTTTGAGCGTCTCGGCTACCGGCTCACGGGAAGTGTCTTACTTTGGGATGTGCTGCTCACGCTGCTCTGTTTGCGCGGAGCAGCCAGTGTTCGTATCCAGTTAGGGTTTGGCAAAGATCTTGCTCCGCAGCATGCTCAGTTGCCCTGGGAACTCTACTTGGCGGTTGGTGTTATCTGGACGATCATATTTTTGATACTCACCCCTCAGCGCGCGCTTTTCTCGCGAAGCCTTATCGAAGCGACTGGCCGGCTCGTCGCTGCGGTTGCTCTTTCTGCGTTGACGTTTGCCGGCTTACTCTACCTCTCCTATCGCGGTGTTTCACGGCTGCAGTTTCTCTATTTTGCTGGCGGTAATCTGGTCGTGCTGCTCGCATTCCACATGTTGCTGCGCTCGTATTTTCACCTTCGCCATCGCAACGGCTGGCAGCGGCGGGTCTTGCTTGTTGGCGGCGGCCCAACCGCCCAGCAACTTGTGCAGGAGTTTGCGCGCCGCCCCTGGGCTGGAGTGAACATTATCGGATGCGCCAGCGATGGACCATTTAGCGAGGGTAATACCGATTGGTTGGGACCAGTTGAGGCCACGGGACAGATTGTCGCCGAGCACCAGATTGACGAAGTAATCTTCACTTTACCGCCACAGCAACAAGATCAGATTGCGCATATCTCGCTGCAATTACAGCAGCAGCCGGTTATGTTGCACATGGTGCCGGGTGTGCTTGATCTGGCCTTCGCACGCACGTCCGTCGAGACCCTGGGCGGTATCCCGCTAATCAGCCTGCGTGAGTCGGCGTTGAGTGAACCACAGCGGGTGCTCAAACGGCTCTTCGATCTGAGCGGGAGTCTGCTGTTGATCCTGTTGTTTTTACCACTTCTATTGCTCATTGCGTTGCTGATCAAACTGGATTCGCCCGGTCCAGTCTTTTTGTTGCAGGAGCGGATCGGCGAGCATGGCCGGCGTTTCAAGATGATCAAATTTCGAAGTATGTACCAGGATGCCGAAAAACGTTGGCAAGAGGTAGTGCAGCGCGATGCTTGCGGCCGACTCATCTACAAGAGCAGGGACGATCCCCGGGTTACATCGTTGGGGCGCAAGCTGCGCCGCACCAGCCTGGATGAACTGCCGCAGCTGTTCAATGTGCTGCGGGGGGAGATGAGCCTGGTTGGCCCACGTCCGGAGATGCCCTATATTGCCGCCGAGTATGAACCGTGGCAGTGGCAGCGCTTCCGGGTGCCGCCGGGGATGACGGGCTGGTGGCAAGTCAACGGGCGGAGCGAAAAACCTATGCATTTGCATACCGAGAAAACCGAGGACGATCTGTACTATATTCAGAACTACTCGTTCTGGCTAGATGTCCGGATTCTTATGCGGACGGTCGCTGTAGTTTTGAGCAGTCACGGCGCGTATTGAGTAGACGTTGGCAGGTTAGTGCATTGACAGGTTGGCATCCTTCGGCTGCGCTCAGGACAGGGGTTGACAGGTTGGCATGGTTCGTAGGGACTTTTACATTGTAGGTGTGGCTAATCCACCGTGAAGCCTCTCTCCACAAGAGATAGCCAGCGCGGCTGCAAGCCGCGCCTACGAATCTAAAGCCACATTGTCTATCTTGAAGCCCTGTCTTTGGAGAACACATGTGCAAACCCTTGGGGTCGATCCTCTAACAGAATCGCGAGGTAGCGCAGAACGTAGTACTTCGGAGATTTCGTATCATGTTGTATCTTCCGGTGGCTCTATTCTTCGGTGGCTGCTTCCCCTGGCGTTTGTCCACGGCTTGCTCTATCTGGCGATTGTGCCGCCCTGGCAGCATTACGACGAACCGCCTCATTTTCTCTATGCACGGTTGATCGCGTTACTAGGTCGCCAACCGACTCTGGCGGATTTTGACCTCCAAACGAGCCGCGAAATTGCGGACTCGATGCACCGTTTTCGCTTCTGGTCTGAAGGAGTTTTCCCTGATCTCTTAAGCGCTCAGCCACCTGATATTGGCCTTGACCAGCGGGCTGACCCGCCGCTGTACTATGCGGTTGTGGCGCTGCCGATTCGTGGCTTGCAGTATCTCTCGATTGAAACGCAGTTGTATGCTGCGCGCCTACTTGGGGTATTACTCTATACGTTGGTTGTCATGTGTGCCTGGCGCTTGAGTGTGATCCTAGCTCCCCAACAGCCTGTTTTGCATCTCGCCATGCCATTACTTGTGCTCACGGTCCCCGCATTCAGTGATATGATGAGTGCAGTGAACAACGATGTGTTGGTGAACTTCGCCATTGCCGCGATGCTGCTCGGCTGTGTTTGGTTGATCCGCGATGGCCTGCGCCCTGTGCCGCTTTTGTTAGCCATTCTTGGTCTCGGAGTTGCTTTGTTTACCAAGCGGACGGCAGTCATTGCGATCATCCCATTTCTTCTCGCCCTTATCTGGTCGTTGCACCGCCGCGCCTTACGCTGGCAAGTCTGGGCGCCTGTCGGAATGGTCATACTGATCTTGGTGGGCCTTGCTTCGTTTCGGATCGAAGCACGCGGACCTGAGCCATCGTCTGGGGTCTGGCTAAGCGCTCGTCCCTGGCTTGCCGATCTGAGTCTGCGCTACTTGCGCCTCGATATTAATAGAACACTGCACTCCCTCGAAAATTGGGAGCGGAGCCGAAGGGTCTATCCAGCGCTTTTAGAGGTTTCGTTCAAGACATTTTGGCATCGTTTTGGCTGGGGACACGTCTTAATGGCCTGGTGGCTGGAGTGGGCGGCGCTCGTTGCATTCACTGCTGGGTGGGCGGGGTTAGCAGTGTATGGTCTGCGCTCGCGTACGCTTATGCCACTCTGGCAAAAGCGCTGTATCTGGCTCTTTCTCACCACTATTCTGGCGGCGTGGGTTGCCGTGCTGCTGCGGGTGCATCCGCTACCACCGCCTGGTTCATCGGTCTATATTCCCCAGGGTCGCTATATGCATCTGGCATTGCTGCCAAATGTCTGGCTGCTAGCG
>JAKSDJ010000644.1 GCA_022360155.1 Chloroflexales bacterium | reverse complement strand
CTGGGGGAAAAGAGATTGGGATCGACGCCAAATTGCGGTAGCACGCAATACGGCCCTGTGTAGCCATGACGGCGGATAATTGCGGCCGCTTCCTGGTTGCAGACCATACCATAGGCGGCGTGGCGGAAAACATAGCGCTCGAAGAGGTTGAACGGAGGAGGATAATAGCGATCAATATTGGCATAGTTGTAGAAACAGCAGCGCGCCCCCACTGCCAAACCGACCCGAAAAGCTAGAAAGGTCGCTAAGTTGAAAGCTTCCTCGTCAACGTGGAAAATGTCGGGACGCTCGTGGGCTAATACCCGGCCCAGCCCCGGATAAAAATGAAAGTGATGCCGCCCATTGAGCGCCATCGGCAGGACTTCCAGACGATAGCCGCTTGTGAAGCGACGCTCGAGTTGCACCACGCCGGTACGCGGTTCGCGCCAGAAGGGAGGGACTAAAACAATCAGTTCGAGATGAGGAAACCGCGCCAGCTCTTCCAGCTTTTTCTGATACACGCCGGAAACCAGCGCCTTCGACAACATTACAACTTTCATATGCCCACGTAATCATTTGCTTTGCCAAGACCATCTGCCGCCGATATGCCGTATCTAAGCAGTGCCATCAGGTGGAAAGGAATGGAGGAATCGTTGGACCTCGATCCGATACCCGTCGGGATCGCGCGCGAAGAAATGATAGATCTGGTATTGCGCGTTCTCGCGCGGCGGACCGTCTGTTACGACCCCCTGGGCGCTCAAACGGGCATGCCACTCGTCCACATTGTCACAGACGAAGGTGAGAATCAAACGTTCATCGGCGGTCACAGGAGCATCGGTTTGGCAAAAACCAAGATAGCCGCCGCCAGCGACTCGGTAGATCCGGCAAGAGCCCTGATCCAGGACAAGCGGCAAGAGCATGACTGTTTCATAAAAGTTGGCGCAGGCGGCCAAATCTGTCGTTGGTGCAAATGTGATTTGCGCATCAAATATAAGCGGTGGCATTCGGTTTCCTTCCTTGTACGAAGCTATTCGCTCATGTGCGGCATATCGGCAGCAATGGCTGCACCGCCCAGCAATCCAATGTGATCGCCCAGCGCCGCAGGAACAATTTCCAGATTCGGGTCAAGCACACGCTGGGCAACGATGTGCCGCACTGGTTCAAACAGCAGCGCGCCGGCACGGGTCAATCCGCCGCCCAAAACGACCAGCGCCGGATTCAGCACATTCGCTGCATTCGCAATCCCAATCCCCAACCAGGTCATTGCCCGTTCCCAAACTATGCTGGCCAACACATCGCCAATTGCAGCTGCTTCGGCAACAGTCTGTGCAGTGATTTGCTCAACAGGCAAACTGAGCAGGCTGGAGTTGTGTTGTTCAGGCGGCACCTCATCAGCTTGCAGCATGTCAAGGTTCGAGCGCAACGCGCCAAGTGCAATCTTGGCCGCTCGGGCAACACCCCGTCCCGATGCAAGCGACTCTAGACAGCCATTCCGACCGCAGGCGCACGGTGGACCTCTGGGATCGAGCACCTGATGCCCAACTTCGCCGGCCCAGGCTCGCGCGCCGCGGTAGAGCTTGCCGCCAATCACAATCCCGCCGCCGATGCCGGTGCTGACTGTCAGATAGAGCAGATGCATAACATCACGTCCCGCACCATAACGTTGTTCGGCTAGGGCGGCTGCATCGGCATCATTGGCAATGGCGCAAGGTAAGCTTATGTCGCGCTCGATCCAAGCGGCTAGCGCTGCATCTTCCCACCCGTTTATATGCATCGAGCAGCGCACCGTACGCCCATCGGCTTCGACCGGCCCGCCGAAGCTTACCCCGACGGCATGCACTTGTCCTGGAGCATGACCAAGCAACGTTTTGGCCATATCCAGCATTGCCGCATAACTGCTTGTGGCGTCATCCGGTGTTGGGTGTTGTTCGGCAGCAAAGACCTGGCCAGTGTTGGCATCTACGAGTCCCGCTGCAAGTTTTGTGCCACCAAAATCCAACGACAACGTAAGCATGATATCCACGCTTGGCGGCTAGGCGACGCAACCAACAATGGTTCGGCATCATCGCCTTGTCGCCAGATTGTCTCATTACCCCGCGTCCCTGTAAATAGGCGCAGAATTAACCATTCTTGCGCATAAACTCATCCATGAACGCAGCCAAGGCTTCGCATGCCTCCCGGCTCACTCCATTGTAGAGCGACACACGGATTCCGCCAACTGAGCGGTGCCCTCCGAGCCCAACCATACTAGCAGCTTTTGCTTCGCTAATGAACTGCTTTTCCAGATCTTCGCTCGGCAGGCGGAAGGTCGCATTCATCAACGAGCGGCTTTCTGGTTGAGCGTGGCCGTGATAGAAGCCGCCGCTACGCTCGACTGCGGTGTAGACAACCGCAGCCTTTTGCCGGTTGATACGATCAATCGCCGCCACGCCGCCCTGATCCTCGATCCATTCCAACACCAGACTCATCAGATAAACGGAAAAGGTTGGCGGCGTGTTGTAGAGCGAGTTATTCTTCGCAAATGTCGTATAGCGCAGGATCGTTGGGATTACGGTGGACGCCTGATCGAGCCAACTCTGGCGAATGATAATGGCGGTCACGCCTGCCGAACCGATATTCTTTTGCGTTCCGGCGTAGATCAAGGCGAACTTACTTGCATCGAAGGGGCGTGACAGAATATCACTGCTCATATCGGCCACAAGCGGGTAGTCGCCTACATCGGGATATTGCTGCCATTGCGTGCCGTAGATCGTGTTGTTTGAGGTGATGTGAACATAAGCGGGGCGATCGCTGAGTTTGATTGCGCTAGTATCCGGGATGCGATGATAGTTTTCTGTCTGGGTGCTGGCAGCAATGTGAACTTGCCCAATCTTTTTCGCTTCCCCGAAGGCCTTCTCCGCCCATGCTCCGGTCAGGATATAATCGGCAACAGCGCTGGCGGGCAGAAAATTCATTGGAACCATTGCAAACTGCAGGCTGGCTCCGCCCGGAATGAATAGAACACGATAACTATCGTCAATGCCTAGGAGCGCTTTAATCCTTTCCTCTGCCCGGGCGTTCAGGGCTTCATATTCCTTGGAACGGTGACTCATCTCCAGGATTGACATGCCCTGACCCTGGTAGTCGAGCAATTCTTGTTGGGCGCGCTCCAACACCGGGAGCGGTAAAGCGGCGGGGCCTGGATTAAAATTATAAACCCGGCTCAATGAAAACCTCCTCTCAACACGGCCACATAACCAGTGTCATGACATTTAGTATAACCCAAAATGATGGCTTGAGCAGCATGGCATTATTGCCTGAACAGGGCTACGTTACCGTTCTGCAATAGCACGCTGATAATGTACATGCGCACAGACTCACCGCAGATAGTCGTAGATCTACGGCGATCTACAGTGGATGTTTTACGTTGACGCTGCCCTAGGGGCCTGGATTAGACTTGCGATTGTGGCTTACAGGGCGATTCGACGATGAAAACAGAAGACCACTGATGTGGTGACATCAGTGGCCCCACCGAAATCTATTGCAGCCCTAAACCGGGCAAGCCGATAACAGTCAGTGCAACGATGGTTACTTATTTCCTTGGGTCCGGATGCAACATCGAGCCAGTT
>JAKSDJ010000230.1 GCA_022360155.1 Chloroflexales bacterium | reverse complement strand
GCCGTGGCAGCAGCAGCAGCGGATGTCGGTATACGCGCTATGGTAGGCCCACACCTTGCCGATTTCTTTCCGCAAGCCGCCGGCCAATTGCCGGTGCGTCAGGCTGACTCCGCAGCGCTGCTCGATCGAGCGCGCGCATTCATCGATGCAACTGACGGAAACGGAAGCGGGCGGGTACGCGCGGGTGTCTCTGCGGTCTGGACGATCACCTGTTCCGATGAGTTGCTCTGTGGCCTTGCTGAACTGGCCGCTGAACGGGACATCCCCGTGCATGTGCATACGAACGTTCTCGACGACGAGATTGAGTTGCACGCGCGTTGGTTCGAAGGCCGTACGCCGATTGAACGACTCGAAGACGCCGGATTGCTGACCGAACGCCTCACCCTGATGCACGCCGGTGTGCTCGATGATCGTGACATAGCGAGAATCGCAGCATCAAACGCCACGGTTAATCTCAACCCGCTAGGCAATGCCCTTTTTGGATCTGGCGTGGCTTATCACAACAGCGCGCGCAGGCTGTTGGAGGCTGGTGTGCCGATCGTCCTCGGCAGTGATACACCGATGGAGAAGCTGGCGTCACCGTTCGAGCTGATGATAGGGGCGCTCGCAATCAATAGGGAGGCGGCTGGGGATGACTTCGCGTTCACCCTCGAACAAGCTCTGACAGCGGCGACCAACGGCGGGGCCAGCCTTGGGCGTCCGGGCCTGCTTGGCCGATTGACCCCTGGGCAATTGGGAGACCTCGTCGTTATTCGACCCGACGAACCTTTCCAGATCGGTCCCAGACACCCGGTGCCAACCGTCGTCCTCAATGGACATCTCGGACAGGTGGTCTACGTCGTCATTGACGGTCGAGTGGTCGTAGACTCTGAACATACAGGATGAGTCGGCGGCAGAGCAACCAGGGTTGATGGGCTTTTTGGTTCTCCGTATTTCAATCGGTTCAGCTTGCTGCCGCTATGATACCACCATCGACGCCTCAAGGAATGCACTGTAGCGCTGGGCAGCGACGCGGAATGGGGTGAAGGCGACGACCGCCACGCGCTGCGTGACGGCGCGATTCGTGCGGAACGCTGCGCTTTCGGGCATGCCCATGGCCTGGGGAGGCCGTTTGTTGTGAAACAGAACATACCGTTTAATCCAGCCGACATACGCTTCCTCCGTGCGGAGCGCGTACTGTTTGACCCGCAGCGCCTGGCGCACGCGGTCGAGCAAGCGGGGCGGTGCATCGTTTGGCAGTGTATTTCCCGCTAGCCCAACAGCGCATCGCCGTGTATAATGACATTGATAGAGATCG
>JAKSDJ010000162.1 GCA_022360155.1 Chloroflexales bacterium | reverse complement strand
TGGCGTCCATCGGCGGCATCAGCGTTCCGTTGCAGGTTGGCATCCTTCGGCTGCGCTAGTCCTGAGTGAAGCCGAAGGGCTCAGGATAGGGGTTAGCGTTCGCACGTTGGCTATTCTATCGGCGTGCATCGGCGGTTTCTTACGCAACGGGCGTTATTTGGACGCTGGCCTATTTGCATGTTGGCAACCTATCGATCGATTGGCTATTTTGTGATAGGAGAGGATGCAGGTATGAATCTTGAATTCTTTATTGTCCGTTTGCGCGCCAACCGTGATGCCATCGCCGGACTCCTGAACGAGTTAAGCGCTGAACAGGCCCGCTGGAAACCCACGCCCAAGGACTGGTCGGCCCTTGAGGTGATCAACCACCTTGTCGATGAGGAGCGCGACGACTTCCGCACTCGCCTGCGGATGACTCTGTTTCATCCAGGCGAGCCATGGCCGCCGATTGACCCAGAAGGCTGGGTTGTCGAACGAGCCTATGCGCAGCGCGATTTGCAGCATTCTATTCAGCAATTTCTCGCCGAGCGCGCCGAGTCGCTTTCCTGGCTGGAAACATGCACCGAGGCTGATTGGGATGCTACGTACCAGCACCCTGTCGGGCCAATCACTGCGGGCGATCTGTTCGCGGCGTGGTTGGCCCACGATCTGTTGCATCTGCGGCAGTTGGTCGAGCTTCACTGGGGCTATCTCAATCAGGTCGCCACGCCTTATACGACGCGCTACGCTGGTGATTGGTAGGGGTTTGCGGGCGGGACTGAGCGTCCCGCGTCGGGGATGGGCGGCGGCGGCTTGTCGCCGCCGAAGTCCTTCGTTCGCGTTTGCCGCGTAGGATCGCGCCTCCCTGATGTATGGCGCGTGCAACTCCGAGCGGGATCCGCCCCTTGGGCTCCCCGCTTTAGGGGTGGACAGCACCCATGTTCGGAACAAGATGTGTCGCTTCCTAATGTGGCGTGTTCCCCTTCTCCCTCACCCCCGCGTGCGGGGGAATCAAGGGGGCGGGAGAGAGGGCTAGGAGGTGAGGGGATACCGCGCATCCCAACACCTCAAACAGTTCTTTCGTCCGCATGTTTTGTTCGCCCTTGAAGGGCGCCCCGCTGAGGCGCCCTGACGGTTCATTCATTCGCGCTGGTTGCATATGGGGTTACACCTCCCCGATGCGTGGTATCTCGCGGATCTGACGGGCGCTGCCCCTCAAGCTACCCGCTGGGGAACCGGCACGGTTCCCCAGACCCCTCCGCAGGTGGCGTGGTCGGCGGTTCATATGGCTGCGGCGGATGTCTCCGCTGTGAGGGTTGGATGGCGGCAGAAGCGGCCAGGCTGTGGTTAGCGTACGGCTATGTGCGCTACCCGCACGCACAACACCCCATCTCCACTTCATCTGCGCCGGATCTGCAGGACATCAGCGGCATCAGCGTGCTATGGCAATCAAACCTAACGACCTTACATCGAGCACCGTGCGTGCGCCGTCGGCGGACCCACATTTCGGGAGTGCAACGCGCGTTTGCGGATTTTTTCATGGCTTTCTAATATACGCTGTTGCGGCATGTGGGATTGATGCTGGACGAATTGAGCGCCCAAGGCTTGGAGGTGTGGCAAGACAAGGAATAGGCGAGGTATTGGCAGTGGCCAGGTACGTTGTTGGTTGCAAAACGGGGAATGTGGGAGCTTGGCGAAGCAGTGATGGATGCAGTGGTTTGGCGCTGACGTCGTCTGGGTGATCTGCCTGGCCCCTCCCCTGGCGTCACAATGACAGTTCATCGCAATCCGACTTCGGATATTCCCCATGCATGAACGTTACATACCCTTGTAAGGGGGATTTAGGGGGGCAGGGCGGAGCGGCGACGCCTCCTCACTCCTCACTCATTCCTCGCTACTCTTTCCTCTGCCGTCTGGCGCGCCAGGAAGTCGCGTAGCGCCACGGTGACCGCTGCTGGCTCTTCGATGGTCGAGGTATGGCCGGCCCCTGGAATGATGATGAGCTGTGATCCCGCTATCTGGGCGTGCATGCGCTCCGCCTTGGCCGGGACGGTGGCTACATCCTGATCGCCGACCATAATCATGGTGGGAACGCTGATCCGCTGAATATCGTCGTAGATGCCGACGCGCGTAATGACCCCCTGCACAGCTCGGGTGATGCCGACCCGATGATTCTGGTTCAGCCATTGTTTCATTTCTTGCTTGAGCTGTGTGCGGGCTGGATCGTTCAAGAACTTCTGCCCGAACATGATCGGCATGACCTTGTCGGCGACGATGCCGATCCCGATCCAGCGCGCGATAAAGCTCAGCAGACGGTAGCGCCCGATGTTTTCGGCTGGCTCCGGGTCAGCCGAAGTTTCCATCAGGATCAGCGACTTGATCAGGTCTGGATAACGCACTGCCAGCCGCATACCCACAAAGCCGCCCATCGAAAGACCGGCAAAATGGCAGGGAGCGCCCACGAGCGTTTGCAGCAGCGCGGCGGCATCATCGCTGAGCGTTTCCATGTCGTACCCCGCCGCAGTGACTTCGCTCCGGCCTTGCCCCCGGAAATCAAAGGTTATGCAGCGATAGCGGTCCCGTAGCGCCTGGACTTGGGGATCGAACATGCGCCTGCTCCAGAGCAGGCCGTGGGCAAAGACGATGGTTTCGGGGCCATTGCCTTGTGTCTCGTAGTAGAGCTTCGCTCCATTGACGTGCAGATACGGCATTGCTACGTCCTGTTTAACAAACGCCATGCTGCTTGAGCAAGGCCCAGACCTTGGGCGGCGTGATGGGAATGTCGATGTGGCGCACGCCAAGGCGCCAGAGCGCATCGACGACCGCGTTGGCAATCGCTGGCGGCGCGCCGACGGTCGCGCTCTCGCCGACCCCTTTGGCGCCTAGCGGGTGATGCGGCGAAGGCGTGATGGTCTTATCGGTTTCCCAGTGCGGCGTTTCGACCGCTGTGGGCAAGAGGTAGTCCATAAACGTCCCGCTAACACAGTTGCCAATATCGTCGTAGACGATCTCTTCATAGAGCGCCGGGGCCAGCCCCATCGTCAGGCCGCCGTGGATCTGCCCCTCGACGATCATCGGATTGATGATATTGCCGCAGTCATCTATCGCCAGGAAGCGGCGGATCTTGACCTCGCCGGTACCTTTGTCGATATCGACCACGCAGATGTACGAGCCAAACGGAAATGTCAGGTTAGGCGGATCGTAGTAGTTGACCGCTTCTAGTCCGGCCTCCACCTCCTGCGGATAGTTGGTATAGGCAGCGAAAGCGATCTCCTGGATGGTCCTGCCCTGGTCGGGCGAGCCCTTCACGAAGAAGCGACCGCGCTCCCATTCCAGGTCGGCCTCGTTGGCTTCAAGCAGGTGCGCCGCGATCTTTTTCGCTTTCTCGCGGATCTTGCGGGCGGCCATCGCTGTGGCGGCGCCGGCGGTCGGCGTGCTCCGGCTGGCGTAGGTGCCCAGGCCATAAGGTGCGGTGTCGGTGTCGCCGTGTTCGACCTCGATCATGTCTTCGGGAATGCCCAACTCCTCGGCGATAATCTGGGCGAAGGTGGTTTCGTGGCCCTGCCCCTGGGTCTGGACGCCGATACGGGCGATCACGGCGCCGGTCGGATGGATGCGGATCTCGGCGCTGTCGAACATCTTGATGCCCATAATGTCGAAGGTGTGCGACGGTCCCGCGCCAACGATCTCGGTGAACGACGAGATGCCGATGCCCATAAACTCGCCGCGGGCGCGCTTCTCGGCTTGCTCCTTGCGCAGTTCAGCGTAGCCGATCAGATCTAGCGCTTTCTGCAGCGCGGCGGGGTAGTTGCCGCTGTCGTATTCCCAGCCCAGGATCGACTTATAGGGAAACTGTTCGGGGCGGATGAAGTTCTTCATGCGCAACTCTGCCGGGTCCATCCGCAGTTCATGGGCCAGGATGTCGGTCATGCGCTCGATTGTGTGGACCGCTTCGGTGACCCGGAAGGAGCAACGATAGGCGACGCCTCCCGGCGGCTTGTTGGTGTACACCCCGGCGACCGCGACGTGGGCCTGCTTGAAGTCGTAGCTTCCGGTGACAATGCTGAAGAGGCCAGCAGGGAACTTGCTCGGATTCGCGGCGGCGTCGAATGCGCCATGGTCGGCGATCGTCTTGACTCGCAGCGCCGTCATCGTGCCGTCCTGCTTGGCGGCTAGCTCCGCCGTGATCCAGTAGTCGCGGGCGAAGGAGTCGGCTTGCAGGTTCTCGCTACGGTCCTCGATCCACTTCACCGGACGCCCGAGCTGGATCGAGGCGACGACCGCACAGACGTAGCCGGGGTAGACCGGCACCTTGCCGCCGAATCCACCGCCGATATCGGGCGAGATTACGCGGATCTTGTGCTCGGGGATGCCGCTCACCATCGAGAAGACCGTGCGGATGGCGTGTGGCGCCTGGGTGGTCATCCAGACGGTGAGCTTCCCGCTGACCGGGTTGAAATCGGCGACACAGCCACAGGTCTCGATCGAGGCGACGTGGATGCGAGGGATATGCAGATCCTGCTTGATCACCACATCGGCCTCGGCGAACGCCTGGTCGGTGGCGTGTTTGTCGCCCGCTTCCCAATCCCAGATATGGTTGGTCTTCTGCGCGCGGTCCGGGCGCACCAGCGGCGACTCCGGCTGAAGCGCCTTGAAGGGGTCGAGCACCGGCGCTATCGGCTCATAGTCCACTTCCACCGCCAGGATCGCATCCGCCGCCGTATAGCGGTCCTCAGCGATCACGGCGGCGACTTCCTGGGCGTAGTAGACGACCCGGTCGACCGGCAGCACCATCTGCGTATCGCCCATCAGTGTGGGCATCCAGGCCAAGCCCGCTGTGTCCAGGTCTTTACCGGTGATCACGGCCAGTACGCCGGGCAGCGCCAACGCCGCCGCGGCGTCGATCTTGTTGATCGTGGCGTGGGCGTAGGGGCTACGCACGATGTCCATATAGACCATATTCGGCAGCTTCACATCATCGACATAGACGCCCTTGCCGCGAATAAAGCGGGGATCTTCTTTACGGCGCAGGCTCTTGCCCATACCGTGGACTTTTTGCTCACTCATATCTCTTCCTCGTATGATCTATAAATAGCGTTAGGCGAAGCAAGGACAATTGGGAATGGACAATTGAGAATTGAAGCTGTAACCTGCCAACGCGCCAACGTGCCAACGTGCCAACGTGCCAACGTGCTACTCCGCCATCTTTTCGGCGGCGAATTGGATCGCCTCCACAATATTGTTGTAGCCTGTGCAACGGCAAAGATTGCCGGAGATGCCCCAGCGGATCTCTTCCTCAGAAGGGTTCGGATTGTGGCTGAGCAGATCGAGCCCGGCCAGCATCATCCCCGGCGTGCAAAAGCCGCACTGGAGCCCATGTTTCTCGTAGAAGCCTTGCTGGATGGGGTGGAGTTGGCCATTCTGCTCCAACCCCTCAACGGTCAACAGCGTTTTGCCGTTGGCTTGAAAAGCAAACAGCGTGCAGCTCTTGATCGCTCGCCCATCGAGCAGCACAGTGCAGGCCCCGCAGTTGCTGCTGTCGCAGCCGATGTGAGTGCCGGTTAGGCCGAGTTCTTCGCGGATGAAGTGGACCAACAACATCCGTGGCGGCACGCTGGCGCTGCGTTGCTGCCCATTGATCGTCACTGTTACATTGATTTTCTGGTTCATTCCTGGCTCCTGGTTCCGAGGTGCAAATGACGACAAACGAGTTTGCGCATTCCTTATGATCCATTACTCATCACGCGAGCAGCAGCTTTCATAAGCGCTCGTTGGGTCAGTTCGGCGACCATCGCCCGCTTGTATTCGGCGGAACCGCGGAGATCGATCGAGGGGTCGGCGGCGGCGGCAGCGCGTTCTCCTGCCTCTTGAAGCACTGCCTTATCCAGTTGCTTGCCGATCAGAAAGCGCTCGGCGGCGGCGGCGCGGATGGGAGTCAGCCCCACGGCGGTCAGACCGATGCCGGCCTGGACCACGCTGTTGTCAGGGCTGAGCGTGATTTGGACCGCAACCGCAGCAATAGCGTAGTCGCCGACCTTCCGCTCCAGCTTGATATAGGTTCCCGAACTGCGCGGCGGTGGTACAGGAATGCGTATCTCGGTCAGAATCTCATCTGGTTCGAGTATGGTGGTGAGCAGGCCGACGAAGAGGTCGTCAACAGGTTCAACCCGCTCGCCGTTTGGCCCCTGGATGGCGACAGTAGCGCGGAGGGCCAGCATGGTCGCCGGATGATCATTGGCTGGGTCGCCGTGGGCCAGGTTGCCGCCGAGCGTCGCCATATTGCGCACCAGTGGATCGCCCACCACCCGGGCGGTATCGGCGATCAAAGGATAGCGGTCGAGGATCAGGGCGTTATATTCGACATCGACCTCGCGGGTCAACGCGCCGATCCGCAGGTGGCCTTGCTCCTCGTGAATGTAGTCGAGGCCGGGCACACTGTTCAAATCAACCAGGTGCGCGGGCTGTGCCAGCCGCAGCTTCATCAGCGGAATCAGGCTATGCCCGCCGGCAAGGAGCTTGGCCTCGTCGCCGTATTGCCCGAGAAGGTCTATCGCTTCGGCCAGCGATGTAGGGGAATGGTATTCGAAGGGACCAGGAATCATGCAGACGCCTCCTCGGCGAATCGCCGCTACTGCCCAAGGAATCAGGAGCTTGCCTTCTTCCATACACAACAACAATATATCGTTAGGGAATTGTCGTTATGAAGGTGAAGAAAAGTGGTAAAATGATATCTATCAGGAATTCAATAGAGATTATAACTGAATGATATCTTGCCCGTCAAGGTAGTAAAAGGTTTAGGACCACGGCAACGGCAATGTCCTAACGAAAAATAGCCGATAGGCCGATAGCCGTCAACGTGCTAAGAGACTATCTGGAAAGCTGCCTGAATAGGCGAGCGCTGGGGCAAACACGGGACGCAGCGGGAAACGATCACATTGGAATGTGGAGTGCGCAAGCCATGCTTGCGCATTGGAATGTGGAGTGCGCAAGCCATGCTTGCACGCAGCAGCATGGCTGCCGCATTCCATAACCTTTTCAGACAGCTCTATGACATGGTTCGTCGCTGCGAGATCGTTGTCGGTGGGCTGCAAATTGTATGTCGCATCGCTTTCTGCAATAAGCAGTCAGCGCGGCTGTAAGCCGCACCTACGAAGCAAACCCCAACGACGCCGTTGCGTTGGTTGTTCTGAACCCATGTCAAACGTTCAAACATTCAAACCCCGGTCCTGAGCCCTTCGGCTGCGCTCAGGACTGGCCCAGCCGAAGAATGCTAACCCGCAATAGGAGTCTCAATGATGGAGGCTATATTTCAACAGCTCACGACGTTGCAGGCGACGAGCCGGCCATTTGCTCTGGCAACCGTCGTCCGTTCCGAAAAGCCAACCTCTGCTCACCCTGGTGACCGCGCGGTGATCCACGCCGACGGTACACTGGAGGGGTGGATCGGCGGTTCGTGCGCCCAGCCGGTCGTGGTGCGTGAGGCGCTCAAGGCGATAAGCGACGGGCAGCCCCGTCTGATCGGCTTGATGGGCGAGGGCGTCGATCAGGCGCGCGAGGGCGTGATCGCCTACCCAATGAGTTGCCACAGTGGCGGCACGCTGGAGATCTTCATCGAGCCGTTTCTCCCGCCGCCGACGCTGGCAATTGTGGGGCAGACGCCGATTGCCCGCGCCCTGGCAAACATTGGGGCTAGCGCCGCGTTTCAGATCGCATGGCACGAACAGCCCGAACTAGAACCCCAGTTGTTCCATAGCGGCAGCTACGTCATCATTGCCACTCAGGGCGGCGACGAAGCGGCGCTGCTGGCAGCGCTGTGCAGCCCGGCGCAGTACATCGGATTGGTTGCCAGCCGCCAGCGCGCCGCGGCCCTCGTCGCCTACCTGCGCGACAGCGGCATCGAAGAGACCGCGCTCCAACGCTTGAAAGCGCCCGCCGGGCTAGACATTGGCGCGACCACGCCCGACGAAATCGCGCTGAGCATTCTGGCTGAAGTGGTGCAAGTCCAGCGCTGCGGTCGCTGGGCCGAGGCGCCCTCCGCGCCGGTCGAGACTGTTCCGGTGGCGCTCCGACGCCAACCGGCAATAGCGATCGATCCGGTATGCGGTATGGAAGTGGCGGTCTCTGCCGCACAGCACACCGCCGTCCACGCCGACACGACCTACTACTTCTGTTGCCCCGGTTGCCGGGGACGCTTTGTGAAAAACCCGCTGAAATTCCTGGAACAGGAAGCGAATTAGCGCACCGGTAGTGTGGACAGGATTGACAGGATGAGCTTGCGTTATTTCAGTATCAGGAAGCCATCTGCGATTTTGTGCGCCTGTATCGCCCTGTTCAAAACAGAATAAGCCGCCAGTGCTCGATCCCAATGCCTCCGTCAATCCCATTGCATCAAACTCAATACGCCAGTAACTCCCGCGCGGCGGCCAGGATTTTGTCCGCGTTGGGCCGGTAGGCATCTTCGAGCGGCGGGCTGTATGGCACCGGGGTGTCCGGCGCGGCGACGCGCAGAATTGGCCCGTCAAGATGCTCGAACGCCTGCTCGGCGATCAGCGCCGCGATCTCGCCGCCAATTCCGCAGGTGCGGTTGGCCTCATGCACAATCAGCACCTTGCTGGTCTTGCGGGCGCTCGCCAGGATCGCCTCGGCGTCGAGCGGCTTGAGCGAGCGCAGATCGAGCACTTCGACACGATACCCCTCCTCGGCCAAGGTTGCCGCGGCGGCGAGCGCCTCGTGGACCATCGCCGCGTAGGTGATAATGCTCAGGTCGTCGCCTTCACGGGCCAGCGCCGCCTTCCCGATATGCACGATCCCGGCTTCGCCGTCGGGTGTCGGGCCGCGTAGCGAGCGATAGAGGTACTTGGTTTCGTAATAGAGCACGGGATTGGGATCGCGGATGGCGCTGATCAGGAGACCGCGCGCGTCGGCAGGGGTGGCCGGCGCGACGACCTTCAGCCCCGGCGTGTGGATGAACCAGGCTTCATTGCTCTGCGAGTGGAACGGCCCGGCGCGTAGACCGCCGCCACCGGGGGCGCGGATCACGATTGGCACCGGCTGGCCCCAACGGTAGTGGTTCGTCGCCGCAAAGTTGACGATCGAGTCGAAGCCGGTGGAGATAAAGTCGGCGAACTGCATCTCGACAACAGGGCGCAATCCCTGGAACGACATACCCACCGCCGCGCCGATCATACACAGCTCGGTCATCGGCGTGTCGATCACGCGGTTCTCGCCGAACTCGTCGAGCAAGTCCTGCGTTACCTTGAAGGCCCCGCCGTAGACGCCGATGTCTTCGCCCATCACCAGCACGCGCGGGTCGCGCGACATCTCGTAGTGCAGCCCGGCGCGGATCGCTTCGAGGTACGTCAACTCTTGCGCGGCGCTTACGTGCGGCGCTTCGAGCGTCGTAATAGTCTTGTGCAGTCCCTGGTCCCAGGTCATACCGTATCTCCTTAGCAATGCGAGAAGATGCTTGTTGTGATGTCTTCAAATGTCCAATCGAGCGCGAGTTCGAGGCTAGGAATGCTGGCGCTCCTGATCAGCCCAACCGGCAAGCGCGGCGGCGGGCTCAGGAGCAGCCGGGGCGCAGCGCGCTGTGGCGAACAGCGCCCTCCTTCAGGCAAACACCCCCTCGGTCACAGTCGTCGGGTCGGGGTAGGGACAACGCTCGGCATAGTCCTGCGCCGCATCGATCTCGGCCTCGATCCGCGCCTGCAAGTCGGCGAGCGCCGCGTCGTCGAGCAGGCCCTGGTCGC
>JAKSDJ010000871.1 GCA_022360155.1 Chloroflexales bacterium | reverse complement strand
GTCACCCCGGTGCTGCACGGCGGCGTGGTCAGCGACCCGGCGTAGGTGTAGTAGGGCCGGTGTGCGGCGACGTTCGCCACCGGGCGTGGCGCGGGCAGCAGGTCCGCCGCGTTGATGGTCACTTCGGGGTAGCGCTGAGCGACGTCTTCCGCCGCCGGCAGCGTGTCCCACAGCGCGGCGAGCGGCGCCTGTCCACCCGCACTGAACTGGACCAGCACCGCGACCACCGCGTAGGCGCCGGCCTCGTTCTGATGCACGAAATGGATTTCCAGCGGGGCGTGCTGCCCGTCCAGGGTGTGCTCGCTCTGGGTGTGGAAGTGGAACTGCTGCAAGGTGTAGACCTCATCGCCGACAGTGATAGTGCTGGCCGGATCGGACAGGTAGGTTGCCTGAATGGTATGACCGTTGTTGATCAACTCCAACTCGCTCGGATAGTAGTCGAAGCGGATCTCGGGCAGTTCAGCGTGCTGGGCGGTGGCCAGGTTGACGGGCGACTCGTGGGCGGCGGTGCATTCTGCATAGCCCAACTCCGCCCAGTAGGCCGGGCCGTGGTTGCCGGAGTAGGTCCATTCGGCATGCGCGTCGCCGGTGGCGGCTTCGGCATGCGCGTCGTCGGTGGCGGCTTCAGTTGGCGCTGCGTTGGCGACGGACTCGGTTTGCGACTCGGTATGGTCAGGTTCGGCCTGGGTGGTATAGCTCCAAAAGACCACCGCGACGACGGCAAAAATGAAAACAACCGACAGGTAACGCATAATTCGCTTGAGCATGGCGGGCTCCTTTTCTCAGCTATCGAAACTTATCAGCAGTGCAGGGGTGAAGTAGTATGACTGCGCCAAGTATAGCGTGCTAGGTGTGGCGGGGACATCTGCACGATGGCAGAACGCGGCGTATGCCAGGCGGCAGATTTGCGGCGGCTCGTCGTACAACAAGGTTAGGCTGGTTTCGGAGCACGGTGGATTCGACGATGCCACAGCGCTGTTGAACAACGCTACGGCATCGTGTTCTTTGCGCGTCGCCGTAATACGATGGCCAGCCCCAGACTGAGCAGGAGGAGCAGGGCAGAACCGATCAGCACGCGGGGATCGAGCATGGGCAGGCCCTGGTCGATCCCTTCGAGCGCGGCCCCGGCCAGCACAATCGCGATCACGCCCGGCAAGCTGCCGATGGTATTTGCCACAATAAAGGAGACCCAGCGGATGTGCAGCAGACCAATCAGGTAATTGACCGGATCGTAGGGTAGGAAGCTCAGGCGCAGCAGGATCACGTTGAGGAAGGCGTTGCGGCGCAAATGCGGGCCGTAGCGTTCAAGCAGCCGTCCGCTTCCGCCCGCGCCGCGTGTCGAAAACCGCCCGAGGCTATAGGTGAATGTTGCCGAGAGGTTGCAGCCGATGAGGGTGAGGGCCACACCGAGGACTGGCCCAAAGCAAAGCCCGGCGACGCTGCCAAGCAGCGCAGCGGGAATGAGCAGTAAAGGGCTGAGCGCCGCCGCGCCAATAAAGAACAGCGGGCCAACTGGGTGTGTATGGCAGAGCTGGACCAGATCCTGGATCAACTCCAGCGGGTGAATCATCTGTTGCCAGGCATAGAGTTGGATGCCGCCGATCAGCAGCGCCCAGCCGCCAATCACGAGCAGCATACGCTGGTATATTCCATCGCGGCGCCGCTGGCCCACTGCCACCGCGATGTTGCGCTCAAGCATGGGGCGCTCGCAGCGCCGCCCCGGTTTCCCAGAGCAGCGCCGCGCCTTCAGGGCGCGGAGGAAGAGCGCCTGCCACGAAGATGATCGTATGATGATAACGCTTGCGCATATGTATCACTGATTCCTTTGCTGACCATGCTATCTGCTGAGGAGATGCCTCGCCGCAGCAGTCAAGCCAAAAGGTGAATGTTTCTTTAAAGACTCGGGAAATATATAGCATCCCTGATACGTGTTCTGTGATGCTGCTCACGTTGTGCGTTGTACATTTTGGATGATGAAGAACACTCACATTCCTAAGGGTTCCTTGCGGGGTCATTCTAGGGGACAATCCTTACGCAATGCTTACGGCGGGGTAACAAGTTTCTTGAGGCGAGCTGACGTCTTTGTTCGCGAGGCGGGGCGCGGCGTGGGTATTCGCTCGCCGCATTCGTAGCGGCCTGATTTAAACTAACAGCATCGAACGCAGTGGTATGCTACGATGTAATCCCATCCCGCTGCGCCCATGACCAATCCCCTCGTATCGTTTGTTATGTTTGGTTCGCCTATGGTGATATCAGAAGCATCACCATAAGGCAATGATGCAGCGCTCGGTAACAAAATTCAAGGGTTTTGATAAAAGAGATAGCAACAGTATCTTCCACGGCGTTCTCAGCGAGCGCGCTACTCCAACCAGCAAACAAGCTCATCCGCATCAAAGAGGGTTCTTTTAACTCGTCAAAAAGATCGTTGATCTCCATAATAAACCTCCCTACAGTTCAAGGTGTATTTGAGCGTATTTACAGATTAAGGGTTCTCGCCCAAACCATATCAATGGTTGGGGCGAGACACTGCCTTATGCTCCACGACGCGAAGGTACGAACACCGGGATGCGTACTGG
>JAKSDJ010000315.1 GCA_022360155.1 Chloroflexales bacterium | reverse complement strand
GTGCTTGAACATACACACTCCTTTCGCTTACAATGGCGTCGCCGGGGAGATACACACTCGCCCTGGCACGGTGCAGTCATCCCGCGGCTGCACCTTTTTTATTTGGGTCGCAATATCGTTCTCGGTTGTTGCTATACTGCCATCGTCAGGGCGCGGGAGCGAGCGCCGCCCTGGCGCGGGCGTCGCGATAGCGCGGCGCCCATTTTGTTTTTTGGCTTGCTGTTAACGAATGTGCGGTATCATAGAGGGCGAAGCGACACGCCAGTTGGCGCTGGCGCGTCGGCTTCGTCCTATGCCCGCTATGCGATGGCTGGTAAAGGTGTTGTCGCATAGCGGGGCAGCCTCTTCTCTTCATCTTTCGGTTCAATCTGGCCAGGCTTGACAAATTCCCTCAACGCACTGCCGGTGATGCGCCGCTCCTTGTGATACACTTGCCTTTTATTCGCCTGGAAACACCACATAGTACGCTGTATATTCATCTCAATCGCGTGTCATAAATTAATCAAAAGTAAACTAATCATTTTTTGAATACACGATAAAAAAGAAATAGCGGTACGGTGCTGCTGGCTCTATTCGCTCTGAGGTTCGTCAGGTGTGTACTCTAAGATGTCGCCAGGTTGTACATCGAAAAATTTGCACAACTTATTTAGTGTCTCAAAGTCAACCCGCTTCGAGCGATTGGTCACAAGACCATTGACAACACTTGGCGCAATCCTCGTATTTTCTGCGACCTCTTGCTGCGTTAGTGCCGGTAGCCCTGACTGAGCACGCTTAAGATTTTCTGAGGCAATGAGCACCCTCAGTTTGCTACGTACCATAATCTCGCTTTGCATAGCCTTGCTCCAATCTGTGAATGCTACCACCTACACCCAATTATATCAAGTAAACACCGCGATGTCAATGTTTGTATCTGGCTTATTATAAATTATACATTGACATCGCAATGTAAAGAGTATATAATGTCAATGACACAAGCAAACGGCCCGCCCCATGCACGAACACGAGACGGGGCACAGTGAAGGAGCAAGATATGCCAATCAGTTTTTACGAGTACGACGATTTCACGCTCTGCAGTGCATGCGCGGCCAAATATGCGTATGCAGTCCATATCGGAGTGCTAAGAGACTGTGGTTGCGACAACTGCGGTGCGACGAACGATGACGTGGATTTTTTCGCCGCTGACGACCAATCAGCAGATGGCGCAGCGAGCCGACGCGGACGGAGACGGTAGGCTAACGAGGAATAACACAGCGGGCGCTGGTGAGTCCACATCCCCAGCGCCCCAGCACCACCGGAAGGAGCCTTCGATGGCACACGCGAATTCTACCACACAACGGTTTCTCTGCAACGAATGCGCGATCGGGGTAATGACGCCGGATACCACGCCCGCTGGCGAACCAATCTACCAATGCCGCTATTGCAACCACTGTGGCCAGGCCGCCATTGTCGAAGCGGACAACACGCCAATGCCGACCGGCTACGGCGCGCGTATCCTGGCACTCATCAACGAATGCGGCTGTGATGCCGTCGTAGCAGCTCAGGCGATTGTGGAAACACACCGGACGCGGGAGGCGGCATGAACGAGATACAGTGGTATACTCAAACGACCGAGACTGGGCGGATCGAGGCGTTGTGCGGCTCATGCGCTGCGGAGATGCCGGTTGAAGCGGCATGGCAGCTCGCCGATGATGAGACCGTGACGTTGGAGTGCTGTCAGTGCGGACGATTGATGACCGACGACGACGACATTGCGCAAATCCGGCAAGCCTTGCGCTTGGCCGCGGCGCAGCTTGAGATGGCTGTGCCGATTCTGACCGAGCGCCGCCGCCGTCGCCTGCTGC
>JAKSDJ010000420.1 GCA_022360155.1 Chloroflexales bacterium | reverse complement strand
ATTGGCCCAACATGCGGGGGTTCACGGGGGCTGCACGCCCCGTGCGGAGCGGCGGGGCTGGCCCCGCCCGCGGGTGCGGGGCGCGTAGCCCCGCGCGGGCATGAGGGCGCCACAGGCTATGGCTGAACCCACTGCAGGTGCGGTGTGCGCCAGCGCCGAACTCATCACCCATCAACTCGCCAAACCTGCAGATGCGGTGTGCGCCAGCGCCGAACTCATCACCCATCACTCGCCAAACCTGCGGCAAAATCTCTGTATAATCTCACCACTCGTAATCATACCCAGAAAGGATTCTCCACTATGCGGATCTACATCTCTGCTGATATGGAAGGCGTCTCCGGCGTCGTCCACGGCGGCCAGACCGCGCCGGGCGCCCGCGAATACGACCGCGCTTGCGCTCTGATGATTGGCGAAGTCAACGCCGCCATTGCCGGGGCCTACGACGGCGGCGCGACCGCTGTCCTGGTCAATGATTCGCACTGGAACATGCGCAACCTGCACCTCGAAGCGCTCGACTCGCGGGCTGAACTGCTCAGCGGCTCGCCCAAGCCGCTCTCGATGGTGCAAGGCTTGGATGCCTCGTTCGATGCGGTATTCTTCGTCGGTTATCACGCCCGCGCGGGATCATTCGCCGCCTCGATTGATCACACCTGTACCGGCTCAGTCTATTGGGCGGCGGTGAATGGGCGCGAGATGGGTGAACTGGGCTTGAATGCGCTCTTCGCCGGGCTGCACGGTGTGCCAATCGCGCTGGTGAGCGGTGATCAGCAGCTGATCGCTGAGGCGCGCGACTTGCTGGGCGAAGAGAGCGTGACCGTCCAGGTCAAAGAGGCCATTGGGCGCAGCGCGGCGCGTTGTTTGCCCATTGCGGAGGCGCGCCGTCGTATCCAAGAGGGTGCGAAGCTGGCCCTGGAGCGCCGTCGAACGAACACGGGCGGATCGTGGCTGCTCCGCCCGCCGTCGCCGGCGACGCTTACGGTCGCATTTATGAACACCGCGCAGGCCGAGCTGGCTGCACTCGTGCCGGGGAGCGAGCGGATCGAGGCGCGCAGTGTCCAATTCACACACGCCGACTATCGCGAGGTCTACCGGGCCTGGCGGGCGATGTACTTGCTCGCTGGCGCTGCGTGATACGATGGGGAGAGGGCGCTTCGCGAAGCGCCCCTGCCGTGCCCTCGCTTCCGCGCCTCTTCCTCATCTTCGCCGCATCACCTGATACGGCCTCGCCTTATTAGGCGCACGCGCTGGGCGACCAGCCAATCGCCCAGCGCGTGGCCTCCGCATCACCTCATCGCCTCATCGCATCATCTTTCTCTGCGCCTCTTTGTCCGCGACTGTTGTCTGTCGTCTACCGACCGTTGTCTGCTGTCCTCAGAAATGACAAACTATTGCGGTATAATAGTTCTATCCGCGTAGCGATTTAGAGAGAGGATCAATACGACGCCAACCATTCCGTCGAAATCCGCTTACGGTGTGGTTCGCAGGGAGGAGGCATATGGCTAGCAACGGTTCCGCGCGCGATCAGCAGCGACTTATGGAAGGATTTTCTTCTGCTACGTCAGAAGAGTGGCGGAAGCTGGTTGAGAAAGACCTGAAAGGCGCTCCGTTCGAGAAGAAGCTGGTGACCAAAACCTATGAAGGCATTGATATCCAGCCTGTCTATAACCAGGAAAGTATCGACGGACTACCGCACCTTGGCTCACTGCCGGGGTTTCCCCCCTATGTTCGCGGGAGCGCGGCAGCGGGCTTTGCCCGATCGTGGGAGCTGTGCCAGGAGCTTCCGTACAGCCTGCCCGTTGATTGGAACAGCGCTGCCCGCCACGACCTCGACCACGGGCAGACTGCACTGAACCTAGTATTCGACCAGGCCACACTGAATGGCCAAGACCCGGACCAGGCCGACTCGACGACCGTAGGGCGCGGCGGCCTATCGCTCGCCACCCTGAGCGATCTCGCTACAACCCTCGATGGAATCGATCTTGCCGCCACGCCGCTGTTCATTCAAGCCGGCACATCCGCCTTGCCCATCACGGCGCTGCTGGCCGCCCTGGTGCAGCAGCAGGGCCAAGACCCGGCCCAGTTGAGCGGCTGCGTGGCAATGGACTCCCTGGGCGTGCTGGCCCGCGATGGCACGTTGCCGTTGTCTCTCGACTGCGCCTACGCCGAGATGGCCCAGTTGACCGGCTGGGCGCTCGAACACGCCCCCAAGCTGCAAACCATCGCTGTATCTGGCCATCCATACCACGATGGCGGCGGCAGCGCGGTCCACGAGTTGGCGTTTGTGATTGCAACCGCAGTTGCTTATCTGCGCGCGATGCAGGAACGTGGGCTGGATATCCAGCAGATTGCTCCACAATTGCGGGCTTCTTTCTCGGTCAGCCCCAACTTCTTCATGGAACTCGCCAAACTGCGCGCCGCTCGCTTGCTCTGGGCTCAGGTGGCGGCGGCCTTCGGCGGGAACGAGGCCGCCCAGAAGCTGACTATCCACGTGCAGAGTTCGCGCTGGAATACGACAGCCCTTGACCCCTACGTCAATATGCTGCGCGCCACGGTCGAAGCCTTTGCCGGGATCGCCGGCAGCGCTAACAGCATGCATATGAGCAGCTTCGACGCAGCAATCCAGCCGCCGGACGAGTTCGCGCGGCGGATCGCCCGCAACACCCAACTCGTCCTCGACGCCGAAGCTCACCTGGGCAAAGTCAGTGATCCGGCGGGCGGTTCTTGGTATGTCGAATATCTCACCGATGCAATTGCGCGCAAGGCCTGGGAGCTGTTCCAGGAGGTCGAACGTCAGGGCGGGATGGCGCAGGCTCTGCAGGCGAGCTTTCCGCAGCAACTGATTGCGCAGACCGCCGCGCAGCGGACAGCAGCCCTGGCGACTCGCCGTGACATCCTGGTTGGTGTCAATCGCTACGCCAACATCCAGGAGAAAGCGGCGCCCGATCACCGGCCCGACTATGTCGCCATCGCCAAACGCCGGGCCGAGCAAGTCGCCAGCCATCGCGCGAAGGGCGCTGATGGGCGTGCGGCTGCGGCGACAACAATCGAGCAATTGCGCAGCGCGGCGACCCTGGACAGCGCCGTCGCGGCGGCGTTGGCCGGCGCTACGCTGGGTGAAATCACCGCTGCGTTCCGATCTAACGACAATGCAAGACCAACAATAACGCCAATACCCCAGATGCGCGGCTCCGAGCCCTTCGAGCAGCTCCGCGCCGCTGCCGCTGCCTACCTGTCGCGGACGGGTGCGCGCCCGCAGGTCTTTCTGGCGAATATGGGTCCGGTTGCCCAGCACAAAGCGCGTGCCGACTTCGCCACCGACTTCTTCCAGATCGGCGGCTTTGCAGTCATCAATAACACCGGCTTCACCACGGTCGAGGAAGCGTCTCTGGCCGCCGTCAACTCTGGCGCGCCAGTGGTGGTGATCTGTTCGACGGATGCGACGTACCCTGAATTGGCGCCGCCGCTGACTCAACAGATCAAGGCGGCTCGACCCGAAACGATGGTCATACTTGCCGGGTACCCCACAGATCAGGTAGAATCACACAAAGCAGCTGGAGTAGACGAGTTTATTCATATTCGCGCCGATGTTTATGCCATTCTGGCTCGTGCGATGGAGAAGATTGGAGTGCTGGCATGAGTAAGACCCCGGATTTTACAGCGATTCCCTATGCACCACCTGCCCCCACCGCCGCTGAAGCTGCCTGGCGCGCCGCCGTGGAGCAGGAAACGGAGCAGTCCCTCGATGAGCTGGTCTGGCACACAATGGAACAGATCGATGTCAAACCGCTCTACACCGAAGCCGACCTTGATGGTCTCGAGCATCTGGGCTACACAGCCGGTCTGCCGCCCTACCTGCGCGGACCGTACTCGACGATGTACGTCACTCGTCCGTGGACCGTGCGCCAGTATGCCGGCTTTTCGACGGCGGAGGAGAGTAACGCTTTCTATCGCCGCAACCTCGCCGCCGGGCAAAAGGGCCTGTCGGTCGCCTTCGACCTGCCCACCCATCGCGGCTATGATTCGGACCATCCGCGCGTCGGCGGCGATGTCGGCATGGCGGGCGTGGCGATCGATTCCATTCTCGACATGCGGGAATTGTTCGACGGCATCGCGCTCGATGAGATCAGCGT
>JAKSDJ010000999.1 GCA_022360155.1 Chloroflexales bacterium | reverse complement strand
GAGGCGAGATGAAGCACAATCGAGACTACCATGTTATGCCAGTCAGCGTGAATCGCCGCATGGTAGCGGCCAGCGCAACGGTTGGCCGCGAGCACAACAATATCCATACGTGTACCGAGGTGGATATCAGCGCGCCGCGGCGCCGCATGCGCGAGCACCATGCGCGCACTGGGGAGAGTCTCTCGCTCACGGCCTATGTCGTCGCCTGTCTCGCTCGCACCGTCGCCGAGAACCCCATATTCAACGCGCTGCGCAAAGGGGGCCGGCTCTTCCTGCTCGACGACGTGACGATCAGCGTGCCTGTCGAGCGTGAGATCGGCGGCCAGAGTGTGCCTGACATGCTTGCCGTCCGCGCCGCAGGTACAAAGACCTATCACCAGATTCACAACGAGCTCCGCGCGGCACAGCAACAGCCCGACTCGCCGCTCGGGTCGCTGTCTGGAATGACCTGGCTTTTTCGGCTGATTCCGCCCTTCCTGTTTACCACATTCGTGCGCATGGCCGCGCGCAACGTCGGTATGGCCCGGCGCTATGGTGTCGTCGGGGTGACGGCCGTTGGCATGTTTGGCCCTAGCCCGATGTGGATCGTACCACTCAGCGGCGCGACGGTCCTCGTCGGGGTCGGCAGCATCGTCGAGCGCCCGGTCTGCATAAACGGCCGCTTCGAGGCGCATGAGCACCTCTGCCTCACGCTCTCGTTCGACCACGACATCATTGATGGGGCGCCGGCAGCGCGCTTCACGAAGCGGTTTGCCGAGTTGCTTATGAGCGGGGACATGCTTTGCGATGGCAGAACCTGCGATGACGACGCCTGACGGTAGGATTGCCTGATTTGGTATAGGATTGGGCGTTGCCATTGGTGCTGCGCTGGAACAGAAGCACAAGAACGACATTCGCCCGCTGACAGAGACAGAACAAAAGGTTCGGAATTGGACGATTTGGGGTTTGCTGATACTCCTACTCCTGGGTGTATTCGCGCTGGTTGGTGTGATGTTGCTCGTGGCGGGATAGTCCTGAAAAGGGAGGAGCGATCATGCAAAAAAGAATTTTGGTTCTGGGGGGAACAAGCTTGCTGGGCAAGCCAGTCGTTCTTGCGCTACAAAAAGCCAGTTTTCAAGTTTGGAAGCTGTATCGATTGGGGGGCGTGTAATCGTTTGCACCAACAAGGAGGAGGTCATGGAACAGCTTCAAATGTTGGGTTTCTTCTTCGGTGGTTTAGGGGTTTTCTTCCTGGGGGTTGGAGTGCTTTGGTTCGTGTCGGTGTATAAGGACAGGGGAAAGTAAGATCGCAAGCTCGCCGCGTGATCTTGGCGGTCTCTCGTCGAGCGCCTAAAGAGGAGGTTGAACGATGTCTACGGAGCAGAGAAAGCCCGTTATGCGCTGGCTATTCCGCTTTATCAAGTGGGTAGTCATCCCCACCCTGGTGCTACAGGCGTTCATGGTGGCGGCTTTCCGTTCGCGCTACCGGCCGATCATCGACGGCGTACGCGCGTTTAACAAAGAACTCAGTTTAGACTTTTGGGAAGGCTTCTTGTCGCATCAGAACGCCAAAAAGGCACAGGTTGACGAACGGCAGGTTCAGATAAATGGACGTGCGGCCACGTTCGCCACGCGTGATGTATCGGCGCCTACTGCGCCGTCTTCCAACCGTTCACCATGAGTGAGATCATACGTAAAGCGCAACAAACCATCAACCGAGCGCATCAATGTGTGTCAAACGATAGAGTGGTCGCCCACGAATCCGAAACCGGATTTATTTGTATGTCACGGTTTTTCGCGTCTGGAAGCCATAGAAAGTTTAACTAAGTTCAAACGCATCTTGGACCTCGCCATGATGAAGCTCGCCGGTCGCAAGGGCTGGTACGCGGCAGTTATCCGGCACAGCGGGTGCAGATCGGGAAGGGAGCACGAGACGCCCATATTGGCCGAGCCCACGCCTGATGGATTCCTGATCCTGCTTCCCTACGGAGAGGACGTGGATTGGCTGAAGAATGTGCTTGTGGCGGGGAAGTGTGAGATCGAGAACAAGGGCGTTAGCTACTCGGTCGCAGAGCCGGAAGTGGTAGATCGGGAGGAGGCGGCATCCTTACTGCCGTCCCGGCTGCGGAGGCAGCTCGGTCTGTACGGGGTTGACACGTATCTGAAGGTGAAGCACTGCGCCGGCCTCGTCGACCGGGCAGCGCATGAGGGCGAGCAGCGCAAGGAGGAGTCACCCGAGCAGCGCTAATGAACGACGGTCAGCGGACACACGCTACGGTGAACGGGGGACATTTCGGTGATCTGCAAACATGTCCCCCTATTCTTGATAGACGCATGGGCGACGAGATCAGCGTGGACTGGGATTGCTTCGATCTGGAAAGGAGAAATGCTTTTGAAAGCGATTGTATAAACAGAATACAGACCACCCGATGTTCTTCAGCTCAGAGAGGTAGCAAAACCTACACCCAAGGACACTGAAGTACTGATAAGAGTGTATGCGACAACCGTAAATTACGGGGATATGATAGCTCGTGATTTTAGACATATTACCCCGCGCAAGTTCAATATGCCTTTCTTCTTCTGGCTCCTCGCGCGAATAGCTTTTGGTCTCAGAAAACTACGAATAAACATACTGGGGAGTGAGTTTGCCGGGGAGATTGAAGCAACAGGAAAGGATGTAAAGCGATTCAACGAAGGCGACCAGGTTTTTGGCTATCGCGGTCAAAGCATGGGCGCTGATGCCAAGTATCTCTGTATGTCTAAAGACGGGTTACTGGCAATCAAACCCGCCAATATGACCTATGCGGAAGCTGCTGCCGTTCCCAGTGGAGGAATGACCGCATTGTATCTTCTGCGAGAAGTCAGTATTCAGAGTGGACAGAAAGTTCTTATCAATGGGGCTTCTGGAGGGATAGGTGCTATCGCGATCCAGCTTGCCAGGGATTCTGGCGCAGAAATGACTGGGGTATGTAGTACTCCGAGATTGGAATTGGTGAAATCTCTGGGAGCTGATAAGGTGATTGATTACACGAAAGAGGATTTTACCCAAAGTGGTGAGACCTATGATCTTATTTTTGACATACTAGGCAGGAGTTCGTTTTCACGGTGTAAAAGCTCGCTCAAGCAAAACGGACGGCTATCTCTTAGCCAGCTTTAAGATCAGACAGCTGCTTGAAATGCTCTGGACGAACATAATAGGCGGCAAGAAAGTCATATGCGTGCTGTCACCCCAAAGGACTGAAGACCTGATTTCTCTTAAAGAGTTGATTGAGGCGGGGAAGATACAATTGGTCATCGATAAATGCTATCCGTTGGAACAGACGGCTGAGGCTCACCGGTATGTTGAAAAAGGACACAAAAGGGGACATGTCGTCATAACTGTGAAACATACCTAACAGAACCTAAAAATCAGGAGGAAGTGAAATGACAAACCGTATCGCCGAAACATCACCACCTACTTATGCAAGAGTGGCCGGGTTCGGGTTACTGATCATGACCATCTTCACCCTCTTCGCTGAATTTTACGTTCTCCAGCGGCTTACTGTGCCCGAAGATGCCGCCACAACGGCCAATAATATTATGGCGAATGAGATGCTATTCCGTAGCGCTATTTAGCCTCAAAGGATTATTTCGCCACCTCTGACCGCAGGTCATAAACTTGTAGTTATTGGCACGGGGAAGGAGCATACTGGCCTTATGGAAATGCCCCTGCTGCAAACCAAACTTTATATTCCCCCGCCCCGCCCCACATCGAGCGTCGTCCCCCGCCCACGTCTGATCGAGCGGCTGAACGAGGGGTTGCTTCGCAAGCTGACCTTCATCTCCGCCCCGGCCGGCTTTGGCAAAACCACCCTGGTTAGCAGTTGGCTGAACAATTTACGATTTACGAATGACGATTTACGATTGGATGCCGCAAAAGAAAGTCAAATCGTAAATCGTAAATCCAAAATCGTAAATCAAGTTGCCTGGCTCTCCCTTGACGATGCCGACAACGACCCCGTCCGCTTTCTGACCTACGTCGTTGCTGCTTTGCAGAACATTGAAGCTAACATCGGAAAAGGAACCCTGCGCGCACTTCAAGCTCCTCAGCCACCGCCGACTGAGGCCGTCCTGACCGCTGTCATCAACGATGTTGCCGCTCTCCCCAACCAGATTATCCTCGTCCTCGATGACTATCACCTGATCGAAGTCCCACTCATCCACGACGCGCTCACTTTTCTACTGGAACACATGCCGCCCCAACTGCACCTGGTCATCGCCACCCGTGAGGATCCGCCCCTCCCCCTGGCCCGACTACGCGTCCGAGGGCAATTGACCGAACTGCGGGCTACGGACTTACGTTTTACCGCCTCCGAAGCCGCCGCATTTCTCAACCAAGCAATGGGCCTGAACCTTTCGGCGGAAGACATCGCCACCCTAGAAACTCGGACCGAAGGCTGGATTGCCGGCCTGCAACTGGCTGCCATTTCAATGCAAGGACGCGAAGACGCCAGCCGCTTCATCAAATTGTTCAGCGGTAGCCACCGTTATGTACTGGACTATCTGGTTGAAGAAGTCCTGGAACAGCAACCCGAAAGTATTCAGACTTTCTTGCTGCAAACGTCCGTCCTCGACCGCCTGTGCGGCCCTCTGTGTGATGCCGTGGCGGGGAGATTAGAGATTGAAGATTGGAGATTGGAAAGTGATGACCAGGCGGCTGATAATCTCCAATTACCAATCTCCCCGCAAAGCGCCCAGAGTCAAGAAACTCTGGAACATCTTGAACACGCCAACTTGTTCATTGTTCCCCTGGATGAAGAGCGGCGTTGGTATCGCTATCACCATCTCTTTGCCGATTTGCTGCGTCAGCGCCTGCACCAAACCCAACCAGAGCAGGTGTCAATTTTGCATCACCGGGCCAGCGATTGGTTCGAGCAGGAAGGGTTCACTGATGAGGCGATAGAGTATGCGCTGCGCGCCGGGGATTTCCAGCGGGCGGCGTACCTAATCGAAGAATTGGCTGAAGCTGTCTGGGGGCGTGGTGAACACACCAAATTATGGGGCTGGTTGAAAGCATTGCCTGCCGACCAGGTATCCGCCAGACCACGGCTCTGCATCTTTCGGGCCTGGGTTCTATTCATAAACGGTCAACAGCAAGCGGCTGAACTGAGTTTACAAGCAGCCGAACAAGCTCTCAGATCCACCTCCACTGATATTATCGGATCCTCGCCGGGAGGCGCGGGCCGACTGCTTGATCTGAACAAGGTAACGCTGCAAGGTCGGGTAGCTGCCATTCGGGCTTTTATAGCCTCTTTCCGGGGGGATGCGTTGGAGATCATTCAATACTCACGCCAGGCGCTTGAATATCTGCCCAAGCAAGACTCAGCCTGGCGCAGCAGCGCGGCCATTGTCTTAGGGGATGCCCATAGTTTCAACGGTGAGATGATGGCAACCTATCAGGCCCGATTAGAAGCACTAAAAGCAAGTAAAGCGGCGGGTAACATCTACCTTATTTTGATTGCTAGCCTGAAACTGGCTATCACCCTGAGGCAGCAAGGCCAGTTGCAACGAGTCATTGAAATCTGTCAGCAACAGTCTCAACTTGCAACCGAAAGCGGGTTGTCGCAAACGGCGATGGCAGGGTCGTTATTCGCGGTCTGGGGCGAGATTTTGGGCGAGCGGAATGATCTGGACAGAGCCATAGCGTATGTAAAAAAAGGCGTTGACCTGAGCGAGCAGGGACGTGACGTGGCTGTGCTTGGCTGGAGCCATCTGTGTCTGGTAAGGGTTCTGTTTGCCAAAGGGGAGATGGCCGACGCCGAAAAGATCATCCGCAAGATGGAGAAAATCGGCCGAGAATCGGATGTCCCTCCCTGGATCACGAACCTGATGGCAGCCTGGCAAGCGCGGATATGGCTAACACAAGGGAAACTGGAGGTTGCCTCCCAATGGGCCAAAGAATGCGGACTGGACATCGATGGAGACCCCACATTTCTGCACGAAATTGAGTATGTGGTACTAGCCCGGATTCTTATGGCTCAAGACCGACTCGATGAGGCGCAAAGGCTGCTAGAGCGGCTGATCGAGGTAGCCGAAGCGGGAGGACGAACGACGAGAGTGATCGAGATGCTAATCCTCCAAGCGTTGGTCTTTCAAGCCAGGGGCGATATAGACCGGGCGATGATCTTGCTGGAGCAAGCCCTCAACCTGGCTGAGCCGGGAGGCTACGTTCGCATCTTTGTGGATGAGGGCCTGCCGATGGCAAAGATACTTCAGCAGGCAGCAGTCCGCGGGATTGCAGTAGATTATGTGAGCAAACTACTAGATGCGTTTCTCGCAGAAGGGCAGAGGGACAAAGAAGTAGGGGAGAAAGAAAGCGCCCTTGCATCCTTGCACCCCCGCTCCCCTGCTCTCATCGAGCCGTTAAGTGATCGCGAAATCGAAGTGCTCCAACTCATCGCCGAGGGGCTAACCAATTCGGAAATCGCGACCAGGCTTTTCCTCTCGCTGCATACGGTCAAGGTCCACAACCGCAATATCTACGGCAAACTCGGCGTCCACAACCGGACCCAAGCGATTGCTACGGCCAGAGCCTTGGGGATCCTGCCCTCCCTCTAAGCACCAAGCCGATATACCTCCCTCGATACCTCCTTCGGGGTATGACACTAATACCATCTTGCTGCTATGCTCCTGATATAAAAGGTCATCAATGATGAAGACTGTCATTCAAAAACTAAGCAAGATACTGAAGGAATGTTAAAAATGAAAAAGGCCAAGTTTAAGATTGCCCGTACCTCAAATAATCTGGGGACATTCAAAGACGCCGAAATGGATTGGTTCTTTAAACGAACCCTGGAGTATGCCAATTCGGGCGGCGCAGACATCGGGGATTGCTTGAGCGTTGTTGACAAAATCGACGAACGCAACCTTGAAACGTGGATTGATGCCTGGGAAGCGCTAGGAAGACGCGTTGAAACAGAAGCGGAGACCTCGCTAAAAGGCGGCCACATAATAAGCGCCCGCGACGCCTATTTGCGGGCATCAAATTACTACCGGGCCGCCGAATATGCTGCCCTGCCAACCCATCCTAAATTCCATGACTTGTGGAAACGCAGCCGCGACTGTTTTCATAAGGCTTGCCCATTATTCGAGCCAGCAATCCAGATTCTTGACGTGCCATTTGAGGGCAAAAGGCTACCAGCCTATTTCTGGTCCCCCGATGACTCCGGGGAAAAACGTCCAACAATGTTTTCGGTAGGTGGAAACGACTCAAGCGGCGAGGAGGTTTGGTACTGGAGCGCCCAAGCAGCCGTTGACAGAGGCTATAACTTCTTCACATTTGAGTTTCCAGGACATCGCGGCACGGTTCATTTGTATCCTGATTGTGTGAAGCGCTATGATATGGAGGCGCCGTTTTCAGCAGCGTTCGACGTCCTCGAAAAACTCCCAGGCGTTGATGAGCGGATTGCCTTAGCCGGCCATAGTTTTGGGGGATACGTCGTATCGCGAGTGGCCATTTACGAAAAGCGAGTCAAAGCCCTGATCCCAAGTACACCGCTGACATACCCATTGGGCGCCCAGAAAGAGATGCTAGAAAAAACCATGCTCCCCCGGGGTATTCTAGCCTGGCTAACAGAGCAGAAGTTGCGTCGCTCGCCTTTGGCAAAGTCGATGCTGCTGCTGGCCATGTGGAACAGTGGAAATGGACATGAATATTCGGCTCGGGCCATGATTGACGCCGTTTTTGAACAGGAGGCGAGTAAGTGGGACTTACGTGACAAGATGCATCAGATCACCTGCCCTACTCTTGCGCTTGCTGGCGAAAATGAGGGTAAGCTGCTGATCGACCAAACCCGTGAGTTTTATGAAAAAATTTCTTCAAGCAAGAAAGACCTCTACATTTTCACCTTGCAGGAAGACGGTTCGGATGATCACTGCCAATTAGATAACCGAACGGTTGCCAATCGGGTCATATTTGATTGGCTGGATGACCTGTTTAAATAGGTATTCACTTGAATCCGATAGTTCATCTCTGCTCATAAATAGGACGCTGATTTAGGCTGATTTTTCGACATAATCAGTAAAATCAGTGTCCATTTGCGTTCATCTGCTCCCAATTTTTTATACGCCTTGGATATCAAGCCCACAATTAACCCCCAGAATAACACGTTCGGGGTATGACACTAATACCACCTTGCTGCTATGCTGTAGGTGTTAGGAGACAATTATGGTGAAGGAAGTCAAACAGAAGCTTACGCTGGATCGACCCGCAACCTATCAAATCAAAGTGCCTGGACACCTCGACGAGCGTTGGTCGGACTGGGCCGGAGGGATGACGATTACCGTCGAAAATGGAGACGACGGTCCACCGACCACCACCCTGACCGGCGTCGTCGCCGACCAGGCTGCTTTGCAAAGCCTGCTGCGCCGGCTCTATTCTCTGGGCCTGCCGTTGATTTCGGTCAATTGGATTGGGTCTGGTAAGAAGTAAGACCAAGAATTGAGTAAGGAGATCAACATGGCTACAAATTACAATTCTCAATTGAAACGTAGAATGGGCGGCCCAGAACGTGTGCTGCTGCTGATGCCTCTTAATGTGGTAATGGTGGCGAAAATAAGGGGAACCGTTGATGTTGAGCAGCTCGCCTCGGTACTTGACAGCTTAAGAAAAAGACACGCGCTTCTGGCCGTGCGAGTGGTCATAGATGAAAATAATATCGCTTGGTATGTATCGGAAGGCGTGTCTGAATTCACTATAAATACGATCCCCCGCCAAGCGGAAGACCAGTGGCTTCAAACGACGGTAGAGGAATGTAAAACATCTTTTCCAATTGAGACCGGGCCCCTCATCCGTTTTTCATTGCTTCATTCTCCTGAAAAGTCCGACCTCGTTATCTGCGCCCATCATGCTATTTGCGATGGCGTGTCGTTGACTTGCCTCATCCGGGATATTCTGCGACAGTTGGCAGAACCTGAGCGAGAGGTAGAGATTCTGCCCGAGCCCGCGGCGATAACCAGGGATACGATTCCTTCTCCGCCACCATCTAATTTTATTGCCAGGGGAGTCATAGGATTGTTTAACAAGCTGTGGACCAGACAGAACATCAGATTTGACAGTAATGATCTAAAAAGACTCCACCGGGTATTCTGGGAGAAGAACCAGAACGTGGGCGTGCTGGCATGGGAATCCTCAATAGCAGAGACTAAGGCCCTGGTTTCACGCTGTAAGGCGGAAAACGTCACCGTTAATACAGCCCTCTGGACAGCATTCCTTACGGCTCAATACCAGGTCCAGGGAGATGCGGAGCCTTACCGCACCAGTGCCGGCCTGGCCGTAAGTACAAGAGATAAGTTAACCGTGCTCGTTGGGGAAGCTCTTGGCTTTTACGCTTCTTCGTTAACGACCCAGCTTGAATACGATCCAAGCCGAACTTTTTGGGATACTGCCCGAATCTTTCACCAAAAAATAGGAGACAGCCTGGCCAAGACAAATATCTTCCGGTCGCTGTCGGCTGAATTGCTGGCTCCCACGCTGCTTGATTCACTGTATTTCAGCAAATATGGTCTGATCAAAAGTAGATTGTCGGATAAATTGCTGCAACAGATGAATTGGCGGGGCATAAGTTACGGCTACGCCATCACCAATGTAGGCCGGATGAACATCCCGACCAGCTATGATCAATACCAGCTTGAATCCGTCTATGGCCCCTTCGTTTATTCTGATGTCAATGAGAAGACCATAGGTATCATTACGGTGGGCGATAAAGTTACTTTTCTAATGAGCTACAACGAGACCATCGTCACGCCGCAAACGGCGGAAAAGATCAGGGAAACAGCAATGGACTATCTTTCAAATGGGGTTAATTAACACATTGAAATTAACCCCCTGAATACCACGTACTATGACACTAATATCATTTTGCGGTTATGTTAAAGGTGTTAAAGGCAAATAATGATGAAAGAAAAAAGCATATTGGTTAGAGGAAGGTTGGGAAGCCGACGTAGTCAGAGGTAAAGCCACAGACGATTTTGATCTATCTGTGATTACAAGAAAATGTGGCCTGGCCGAATACTTAAAATCAGAAGGGATGACCGATTACCTGAAATACTGCAATTTTAGCGATTTTATTGTGTTCCCGGCCATGAACATTGGCTTAAAACAACCTTGTACCATAGATAACGGCCAATGTGTGTATTGTATGAAATACAAGGGTCAAAGTGAAAATCCATCCTCTTTAGATGTAATTTATAATCCGACCCCAGTGTGAGATGGTCCAGCCGGAGGTTATATTGTGGAAAACACAACAATTCTACGCAATGACAACATTCTTAAGCTATCCGCTGGCCGGCGGCTTGCCTACGCTGAATACGGCGACCCGGACGGCTAACCGGTCTTCCTGGTTCACGGCGCCCCTGGGAGCAGACTGTACTGGGAATCTTTTCCTGGGTTTGGGTTCCCTTTCCGGCCTGATCTACACCTGATTGCCCTGGATCGACCCGGCTACGGTCTCTCCGACTGGAGGCCTGGCCGCACAATGACGGACTGGCCGGACGATGTGGCGGCGCTCGCGGATGCACTGGGCCTCCACCGATTTGTGATAATCGGCGTTTCCGGAGGCGGTCCCGAAACGTTGGCCTGTGCCTGGAAAATCCCAGACCGGCTGACTGCCGTGGGGGTAATTCATAGCCCGGATCCGCCTGATACCCCCGATTATTTCGAGGGAATGAGCCGGACAAACCGTTTCTTCCTGCGTTTAGCCGCTCGCTCACCCTGGTTAATGCGCAAGAATATGGAATTTGTAAGATGGATGGTCCGCCGCAATCCGGCCAAATATGTCAAGCGGATGACCTACAAGTTTTCGGCCCCGGATAAAGCGGCCATCGCCCGGCCCGAAATACGGGAGAGTCTCCGCCCGAAATACGGGAGAGTCTCCTTCAGAATTTTGTGGAATCGCTTCGGCGTCCCGAAAGTGGACGCGCGTACGGTGACGATGTGGTTCTCCATCACGCCTGTCCTTGGGGATTCCCTCTAGAGCAAATTAGGGTCAAGGTGTATCTCTGGCAAGGAGAGCGCGACTCGATCATCCCCAACACCCAGGCTCGTTACCTGGCAAAGGTGCTGCCCAATTGCCATGCCACATTACATTCCCAACGCCGGGCGCCTCTGGCATATGGATCATAGACGGAGGTGCTAGATACGCTGGTTCCCCGACGCTCCTGAGATGATATGAAGGCTGTGACGCGGGGCTAGCCCCCCGGCGAGGTCTGATCCTGACTAGATGGCCGAAGATCCGCGATATAGCGCCAGCTATACTACAACTAGTTGACACAACAGCATCCCAGCCTGGCCTGACGAGACACCTCTAAACATAACGGATATGATGGCGCTGACGCATCAACCCCCCCAAGCAGTACGTTTCCCGCAGAAGATAGAACGGAATGAGCCTGCAAGTATCGTCTGCTGTGCGGTTCAACCAAGATCGTGCGGCGATGTGCAGCGCTTTCTGGGCTCATGCAAGCTGTTGATGTGGCGGAAACCTTTCGGGTCGTATTTCGTACAAATAAGTAAGGAAAATTTCTTCAAGGTGCATGTCGGCGAATCCCGTGATTGGAAGCTGATTTCATTCGGGGCCGCATCGATTGCCGCAGTGCTAGAAGAAGCGGGACAGACCTGGGAAAGGCACGATGAAGGTGTTGGTTCCTGTGGGTTAGAGGAGGCGAGATGAAGCGCAGTCGGGGCTATCGGGTGGCGCGGTTCGGCGCGAATCGCCGCATGGTGGCAGCCAGCGCAACGGTTGGCCGCGAGCACAACAATATTCACGCGTTTACCGAGGTGGATATCAGCGCGCTGCGGCGCCGTATGCGCGAACACCGTGCATGCACCGGGCAGAGTCTCTCGCTTACGGCATATGTTGTCGCCTGCCTCGCCCGCGCCGTCGCCGAGAACCGCGTATTCAACTCGCGTCGCAAAGGGAGCAAGCTCTTCATACTCGACGACGTGACGATCAGCGTACTTGTCGAGCGGGAGATCGACGGGCGGAGCGTGCCCGATATGCTTGCTGTCCGCGCCGCAGATAAGAAGGCGTATCGCCAGATTCACGACGAGCTCCGCGCGGCGCAGCAACAGCCCGGCGCGCCGCTTGGGTCGCTGTCTGGGATGGCCGGGCTGTTGCGACTGATCCCGCCCTTCCTGTTACCACGTTCGTGCGCATGGCTGCGCGCAACGTCGGTATGGCCCGGCGCTATGGCGTTGTCGGGGTGACAGCCGTCGGCATGTTCGGCCCCAGTCCGATGTGGATCGTGCCGCTCAGTGGTGCGACGGTCGTCGTTGGGGTCGGCAGCATCGTCGAGCGTCCAGTCTGCCTGACGCTCTCGTTCGACCACGACATCATTGATGGGGCGCCGGCAGCGCGCTTCACGAAGCGGTTTGCCGAGTTGCTTATGGGCGGTGATATGCTCTGTGATAGTGAACCTGCATTGACGACGCCTGATGGCAGGATGGCTTGATAGAGAGGCTGTTCAGTAACCATACATGCTATTTGCCATCTTTATTCGCCCGCTGACAGAGGCAGAACAATAGTTACGGAAGCGGTTATTGGGGGTGACGGGGTGTTGGCGCTCCTGGGGTTGATCACGCTGCTTGGTATGATGTTTCTTGTGGCGGGATAAGTAAGTCGTCCTTGTGCTGCAAAAAGCTGGTTTTCGAGACCGGGAACTGTATCGATTGGGTGCATGTAATCGTTCGTATGAACAAGGAGGAAGCTATGGAAATGCTTCAAATGTTGGGTTTCTTCTTCGGCGGTTTAGGGATTTTCTTCTTGGGGGCCGGGGCGCTTTGGTTCGTGTCGGTGTATAAGAATGGTGGAAAGGAGAGGTAAACCTGCAAAAATCAACTGGACGATAAGGTTTCTTATGAAACGGAGTTGAACAATGTCAACGAAACAGAGAAAGCCCGTTATGCGCTGGCTATTCCGCTTTATCAAGTGGGTAGTCGTCCCCGTTTTGGTGTTAGAGGCGGTCATGGTAGTTGCCTTCCGTTGGCGCTACCGTCCGATTCTCGATGGCGTACGTGCGTTTAACAAACGCATCCTGAACCCCGCCATGATGAAACGCGCCGGCGGTGAGCACTGGTACGCTGGGGTTATCCGGCACACTGGGCGCAAATCAGGAAAGGAGTACGAGCCTCCCATATTGGCCGAGCCGACATCTGATGGCTTCCTGATCCCGCTCCCCTACGGAGAACACGTGGATTGGCTGAAGAACGTGCTTGCGGCGGGGCGGTGCGCGATCGAGAACAAAGGCGTTAACTATCCGGTCGTAGAGCCGGAAGTTGTGAGTCGAGAGGAAGCCGAGCCCTTCCTATCGCCTCGGCGGCGGAGGCAGCTTGGTCTGTACGGGATTGGCAAGTATCTGAAGGTGAAGCGCTGTGCTGACCTCTCCAACCGGGTAGCGCATAAGGGTGAGCAGGGCAAGGTGTAGCTACCCGAGTAGCGCTCATGAATGGCAGTCAGCAGACACCCGCGACGGTGAATGAGGGGTATCGCAAGTCGGTGATCTAAGGGGGAGTTATGTACACCACACGCGAAGACGATGACACGCTGAGGCTCAACCTGTTGAAGCCCACTGTTTGTTGCCCGTGGTTTCGCTCCAAAGGGCATCAGCGTTCTTTCCTCTTATTCACCATCTCGCTCCTCATCCTCTCCATGCTTGCCGGATGCGACCCTTCAACTGAGGAGCTCGAAGCGGTTGACTACACACCACTGTCCAGAGATGATTGGAAAGTGTCGACGCCGGCAGAGCAGGGGCTGGATCCGATGCTTGTGGCGAAGCTCTATTACGATGCGGCTGAAACGGAGACCATATATAGCCTTTTAGTTATCAAGAACGGCTATCTTATCGCCGAGCAGTATTTCCATGAAGGGTCGGTCGAGCAGAAAGCTAGGATTCAGTCGGTGACAAAGAGTTATACCTCGGCCTTGGTCGGGATCGCACTAGAGCAAGGCTGTCTAGCGAGCCTCGATCAGAAGATGATGGATTTCTTCCCGGAGCTCGCCGGCCAGATTACTGATCCGAGGAAGAACCAGATCACAATCCGAGATATGCTGCACATGCGCGCCGGATATCCCTGGGAGGAGTCCACGGCGGAGTTGTTTGAGATGTTGTATGCCGGCTTTCGACCGTCCCTGTTGGTCAACGTTCCGCTTGTCAGTGATCCGGGAACTCAGTTTGAATACAGCAATCTGACCTCCCATCTCGTGGGCGTGATTGTAGCACGGGCGTGTGATACCGATCTCAAGTCATTCGCTCAGGAGCATCTGTTCGCGCCGCTTGATGTAGAGGCGGGTGATTGGATCCAAGATTGGGAAGGCTATAACAACGGCCACGCGGATCTCCATTGTACCGCGCGTGACATGGCCAAGTTTGGCCTGCTCTATCTCAATGACGGTGAAAACGAGGGCAAGCGCATTATCCCTGCTGATTGGGTCCGTGACTCCCTGCAAACGTATTCGGAGGACGCCTGGACAATTAGGGTAGGCCGTAACTTCAACGACATTGGTTACGGCTATCAGTGGTGGTCGGCTAGGGCTGGCGATCACCGCTTCAATTTCGCGTGGGGGCACGGTGGACAGCAGATCGTTCTGCTGGATGATTTCGATATAGTCATTGTCATCACCGCAGATCCGCTATTCGGTCAACATGGAGGCGGTCCATGGAAACACGAAAAAGCGAACCTCAATTTGGCGGCTAATTTTATTGCATCCTTGCCAAGCGAGTGACGAACAGGCGAGGGTGACGTTTTGGCCGGCTTACATGAAGAAGAATACTTGTGAAAGCAATTGTGTACACAAATCAAGTAAGCCTGGTCGTTGGGTTGAAATAGAAAGCCCGAGGATGAATACACTGGTCTTCGCAGTCGCAGGCTACAACCTCGCTGAAACGGGCAGGATGATTGAAATCGCCAGGGAAGCACGTAAGCGCTTCAAGGTCATCTTCGCTAGCTACGGCGGGCAGTTCGAACAACTGATCGCGGAAGAAGGTTTCCCGCTGAAAAAGATGGAGCCGCGGCTCACCCAGCAGCAGCTCAACCGCCTACGAGTCGTCCTCAGTGGCGAAACACTCAACACGGTGGGATACCTTTCAGCCAACGATCTCAGAGCCCGGGTTCCAAACGAGCTGGCATTCTTCAAAGAGGTACGCCCCGTCGCAGTACTCACAGGTTGGTGCCTGAGCGTCACCATCTCTGCCCGTGCGGCAAAGATTCCGTTTGTCAACGTTCTCCACTCCACGACTGTCAGGGAGTACTACGAAGCTGGGCTCCAGTCCTGGCCCGACCGGACCGACTTTCGCGTTGTGCGCTGGTTATTCCGCAATAACGAAGAGCGGATGAACCGTTGGATGAGTAGATTGGTTCTTCAGCTGACTGCTCCCGTCAGGGCCTATAACGCAATCGGTACAAAGTATGGACTGCCCAAGTTCAAGAATTTCATCGACCTGATCGAAGGCGATCATACGCTGCTCGCCGATATCCCGGCGTGGGTCGGCTTCCCGCAAATCCGACCATCCCTCCATTATATTGGCCCTCTCCCCGCTAGGATTGAGCGCCCCATTCCCGAAGAGGTGACCTCAATGCCTCGCGACAAGCCGATTGTGTATTTCGCCATGGGCAGTTCAGGCCGGCCCGCGCTCATTGCAGAGATACTACAAGGCTTCCGCAACAAGCCCTATCGCGTGATTGCACCTGTGAAAGCGCATATCGAGCAGATGAAACTCAACATTCCGGAGAAAGTGATCGTTACTGGATTCCTGCCCGCACACAAGGTGAACCCTCTGGCAAACGTCTCCGTCATTCACGGAGGACAGAACACTGTCATGAACGCATGCCTGTCGGGGACACCGATCGTGGGGATTGGAATGCATCCGGAGCAGCAAGCGAATCTGGACGCCTGTGTTCGGAAAGGATTTGCGGTTCGCCTGAACAAAAAACGGGCCAGGGCGTCTGATGTCCTGGCCGCTGTCGACAGATTGCTCCACGACGAAGCTGCGCAGAAAGCGGTTGAAACGTTCCGTAGGCAACTCGCAGCATGGGATGGACCGCAGAACGCTGCTCGCTTTTTGACTGAACATTATGGTTAAGACGATAACGAACAACAATGAACAGGCTGGCGGAACAGCGTTTGCACCCTGTAGGGAAAAGAATATTGATTGATGGTCATACAAGCAGAAGGAGATTGTTTGTATGAAGAAGGTATTGAAAGCACTGTTGATCATCCTCGGCTTTCTGCTTGTCCTGTATAGAGCGTTTCGGGCATGGGCTTCAATCCTGAGTCCCACCTTCGAGCCTGTCACTTATAAGCCCATCCCACCCGATTACTGGCCGACAGACGGCTTCCAGACCTCCAGGCCCGAGGAGCAGGGGATGGACTCGGCCAAGCTCCTCGAAATCCTGGATTTCTATGCAGAGGCGCACGCCAGAGATCCGGGAGTTGCGATTGACTCGCTTTCCGTGTATCGCAATGGATATCTTATCGCGGATCTCTACTTCAATCCGCTCTATCCAAAAGATACATCACACATTATTAACTCCTGTACCAAGAGCATTATGTCGGCCCTGATCGGCATTGCGATTGAGCAGGGCTACATCGAAAGCGTCGATGTACCGATAGTTGAATTCTTTCAAGACAAAGAGTCTGCGATCAGCGATGAAAGAATGAACGCAATCACGATCAAGGATCTCTTGACCATGAAAACGGGCATCCGCAGCCGAGATTCCTTCTTGTACCAGTGGGAAGGGAATTTTGCCATGCAGGCAACAGACGATTGGGTAGCCTATATTTTGAGCTTGCCTGTCGATGCTGAGCCTGGCGTTCGTTTTGACTACAGCAACATGAGTTCTTTTATGCTCTCAGCGATCATTCATGAAGCCACCGGCAGGGATACACTGGCCTTCGCTCGTGAAAACCTCTTTGATCCGATCGGGATCGGAGAAGTTCGTTGGGAATGGAGTCCGCAGGGTATCGGTATTGGTTTTGCGCGTATGTGGATGAAACCGCAAGATATGGCCAAGTTTGGATTGCTTTACCTCCAGCAGGGCCAGTGGGATGGCGAGCAGATTGTTCCGGCGGAGTGGGTGAAAGAGTCCGTCATTCCCCATGCCTACCCGAAGAATTATGTTGATATCCTCGATGAGAATGGCAAAAAAGATAATGAAGCATCCCTCAGGAACTTAATTGGGGCGAGGTTCTTCCGGGCCTTCGCCGACGGTTACGGCTATCAGTGGTGGCTGGACAAATCCGGCTCGTATGCTGCGGTAGGCGTCGGAGGCCAATACATCATGGTTGCGCCCCAGCAAAACCTTGTTTTGGTGGTAACCAGTTCGTCGAGCGGAACGGGCGTTTTCTTCCCGAAGAACATTTTGGATCAATACGTCCTGCCGGCCATCGTATCCGATGAAGCGATTGCTGCCAATGTAACCGCTCATAATCAACTTGTTGCCAGATCGGGGCCTCCTGAACTGAACCTTGAAGTCCAGCCCATCCCTGAACTTCCTCCAATTGCGCTGGAAATTTCCGGCGAAACCTATGCGCTGGAAAAGAACAACTTAAAATATGACAATTTCAAGCTTCTATTCGATCCCGCGCTCGATTATGCAGAGTTCAGTTACACAGCGAAAGAGAGCGATGTAGCTTCCTTCAAAGTCGGATTGGATGGCGTTTATCGATTTTCAGAGACCGATATCGGGCCATTCGCAGCGTATGGAAGCTGGATCACACCACAAACCTTTGAGATTACCTGTCGGCAAGTCGGCTACTCAACCGGATCGAAGTTTATCTTGACCTTCGATGGGGACGTGATCACTGTAGCAGAGTTCGGCGTGGTTGGAGCTTCTACGTATTCGGGCACAAAGCAGCGCTATCCGACAGAAAAGACTTCCTTCTCCCCGTTTTCCGGGCTGTAGCCAGGAATCCCTGGCTGGAAAGGGAGACACTATGACGACCATCAAGGCTTTCAGCAAGCAACACCCGCTCTGACCTACTTCGCCCTGGCGTTCGCTATCTCGTGGGGCGGCGTCCTCATCGCAGCCGGCCCTGGCGCAATTTCACCCACCAGCCAGATGCCCGATTGATGGTCTGCACGTTGAGCCTCGCGCCGCTGGCGTTCTCAGGGGTCGTCCTTGTGATCTCGAACCTGGTGTTTGCCGCTGTGCTGTGGGGCGTCGTTGCAGTGGTCGCCGTGGCTACCCGCGGGCAGTTCTCGCGCCAGCCGCTCCAGAGGTGGACAGCTTGAAGGGGGCGGCCCGCCATTGTTGGGAAAGTTATAGTGAGTACAGCGACCAACGCGCTGCTTGAACAGCCGCCGTTCGTTGCTGGGTCAGGAGCATCTCTATGCCCTCGAAAACAATTGCAATCATCGGCGGCGGCATCGCCGGGCTCGCGGCGGGTTGCTACGCGCAGATGAACGGCTACCGCACAACGATCTTTGAGCTGCACGACCTGCCGGGCGGCCTCTGCACCGCCTGGGAGCGCAAGGGATTCACCTTCGACGGCTGCATTCACTACCTATACGGCTCCGGCCCCGGCCAGCCGTTCCATCAACTCTGGCAGGAGCTCGGCGTGGCCCAAGCGCAGCCGTTCATCGACCACGATGAGTTTCTGCGGGTCGTTGGGCCGGACGGGCGCACCTTCGGTGTGTACTGCGACCCGCAGCGGCTCGCCGAGCATATGAAAACCTTGTCGCCGGCTGACGCCCCTCTGATCGACGCGCTGGCGCAGGGTATTCGGCAGTTCACACGCTTCGACATGTCGCGCTGGGCCGCCACGCCGCGCTCGCTCATGGGTCCGGCGGAAGGGCTGGCCATCGCCAAGGCAATGGCGCCGTTTGTGTGCCCGCTGCTGCGCTGGGGCAATGTGTCGGCGCAGGAGTTCGGGGCGCGCTTCAAAGACCCGTTCTTGCGCCGGGCTGTGCCGCTCATGTTCAACTGGCCCGAAATTCCAATGATGGCCGGGCTGGCCCAACTGGCCTACATGCACACCGGTAACGCCGGCTTCCCGGCAAGCGGCTCGCTGGCCTTCGCCCAGGCAATCGAGCGCCGCTACCGCGCGCTTGGCGGCGACATACGCTACCTGGCGCAGGTCGAGCAGATTTTGGTAAAGCACCACCGCGCCGCGGGCGTGCGCTTGTACAACGACGACGTGTATGAGTCCGATTACGTTATCTCTGCCGCCGACGGCCATAAAACCATCTTCGGCATGCTCAACGGCGCCTACGCAACTCGTGCGCTGCGCAGGCGCTATGACGGTCGCCTGCCGGTCCACACCATGGTACAGGTGTCGCTGGGCATCACCCGCGATTTCTCCGCCGAACCGCACTGGATGACCTACCTACTGGATGAGCCAGTCTTGATTGCCGGTGCATCGCAACCCGCGCTCGGGGTCAAGCATTACTGCTTCGACCCCAGCCTCGCGCCGCCCGGTCAATCAGCGCTCGAAGTGATGCTGCCCTCGCCCTATCATTACTGGCAGCGCATCTATGGTCGCAGGCTGTACAAAAGCGAGCAGGAACAGGTGGCTGACCAAGTGCTGTCCGTGCTCGAACAGCGCTACCCCGGCATCGCGGCGCAGGTCGAGGTGGTGGATGTGGCTACGCCGTTGAGCTACGAGCGCTACACTGGCAACTGGCACGGCTCGACCTGCGGCTGGCTGCTGACCAAGCAAACCATGGGGCTGATGCTGCGCGGCGTGTCCAAGACGCTGCCGCGGCTGGCGAACTTCTTCATGGCCGGGCAATGGGTCGAGCCAGGCGGCAGCGTACCGCTAGCGGCAATGTCGGGCCGCAACGCCGTGCAATTGATCTGCCGCCAGGACGGCCGGCCATTCGTTACGGAGAAGGCGGATGTGATGACGGTGTCTGCGGTGAAGCCGCTTGACAGTGGAATAGTAGCGGGAAGATCACGAGAACGTAAAGAAATCTAATTCATACGGAGTATGAGCATCGATGCTCTAATATAGATAGAGAAGTATAGAGAAAGGCTGATTAACCATGACGAGTCAAGCTACATATGTTCAAACGGCGCCCTCCGCCAGATCGAGCGTGTATCGGCTTGGCTTCTGGAGCGCTCTCCTCACCGCAGTTGCGGCGGCGGCGGCCCTGGGCATCGCTCTTAGCACCGCCCCGGCGCGCTCTGGCCCTTTCTGTCTGGCGGGGCCATGCGTCACCTATCCCTACACTGATGCCGCCGCCTTCGTGCCCAACGACTACCTCTGGATGTACCCGGCCTTTCTGCTGGGGCCATTCTTCCTCATGCTTATTGCTTGCCTGCACCACTACGCCGCTGCCGACAAGAAACTCTTCAGTCAGATTGCCTTGTCCTTTGCCGTGATCGCGGCGGCGACGCTGGCTGCAAACTACTTCATTCAGCTCACCGTCATGCAGCCTAGCTTCCTCAGGGGCGAGCTTGAGGGCCTCTCACTCTTCTCGCAATACAATCCACACGGCGTCTTCATTGCGCTCGAAGACATCGGCTACCTGATGATGGGCGCGGCTTTTCTGTTTGTTGCTGCCGCGTTTGGGCGCAGCGGTCGACTTGAGCGGGCAATCCAGCTCCTCTTCGGCATCAGCGGGATTCTGGTGATCGGTGCGCTGATCGTTCTCGCGCTGTTCTACGGCTACGAACTTGAGTACCGCTATGAGGTCGTATCTATCCTGATCGATTGGACCGTACTGATCGTTGCAGGCGCGCTGTTGAGCGTATTCTTTCGGCGGGCGCAGGAATAAGCAGGGCAATACCCTGGAAGGCGACGATGATGTGGGCGAAGCCGTGGATCTACCCAACGCTGGCCGTTTTCGGTGTCTGCGCCGCGCTCTGCTTCATGCTCGGACTCCACCGCAAGCCACGCTACATCCGGAACTTTGAAGCGGAGGAGTACGGTCGAGAACATCCCTTTGTGGAGCCAGCGTCGGTCGTTGACGGCCTTGCCGTCTACAGCGTCGGCAGTGGTGAGCCGGTGCTGCTTTTCCCGTATCCCCATGGGCATACGACCCAACCGATGGCGCAGGGGCCGCTGGCGCAAATCCTCGCCGGAATGGGACGCACCGTCGTCACCTTCGATGTTCCCGGCGCCTACCGATCGACGCGGGAGCCGGTCGGAGACATAGACGAGATGATCCGCAGCGCTGACGAGACCCTTGCGCGCTTGGGCATCGAGGGTCCGGTCGATATGGTCGGGCACAGCATGGGCGGGCTCGCCGCCCTTGCATATGCCATCGAGCGTCCCGAGCGCACCCGGCGGCTCGTGCTGGTCACCAGCCTCTCCGGTTTTCCTGCCGCCGTTCGCTGGGGCTTCCCAAGCAGCGCCTTTCGCATCTATGAGCTCGACTACTGGCGGATTATTCTGTGGGGAGTCCGGCTCAACGCCGGGCGAGGCGATCTGGCCCTCCACAAGCGGTTGCAGAATCTCATGGATCGCGCAACCTACTACGACAAGACGTTTTTTATACCAGTGGCAATCGACGCAGACGATACCAAGAAGGGCATCCCCATCCGCACGATCTGGACAAAAAACGTGTACAACCGGCTCTCATATGCAAACCGGCTGGGCGAGGTGCGCGCCACGACCCTGATACTCGCCGGCGGACACGATCCGGAAGCGCCCCTGCAGTGCTCGGAGGAACTCTTGCGCGAGATTCCGGATGCACGCCTCATCATCTTTGAGCAGAGCGGACATGCCCCTTTCATTGAAGAGGCGGCACTCTTTGCGCAGACGGTGGACGCCTTCCTTAATGCAGGGGAAAGTGTAGATAAACCATGAATCGCGCTACCAGAATTAACGTCGCAACCATCGGCGTCATCTTCGGACTCGGTGGGATGACCCATGGTTTTGCGGAAACCTTGCAGGGCAACACGCCCACCGGCGGCATGTTCATCAATGCGATCGCGGCGGGCAGCACGTGGACCCGTTGGAGCGAGGGCGGTGAGGGCGCGTTTACGATCGTTCCCAATTTTCTGGTCACCGGCATCCTGGCGATGCTCGTCGGCCTGGCTATCATCGTCTGGTCGCTGGGGTTTGTGCATAGGCCGCGTGGCCCGATCGTTTTTCTCTCGCTCTTTATCTTGCTGTTTTTGGTAGGCGGGGGTATCGGACAAGTTGCATTTTTCATTCCGGCCTGGGTGGTCGCCACCCGAATCCGCAAACCATTATGTTGGTGGCGAAGTGTGCTTCCAGCGGGCCTGCGTAGCGGGTTTGCCAAGGTATGGCCGTGGCTGCTAACGCTCGCTGCACTGCTGATCCTGACCGCTCTCGTCATCGCCATCTTTGGCTATATTCCCAGTGTGCAGGATATGGAGCGGGTTCTTAACATCACCTTGGCGATGGTCGGCCTGTCGTTGGTCATCTTTCTGTTGGCGTTCGTGGCCGGCTTTGCCTATGACATTGAGCGAGAGCGGCAAGCGGCATAGCTATGTTGGTTATGATGGCAGAGACCATGAAATATAAAAGCATGATCGCAACTAGACCAGTAGGACATCAGCCGCAGATGATCGTCCGATCATCTGCACGCTTGTTGCAGATCTTCGGCGAATCCGCGTCCATTTGCGTCATCTACGTGCTATTGCAGAACGTTGACGTGGTCCTACGCGAGACAAGGAGGAAAATAGTATGTCTACCCAAACTATCAAAATCATTCGAGTGTGACCATTTTGCGTGGGCGCCGCTTGATTACGCTGCCAATGGCAATACCTGTTTGGCGATGGGGATTGTGCTAGAACGCCGGTAGCGTATTGACAGGATTACAAGATTGACACGATGAGCTTGTGTACATTCAGCATCAGAATGCCATCGATAATCCTGTTCATCCTGTTCATCCTGTCAAAAAGAGCATACGCTACCGATGTTCTAGGTGCGCTCATCCTTGCTGCAGTGATGGGCGTCTATCTCTCAAGGCGCTTAACCCTACCCCTTATGAGCCTGATGAATACGGCGAACCAGATCGCTGCCGGCGAACGTGAGGCCCAAGTTGCGGTCAGCGAGCCGCGTGAAATTGCCGCGTTGGCTCACGCATTCAATGTGATGGCGACGCAGTTTCGTTCAACGTTGGAGGATCTAGAGCAACGTGTTGAACAACGCACCTCCGATCTCCAGGCCGCGCTTGCCGAGGTTGAGGCTCGGTCGAATGAGCAGGCTCGCCTGCTGGACGAGAATGCACAGCAGCAACAGACCATCCGCGAACTAAGTGTGCCGGTTCTGCCGCTCACCGACAAAACGCTGGTGATGCCGTTGATCGGCGCGATTGACACCGAGCGTTTGGCAAACATTCAGGAGCGAGCGTTGCATGAGCTGAAACGTGCGTCAGCGCGCTATCTGTTGCTCGATATTACTGGTGTGCCCGTGGCGGATAGTCAGGTTGCTCAGGGCCTGCTGTCGGTGGCTCAGGTGACACGCTTGCTTGGCGCCGCAGTAATCTTGATAGGCGTCCGGCCAGAAGCGGCGCAAACGATCGTCGATTGGGGCCTTGATCTGCAATCGCTTCGGACTGCAGCCGATCTCCAGATGGTGCTGAATAACATGGTCAAATAGTTCGATACTGGACTGTGATTTCCCTGGCTGGATGGGTTAGCTGGGCCTGGATTGATGAATATGAGGAGATTCGGACGACTTTCAGGCCTATTGCACCGCGCGCACTGGGTTGGTACAATAGGCGTAGGTTATCTACGGGAGATGGCGATGACGACGCTTATCGAACAACTGTTGCACTCCCCGCAACTATCGCTCTACTACCAGCAGATCCAGGCTGTGCTGGAGGAAGAGCGTACGCGGCGGCAGCGCTTCTATGACACGATCACCGAGCAGGAAAAGGCCGAATTCATCAACGGGGAGGTCGTTGTGCAGTCGCCAGCAAGATTGGAGCATACCGACGCATCAGGGAATTTGCTTGTACTGCTGAGAACGTATGTCCAGATTCACAATCTTGGCTTTGTCGGCTATGAGAAGATGCTGATCACCCTCACGCGTAACGACTACGAGCCGGATATCTGTTTCTTTGGCACGGAGAAGGCCGTGGAGTTCACACCCAAGCAGATGCAGTTTCCCGCTCCCGATCTGGTGGTCGAGGTGCTGTCCCCCAGCACGGAAGCCAAGGATCGCGGCCTCAAGTTCGAAGATTATGCTGCACATGGAGTGCGCGAGTACTGGCTGCTCGACCCTGCGCTACACACGGTCGAGCAGTATGTGTTGCAAGACAGCGCCTACCAACTTTTGACCAAAGCCCGCTCCGGAACGATTGCCAGTGTAGTTGTGGTCGGGTTTGATATACCGATCCGCGCCATCTTTGACAAAGCGAGCAACCTGCAAACCTTGCAGCAAATCGTTGCTCAGGCGCCGTCTGGGTAGCGTCGGGCTTTCCAAAGTTTCCCCTTCCGACCAGCCACCACCAGCCGTCAAGCGAATTGTCCTCGTGCTGTTGTTCATCTATCTCGTTATGCCATCTACGTCCATCCCGACGATCTACCACAACCGCAGCTGTACCGGTGCGCGTCGCCCATCCAGCAGGACATAGGGCGCGGCCCAGCCAATCGTAACACCAAGCGCTTGGAGTTGCACCAGGTCGTGCAGGCGGACCGTGCGGCGCGCGGCGATAATCTTGTCGGCGGAACGCGGGCCGATGCCTGGCACGCGCAGCAAGGCGTGGCGAGGGGCGCGGTTGATTTCGATGGGCTCAAAGAGGTGCTGTTCGGCCCAGGCTTGTTTTGGGGTTTTGTCGCGGGGCAGGAGCCCTTGCTCGTCAAAAGGCAACTCCGCATAGCTGAAGCCGTAGTCGCGGAGCATGAAGTCGGATTGATAGAGGCGCAAGGCCCGAGTCGGGTCTTCAGCGGGTTGGTCGGCCAGCGGCGAACGTTCGATCGGGTGAAAGACGCTGAAGTACGCCCGCCACAGGCCTAATTCGCGATGGGCGCGCTGCACTGTCTCCAGCAATTCCCGGTCGCTCTCACCCACCGCCCCCACCACGAACTGGGTCGTCAGGCTGCGGGCCGCCTGACGGCCTTCTCGGCGTGCTTGCCGCATTAATTGGCTAGCCCAGACCATTCGGCCCCACATGCTCTCAGTAAATTCCTTGTCGGGCGCTAGGTCCGACAAGCGGGCCTGATTGGGCGCTTCGAGGTTGAGGCTCACGCGGTCGGCTAGTTCGACCGCGCGGGCAATGAGATCATAGGAGGCGCCGGGGATGAGCTTGAGGTGGATGTAGCCGGTGTAGCCATCGCGTAGCCGCAATTGCTCGACGGTGGCGAGCATCTTCTCCATCGTCGTATCGGCGTCGGGCACAATGCCGGAGGAGAGAAAGAGACCATCAACTCGTTTGGCCTGCGTAAGTGAGACAAAGGTCGTCGCCAGTTCGTTGGGCTTGAAAGTAGTGCGCTGATGTCGGATCGCACACGAGGTAAAGCAGTATTTACAAGCATAGCGGCAGGCGTTGGTTTGCAGAACCTTAAACAGCCGGGTCGTGCCGCCCCCTTCCTGGGTAGCATTGTAGATGAAGCCGGTAGGATGCCGAATACCCTGTCGAATACGCGCTTCGTTGGGTACAGCAGTCATCTCGTCAGCGGCTTCGTCACTCAAAATCGCCAGCTTCTGCTGTATATCAGGTTCGATCTGGATAACTGTCATGGCGCACACCTGTCATGCAAACATTTGTGCGCTTATTGTATCATATATCGTTGTTCTTTGGGTCATACAAACAGGTTAGAAAAAGGAAGCTTACGATGGCTAGCCTTCGTCTATTTTGAGCACAGATCCTGCTGTGACATTGCTTGTTTCCTTTTTGTGATTGGTGATCGGGACGAGTTGCAACCCTCGCATGGCGATGGCGCTCTCGATCCCATCGCGTAGATTGCTGAGTGTCGTGACAACCGAAAAATCGACCCCGAGTGTGACCAGGGTTTGGGCAATCCGCGCCCCGATACCGGTTAGGATCACGTGGGCGCCGAGCAGGCTCGCAGCCCGAATCGACTGGATGACGTAGTTGGCCACAGCGGTGTCTACCACGGAAACACCGGTAATATCAATAATGGCTACGTCGGCTTGTTGTTCGGCAATGCCGGTGAGCAGACTCTCCATCACCTGCTGGGCGCGACGGGTGTCAATCGTTCCGACGAGAGGCAGCACGATAACGCCATCAAGCAAAGGTACGACAGGCACAGCCAGTTCCGATACGACGGTTTCGAGGCGCATCTGCTGCTCGCGCAGGTAATTGGTTTCCCTGAGCAAATCGTTCAACTGTTTATATCGCCCCTGGAGGTGGCCGATGATCCGGGTGATAATTCGCGTCAAGTAGAGATTGTCCGATGCTGTAGCAGAAAACTGAGTCGCTGCCTCGCGTAGTTTGGCGGCTTGGTCAGGGTGTTTATGCTCAACAATGGGTAAAACGCTTGCTAGAGCGCGTTTGACGATGTCTGGTTGAAATGAAAGAATGGTCTCGAAGTTGCCGTAGGTGTTTTGTATGATGCTATGTTGATTATCTCGCCCACAGAGCACAGCCGAAAACTTCTGTCCGAGGATCACAATGAACCATTCCTGACGTAGTGCTGTATCATCGGCGAGTGACAAAACAGTATGGCGCTCGGCCAACCGAGATGTGTCATCGTCGGTAAAGACGCAGATTTGCGCCGCGATATCGGCAAGTTGTTCGTAGCGCTCCGGCTCCGTGCTCCAGTAATCGCGATCCTGAATGCCGATTGTGATGATTGAAGAGAGTCGATCTTCGAGGATGCAATCCTCGAGTGTACGGCTAATATCGATGAGCATCCCTTGTGATGCTTGAAAAACTGGTACTGTCCCATCCTTTTGTTCCTGCAAAACGGAGAAGAGCGAAACATTGGGTGTATTTGCGGAAGTCATCGCTTGTTCCTGCCTTCTAATTCATTCGCCATCACGCACCTTGTGTATGGGCGTACTCTTCCAAATAAATCGTGCCGTGTGGTTGAGCCACACGACACAATCATAGGAGACAACTGAAGAACGAACGTAGTTCGTAGATATGAACAAGGTCTTGTCTGCACGCAACACGGCGTATGTTTACCGATGCAGAACGTTCAGCCAGGCTAGACTCGCTTGTATCGGCAAATGATACAAGTCTCTTTCTCGCTAGCTTCAACCAGCCAATTCACGCAGAACTACGAGCGCCGCATCATAGTTTGGCTCCTCTCCGGCTACTGGAACATATTCAGCGTAACGGATAACGCCTTGGGCGTCAACGACAAAGACGGCCCGGCTTTCGATGCGCAAGTCTTTGATATGAGTGCCGTAGGCGTTGCCAAAATTCATATCGCGATGGTCTGAGAGCGCCTGAACATTGTCGGCTCCGTTCGCACCACACCAACGAGACTGAGCGAATGGCAGATCAGCGCTGACAGTTAGAAAATGAGCCTTATCGCCCATATCGCGCGCTGATTCGTTAAAGCGTACAGTCTGCTTTGAGCATACACCGGTATCCAGCGAGGGTACAACACTAATCAGCATTGGTTTGCCCGTAAAGGCGCTTTTGCTGACGAGCGCCCCCTTCCCTCCTACCAGGGTAAAATCTGGTGCGGCATCTCCCGGCTTCAATTCCGGCCCAATCAGCGTTTTCGGTCCCAAGAAATCAAACGCAGCTGCGCGTTCTACACTCATCGATACTCTCCTCCTCATTAACACATCCAAACATGAGGATTGTAGGCATAGCAATGTGGTTTGTCAAACACGGATTAGGGCTGCATCAAAGTTCTGCAATAGAACGAAGATGACGCAAATGGACGCAAATAAGCGTAGATTGCGAGATACCTGCGTTCATGTTGCAGTTGATTTCCGTTGATCTGCGGCTGACGCCTCATTTTGATGGAGCCCTAAACATGGATATAACCGGCATTATGGGAAACGAAAATATCTTCAACAAGTGATGGGTGAAACGTGACGAGCAGGCGCTCGGGTTATACGCTGTGGTGCGATCTTCCAAGCTGCGAACGTTCCACCGTTTTAGATTTCAAGTTCCATGTCATTCAACAGGGCCATGACCCGTTCTGCAACCTCATCGGGTGAACCTTGCGCATCGATCATGCGCAAGCGTCCATCATGCTGGTAGAAATCGATCAGCGGTTGGGTTTGTTCTACGTAGACATGTAATCGCTCTGCGATCACCTCTGCTCGATCATCATCGCGTTGGACGAGGCGCCCGCCTCGTTCCCAGCAACGATGCATCGCTGCAACATCATCAATATGCAACGTAAATGGTTCACCTCCGCCCTCACAGATACGCCGCCCGCTCAGACGCCGAATCGCCTCGTTGATATTCAACTCCAAGGCAATGACCAGATCGAGCGGGCGCTTGAGATCGGCAAGCATTCCTTCCAGCGCAAAGGCTTGCTTGCGTGAGCGTGGATATCCATCGAGCAAAAAGCCATAGTCGGGCGGAACGTTGGTGAGCCACTCGCGCATCAACTTGTCCATCAACGAGTCTGGCGCGAAATGACCCTGGTCGAGCCGCGCTTCTATCTGGCGACCAATTGCGCTGCCCTGGCGTATCTCGTCACGCAGCCGCTTCCCGGTAGCGATCAGAGTCAAAGGCGCTCGCTGGATCAATCGCTCGGAGAGCGTGCTCTTCCCGGACCCAGGCGGTCCAATCAGGACAATATGCTTTGGCCGGCTAGCCATACTCATTTCAGACCTTCTAGCGCCTTAAGTGCATCTTCAAATGCGGGGTTGATCTCCAGGGCTTGTTCATACGCTGTGCGCGCTTCATTAGGCCGACCGAGTTGCTCAAGCGAACGACCTAACCCATAGAAGGCATTCTCGTAGGCTGGGTCCAACTCGATTGCCCGCTTGAAGTGGGTTTCAGCCTCTGCGTAGCGTTTCAGGGTGTAAAGACTCCAGCCTAGGCCATTTTGCGCTTCGTTCTGGTCTGGATCAACTGCGAGCGACTTTCCGAACTCTTCGACTGAGGCAGCATAGTTGCCTTGGTATTGGAAAACCCAACCTAAGCCAGTGTGAGCTAGCGCCAAGCGATCATTGATGCCTATGGCTGTGTGGTACGCATCGCTGGCTTTGTTGTAGAACTCAGCTTTTGTTGCTTCGTCGGCGCTGTGGTAACCCTGAAACAAGAGCGCCTCGCCGAGCCATGCGTAGAGGGTCGCGTTTTGTGCGTTGTGCTTAATAGCCTCGGTGAATTGCACTACTGCTTCATCGTACTGACGTTGCAACATCGCCACGCGCCCTTTGCCATAGTACGGTTCATGGTTGCTGGCGTCGATCGTTAAAGTCGCATCAAAAGCGTTTAATGCCGGTACATAGTTCCGCTCATGGTAGTAGGACCAGCCAATTCCCGTTTGTGCGTGGATAAAATCAGGATCACGGTCAATGGCGTCATTGAACTTTTTGCGCGCTTGTTTATAATCTTCGTTGTGTAGATAAAGATAGCCCAAATGTGCGTGAAAAAGCCCGATCTGTTCTTGCAGCTCGATTGCCTGCCTGAAGGCGTCGTGCGCCTGATCGTGCGCGTCTTGGTCGCTGGTCAAACGACTATGAGTCTGGTACACATCACCGACGGCGCTATAAACTAGCGCTTGCTCTAGCGGCGACTCTGCTCCCAGCTTATCAACAGCATCCTGTGCTGCTGCTAAGGCCTGCTCCATCAATTGGACATCATTCTGCACAATCGCCAGATTTGCCAGCGCTTTCGCGTACATCCCTTGGGCTAGGGCTAATTGCGGGTTGCTTTCGATGGCGTTTTCTGCTTCAATACGCGCTGCGTCGTTGGATTCAAGCGCGGACAGCGCCCCGGCCAGTAATGCATGGCCAAAAGCTGCATCAGATTTGGTTTCAGCTACATCGATAAGGGCGCGCGCTTGTTCTTCGGTACGTTTCCAATTGCCGCGGAGACTGTAGGCCAGAGCGAGTTTGGATAACGCGCTCATGCTGTTGGGCTGCAAGGTCAGGGCTTGTTGGTATGCTGTGATGGCATCAGTCAGACCCTGCTCTTGGGCCAGTGCTTGGTCACCGGTCTCCAGAAATATGTCAAACTCCGTGCCTTGGGTTGAAGGAGTAAGCGTTGTTGCGATAACTGCTGGTGAAGTTTCTCTGTTGGTCAAGATAACCAACCCGACACACATGAATACGATGAGCATGGTCGCCAACCCTACACCGACAAGAAGTCCTTGCGGTATTCCTGCTGTACCCGGTTGGTTGGCTGGCACAGCGCTGGAAGCCGATGGTGTAGGTAAGGGCGGCGGGGTTGGCGGAGTCTTTCGCAACACGGGCGAAGGAGGCGCCAGGTGCGGTTCTGGTGTTGCCGGAGCAGCGTCGGAGGCTGGCAGCACAGGCGGAGATGAAGACGTTGGAAACTCTGCTTGGGGCTTGATGACGATGGTCTCCATCCCTGCTGTGCCCTGTGTTGTGGGGATAGAGCGAGTCGGCGCAGAAGCTATCATCATATCGACTGTCTGGCGTAGTGCTGCGACTAAATCCGCAACATGGGGATAGCGTGTTTCTGGATTGCGCGCCAGCGAGCGCATGATCACATTCTCGACCTCCATCGGCAGGTCGCTACAAAAATCGCGTGGCGAGCGAGGCTCTTGCAACAATCGTGCTGCCAACATTCCCATGGGCGTATCAGACTGAAAAGGTAAATTGCCGGTCAGCAATTCGTAAAGAACCACTCCGACAGCATAGATATCAGTTGGCGGGCCGATGCTTGATGAACCTTGCGCCTGCTCTGGCGACATGTAGTCTGGGGTTCCTATCACCGTTCCCGCCGCAGTGAGATCGCTGCGTAATCCTTTACCAACACCGCGTGCCAGGCCAAAGTCAGTCAGATAAACCCAGTCGTGATCGGTTACCATAATGTTTGATGGCTTAATATCACGGTGAATCACGTTGCAGCGGTGTGCGTAGTCAAGCGCCTTGCCGGCTTGTTCCAACAGGGTGACGATACGGGTGATAGGAAGGGCGCCTTCATCGTGAAGCAAATCTTTGAGCGTGCGCCCTTGAATAAATTTCATCACAATGAAGTGGAGTTGTGTTCCAGGGTTATAGTTATCTGCAACACTGCCAATTTCGTATATTGGCACAATGTGCGGGTGTTCTAGTTTGGCCGCGTTCTTTGCCTCTTGGTGAAAGCGGGCAATATAATTCGCATCATATGTTAGCTCTGGCGGTAGCACCTTCATCGCCACAATCCGGTCCAAATTGATTTGGCGAGCCTGGTAGACTACAGCCATACCTCCCCGCCCCAACTCAGCCAGGATTTCAAAATGTCCTAATGTATGACCAATCAAATTCAGTTGGGTCATGAGTTCCTCGCTTCAGCATGTCGCATAAAGCTCAAAAACGCCTTGTACGTATGCTTATGTCTCTGTCAGCGAGTGGTTCAAGATGGAGCCTGATCTCAACACTACAGCAGACAACCTACGTAATCCATCATACACCATTGCCCCGTAGATAAGCAAGAAAATCGGCCTTGAGCATTTGACTTTTACCTGCCTTTGTGCGACAATGTCCTTGCTTGAGGGCAAAATACCATAAAAAACCTCGAGGTTGTTTAGGCTTAACCCTTGCCTGATATTGATACATTCACTTTTTTCCAGAATCAGTTTAAGGCGATGTTGCAGGTATCTCTGGCTTTAGTGGCCTAGGGATGCTTTATGTTGCGGGGATCATATCGGTGCTTCGTCCAGTCTATCCGTTCAGCGCTCTGGTTGGACAGGAACGCCTCAAACGAGCGCTTATTCTGAACGCTATTAATCCACGTATTGGCGGCGTCCTTATCCGTGGTGAGAAGGGTACCGCTAAATCAACAGCAGTCAGAGGATTAGCGCGGCTTTTGCCATCTATTACTGTTGTGGCGCATTGCCCCTACAGCTGCTTTTTTGACCAACCAGCCGGGTTGTGCCAGGTGTGTACAACCCAATCGGTTCCTGGCGAGGCGCTCCCAACCCAAACTCGCCCTATTCGTTTGGTTGATCTTCCTGTGTCAGCTTCTGAAGACCGAGTTGTTGGCTCACTCGATCTAGAACATGCGATTACCGAAGGGCAGCGTCGTTTTGAACCAGGATTGCTCGCATTGGTCAATCGCGGTCTGCTTTACGTTGATGAAGTAAATCTGCTTGATGATCACCTGGTTGATCTCTTGCTTGATGCAGCAGCGATGGGCGTAAATACGGTTGAGCGGGAAGGTGTCAGCGTATCGCATCCGGCACGGTTCATTTTGGTTGGCACCATGAATCCTGAAGAAGGTGAGTTGCGCCCGCAGCTTCTTGATCGGTTTGGTCTCGCTGTTGAAATTGTTGGATTGACCGATGTTGCGAGCCGAGTTGCTGTGATCGAGCGGCGTATGGCTTATGAAGTCGATCCTGACCAGTTTGTCGTTCAATGGCAAGACGTCGAGCGAGAGTTGGCCGAGCGGATTGTTACGGCGCGTGAATTGCTGCCCGAGGTGCGGATTGATCAGGTCGATATGACTACCGTGGCAGGTTTGGCGCTTGAACTTGGCGTCGATGGGCATCGTGCTGATTTGACAATTCTTGAAACCGCGCGGACCCACGCTGCATGGTCGGGGCGCACAACTTTGCTGGCTGCCGATATTCGTCTTGCAGCAGAGTTGGCGTTGCCCCATCGGATGCGCCGTCAACCTTTTACCGATATTAAAGTTGATGAAGCGCGTCTTAGCGATGCATTAGAGCGCAGTGGGCGATCCGTCAATCAGGAAGTCAATGTCGCCCAAGATCAAGAAGTTGTAAAAAAAAAGCCTGATGCTATAGAGGATCAATCTCAGTTTGAGCAAGAATCCTCTGGGAACAACGGGCGTAGTGATGTGTCAGTTGGTATGGCTGGAGAGAGCCAACCGAGCAAAGGGGAGCAGACGACCGGCGGAACTGCTTATGATGCCAACCATCTCTTTCGGACCCATCGACTCGAAAGTCACCGTGATCGGCAGCAGCGTCGGGCTCCGGGTCGTCGCAGTCGAACCCGCACAGACCGTAAACAGGGTCGATATGTAAGAAGCAAACGTTTGCGGCGCGTGACCGATCTTGCGATAGATGCAACTTTGCGAGAAGCTGCGCCCTACCAGAAACGCCGTCGTGATATGGAAAGGTTGCCTTCATTCGATGAACAGGCAACTATGACAGCGAACTATACTGGCTCTCCGGACACAATGTTGAATGCTCGGCGTAGGCCTAAACTCATTTTGCGCCGGAGCGACCTGCGGCAGAAAGTGCGAGTGCGGCGAACACGCAATGCTGTATGTTTTATTGTGGATGCAAGTTGGAGCATGGCAGCGGAAGAGCGAATGCGCTCGACGAAGGCGGCCGTCCTTTCCCTGCTGCGTGATGCCTACCAACGCCGTGATCGGGTTGGGTTGGTGAGTTTTCAGCGGGATTATGCTAGCGTGCTGCTTCCCCTGACGAGCAGCGTTGAACTTGCTCAGAAACGTTTGCAAACGATGCCAACGGGTGGTAAAACGCCTCTTGCGCGTGGCTTGTTAACTGGTTATGAAATGCTCGAACGGGCGCGTCGTCAAGACCCGGAAGTGCTGCCATTACTCGTTTTGCTCACCGATGGTCAGGCCAATGTCTCGATGGGGAATGTCCCCCCGCAACTTGAGGCTTATAAAATTGCTGAGTTCATTGCAATGCGCGATATTCGGGCAATCGTGATCGATACCGAACATCCCAACTTTGAACGTGGTCTGGCGCGAAAACTTGCCGATTACTTGAAAGGCCAATACTTTCGTCTGGAAGAACTCAGCGAAGGGGGTCTTGCTCAGACCGTACGCATGCAGATGCGCATATAGTTGTCTTCGGTGCAGTATGTGATTACTCGCGTTATAGCTGGCTCCAATACAGTGCAATATGGCTTGTACGGTAAAAGCCAGCCTAGGATACATGCAATAGTTGCTTATCAAGTAGTTTTAGGAGGGAAGTTTGGTGATGACCGACCAGGAACGCAGTGAGCGAGCCGCAGAGGAAGAACTGCTTGACGACCTGCTCAATGCAGCCGATACCTCGCCGACTCCAGCTGTGACAGAGCCAGCGGGAACAGCGCCAGAGTCTGCTGCTCAGGCTGACCCAGAGGCTCAAACTGAAACTCCGGTCGCTAAGGAGTTGGCTACTAAAGAAACATCTGAGATGGTTAGTCCACTGCCAGCGGAGGAGTCAAGCATTGCTCAGGATGAAATAGCGGATAGGAGCAGCCCGCTGCCTGCTCAACCCGCATCCTCAGAGACAAGTGAAGCCGTTATGGCAGTTACGGATGAAGTCGAAGCAGTCAGTCCGGAAGCAGCCGCAGTAGTGACGCCAGTTGAGCCGCCGATAGCGGAAGATGCCGAAGCGACAGGCGCAAGCTTTACTCCAGTTGAAGATGATGAGGAAGGTGGTCGTCCCCGCCGCCTCAAAGATCTTGAGGCAGGCATGGAGCTTGAGGGGAAGGTGACTTCCATCGCCCTGTATGGAATCTTTGTGGATCTTGGCGTTGGGCGAGATGGACTGGTCCATATCTCCGAAATGAGCGATACAAGAATCGACTCACCGTCGGATATAGTCCAGATCGGCGATGTGGTAGCAGTACGTATTAAGAGTATCGACCCTGAAGCTCGGCGGATCAGCCTGACGATGCGGTCCCAGCGTGAGCGTAGCCGGGTGCGCCCCAAACGTGCCGAGGTGAATACAGATGTTCTGTCTAACCTCAAGGTTGGTGACTTGGTTGAGGGAACTATTACTGGCCTGGCTACGTTTGGCGCCTTTGCGGATATTGGTGTTGGCAAGGACGGTTTGGTTCATATTTCTGAGTTGGCAGAGGGTCGGGTTGAGAAGCCGGAAGATGCGGTGCAAGTCGGTGAGAGCTATACTTTTAAGCTGCTCGAAGCAGATCCGGAAGGAAACCGCATTAGTTTGAGTCTACGCCGAGCCCAACGTACACAGAAGCTGCAACAGCTTGAGATTGGGCAGATCTTGGAAGGTACAGTTAGCGGTTTGGCAACATTTGGCGCCTTTGTCGATATTGGCGTTGGGCGCGATGGCTTGGTGCATATCTCGGAACTCTCCGATGGGCGTGTTGGCAAGGTTGAAGATATCGTCAAGGTTGGCGATAAAATCAACGTTCGCGTGCTAGAGGTTGATCCACAGAGCAAGCGAATCAGTTTGACAATGCGTTTAGAAGAACGTCCGCCTGAGGAAGTTGAACCGATAACTCCAAGTACGAATGTTGTGCCGCGAACAGGTCCGGCAGCCGCGCCGCGTTTTGCTGCTGTCACTGCTGCTCGTGATGAGGAGCGCCGTGATGAAGGCCGGCGCGAAGAGCGGCGTCGTGGCGGGGGGCGCGGAGGGCGAAGTTCGTCTTCAGCGAGTCAACAGCCCAACTTCGAAACTTACTCCACAACAGACGAAAACGATGCGGAGTTCGAAGGTGATGCAACTCTTGAGGATCTGTTGAGTAAGTTCGGCGGAGTAACGAGCCAGCGTCGTGATAAGGACCGTCGTCGCCGTGAAGACGACGAAGACGACGAAGACGATGATAGCCGTTATACTCGTCGGCAGCGTGATGCAATTCGTCGTACTTTGCAACAAGTCGGGCAAGACGAGTAACTGCTAACGACAACTCGTGCTATATCCGACCATCAGTCAGCAATAGCTTTTGCAGCATGTAGCATAGGTGTCGAGATAAGCTTGTTTTTGGCGCCTATGCTTCATTGTGTGCTGCTGGCTGGTATTTCTATTTGACACCGAAGAGGTGAGAAAGGTATAATGCCACGAGTCTTTGCAATTTTCTGCTGAAACGACGTTCGCCTTGTCACGTTTGTTCTGAGTTTCGAGGACAAAGCTTCACCTTACGGCGCAGGACTGTACGGTTGAGCGTATGGGTACTGTATGTTTGCTTAGGATTGAGAAGCAATGTCGTTTGTAACGTATCAAAAAGCTTTGTCTGAGATCAAGACTATACTTGAACGAAAAGTAACAAAACCTTATACTTCGCCTGTTAATTGAGGAGTTATATCGATGCCAAAACGAACCTGGCAGCCAAAGCGTATTCCGCGCCGCCGTAAACATGGCTTTCTGGTGCGTATGAGTACAAAAGATGGTCGTGCAGTTTTACGACGACGACGTCAGAAGGGTCGTTGGAAGCTGACGGTGAGCGATGAAAGACGCGCCGTTCGGCGCGGGCATCGCTAGGTTGTTAGATGGCTGCCTTAAGTTGTTTGTTGGGTAGGACGGAGCAGTGCTTCTCCTCCCCGCCGCTGCTACTATAAACGAAATGGACTGTGAAACGGGCCAATCGTCTGCGCCGCCCTGACCAATTCCAACGTGTACGGCGCGAGGGTCGTACATTTCATCATCACTTGCTCCTGCTAAATGTTGCAACGAACCGGCGCAAGCACACACGTTGCGGAATTGTTGTCTCCAAGCGAGTTGGTAAGGCAGTACAGCGGAATCGGGCTCGCCGGCGCATCCGCGAGGCGGTTCGCCTCGTTTTTGATCATATCGTTGTTGGTGTGGATCTTGTTTTTATTGTACGTACTGTCGACGTTGCTGAAGTGCCGTTTACTGTACTTCAATCAACCATTGAGCATTTGCTTCGACGGGCTGGTCTTTGGCAAGAATCGATAGGGACAACTGCTCAACAACCAAGTATAGTGGCTGAATCATAACATCACATGTGTTTTGCGCAGCTGCATCCTCATTGTATTTCGTATTGGCATGCGCAATCAATACAATAATTGGGGCTTATTCTATGGGTGGAATTTGGTCATCATTCGTCGGTTTCCTTGAATGGGTTCTCTTGGAATTTTCTGTCCTGGCTGGCAGCGCTGGCCTAGGTATCATTTTCTTTACCATTGTTGCCCGTCTTGTCATTCTTCCCTTGACGCTCACTTCTATCCGTTCGAGTCGGCGCATGCAAGAGTTGCAACCAATGATCAAAGAGTTGCAGCGCAAGCATGGGAAGGACCAGCGGAAGCTCCAGGAAGAAACACTCAAGCTTTATCGCGAGTATAAGATTAACCCGGCAGGAAGCTGTCTCCCTTTATTGCTCCAATTACCCATCTTCTTTGGGGTTTACCAGGCAGTGCTGCACTTGATGGTTCCTGACCAGCAACAGTTTCTCAGTAATACTGTAAAGCAAGCTTTGGAAGATCCGTCAGTCAATGCGCTCTTTACATCTCCATTCCTTGGTTTAATAGATTTGGGAAAGGCGACCTGGGGGGCGGATGGTTTCGCTGGTCCCATCTACCTCGTGTTGCCGATCTTGTCCATCGTCTTTCAATTTCTCCAGCAGTTGATGGCGACGCCACGTGTGCAAGATCCACAGCAAAAGGCGATGATGCAGGCAATGATGTTTATGCCGCTCGTTTTCGGGTATATCGCTTTTACTTTTCCGGCGGGCGCCGTTCTCTACTGGGTCATGAGTAGTGTGGTTGGAGTTGTACAGCAGTACTTTATTTCAGGTTGGGGCTCGCTGGCAAATCACCTTAAATTCCTTCCTCCTGACAAACGTCCAACTTCGACGCTTGCAGCCGCAACGCCGTCAGGCTCTGTATCAGTTGTTGGTTCCAGTCAGGATGATACGCGTTCACCTGCTGCAGAAGCACAGCGTTCTAATTTTTGGGATGTTTTACGCCCTCTTGTCGAGCAGGAATCTACTGGTGATCAAACAACTCCTAGTGATGATGCTGTTGAACAGGCGATTGAACAGGTACGGCGTCAAGGGCGACCACAGCAGAATCCACGTCGGCAACGCCGTCGTCGCTAGCGATCAAACTACAGCTTGATGTTAAGAAACTTTGGCAAATTCTGACCCCAAATCAGCGAGAACAATAGCTCGTTGTTGAAAATCACCAGAATAGAGGATTACTATGAAAAGCATCGAGATAAGCGCGCGCACTGTCGCTGAGGCTGTCGAACTAGCTCTGGCTCAGCTTGGCAAAGACCGCGACGAGGTGGCTATCGCGGTGCTGGAGTCGGGCGAGGGCGAAGAGGAAGCTCTAGTGCGTGTTACTGTTGTTGATGAAGAGGAAAGCCTAGTCGCCACTGCGTCTGTACCGAAGTATACCGGCGATGTTGCAGGATTAGCGCGGAGCTTCTTAGAAGCGCTGCTCGAACGCATGGATATCCATGCTTATGTCACTGTTGTGACGTCACAGGTGCCCGGCCAACGGGGTGAACCCGAAGAGACAATTACACTTCACGTTGAGGGCGCTGACGAGGAAGCGATGGGCCTACTTATTGGTCGGCGCGGTGAAACACTTCGCTCATTACAATTCTTACTCAACCTGCTGGTCAGCCGGAGGGTTCAGCGCTGGCCTCAACTCGTCGTTGATGTTGGCAATTATCGCCAGCGCCGTCAGGAGTCTCTCGAAGGACTTGCCCGCCGTATGGCTGAACGGGTACGCCAAACGGGTCGATCAATCACGCTAGAGCCAATGGCGGCCTATGAACGGCGGATTGTGCATTTGGCACTGCGCGATGATTCGCGTGTCTATACCGAGAGTATGGGGGAAGGTGAAAACCGTAAGGTTGTGATATATCCCAGTAAATCCTAACACGGGTTTCTCTGGATCTTACCATAGTGCCTCCTGACTATTTGGTCATTGGTCATATCACCCGTGATCTGCTTCCATCACAGCAAACAGCCTCTGGCGGAACAGTGCTCTATGCGGCGACGACAGCCCATCGTCTTGGGTTTCGCTCTGCAGTGTTTACCGCCGCTGACAATTGCCCGGATACTATGCCGTTTGCTGTCAATTGTCTCTCTTCGCCAGTAACCTCAACATTTGAAAACCGCTACCATAATGGCACGCGCGAGCAGATAGTCCATACAATTGCCACGCCCCTCGATCTTGATTATCTCCCCCAGGCATGGCGTACAGCGTCAGTCGTCCATTTGGGGCCAATCTTGCATGAATGCCAGCTCGACATCGTAAACGCTTTTCCCAATGCCCTTATCGGTGTTACTCCCCAAGGCTGGATGCGTCGTTGGAACCGACGCCTTCCCTCAGCTATCCAGCGTATACGATGGCAACCGGATTCTGCTCTGTTACAACGCATTAATCTGTTAGTGTTGAGTATTGAGGATGTCGGCGGTGATGAGTCGCTTGTTGTCAACTATGCACAGGACTGCCGCCTGGTCGCCTTGACCAGAGGCGTAAATGGCCTGACACTTTATCGTGAGGGAGTTTCGCAGGATATACCTGCCGCTCCCGCTACCGAAGTCGACCCGACTGGGGCCGGTGATGTTTTTGCAGCAGCAATGCTTGTGTCGCTTTACGAAACAGGTAATGCGGTGCAAGCGGCGCATTTCGCGGCTAAAGTTGCAGCCCGATCAGTAGAGGGTTTTGGAGTCGACGCTGTTCCAACCCGTGAACAAATAGATACACACATGCGGCACGAGTTGTAGTTCATACATGTAACAGTAAGGTAAGACAATAAAAGTCTCTTTTTAGTTGGACCGGATGGCGGATTGGAGTTGGGATACAGCATGCAAGGCAATCAGCTTCACCCTATTACTGAGTCGCAGGCCCAAACCATCCTATCTCGTGGATTGGCAGGCTGGGCCTTGCGATCAGGCCGAAGTTTTGTGTCGTCTGACATTACACGCGATAAGCGTTGGGCCAAGATGATGCAAGAGGGGCTTCATACGGGTAGTGTTGTGATTGTTCCCATCCGGCAAGAACGTACGGCCATCGGCGTCTTGATGGTTCATCACCGCACGCCGAATTATTTTACTAGTCATGATCTGGTTTTGATGGAAGGTGTTGCCGCTCAGGCCAGCATTTCTCTGAGCGCGGCACGGCGCTACCTCGATGAATGTTAGCGACGTGAACAAGCTCTTGCGCTCCTGTCAATGAGTCAGTTTCTTACTGCTGAGCGTTCGTATGATGATCTCACAATGATGTTGCACGAGTACAGCCAAACGATTTTTGACGCCGAATGTGGTTTGCTTTTGCTTGCTAACAGCGACACGATGCCAGATCTGGCAGCTATTGCTTCGCCCAAGGATCTGCCAGTATATTCGAAGTTAGGAGAATGTGTGGCATCGACAGCACAGAAAGCTTGGTCGACAGCAGAGATTGTAACTGATAGCATCTCGTGTGCAGGAGAAACGTATACATTTGTTGCATTGCCGCTTATTCACAATGGTACGGCAATTGGGGTGTTCGTGCTTATTCACGCTCGTCAGAGTGACGCATTGTTTTCCGCCAATACGTGGTCGTTGCTGAACATCTTTACATTGGAACGTATGGCTCGCACGCTGGATAACTTGCGAAACCTCTATCGTCCGCCCCAGATGTTGTGGCAAAGCGTTGATCTGAATGAGACCTTACGACAGGTGCAACAGTTTACGATCCGCCAGTTTGCGCGCCATAATGTTTATTTGTGACTCGATCTCGATGAGTCGCTCCCACTCATCTATGGGTAGCCGGATGCGCTACGTCAAGTGTTTCTGAACCTCATCTTAAATGCTCAGGAGGCTGTGCCGGAAGGCGGCGCTATTTATGCCATCAGTCGTTGGCTTGCTGCCGATCGTGTCTGCCAGATTTATATCCGCGATACGGGTATTGGCATGAATGCTGGGCAACTCCAAGATCTCTTCGAACCGTTCCGTTCCCGCAAAGCGCAAGGCGCTGGGCTAGGGCTCTATCTCAGCAAGCAGCTTGTTGAACAACACGGTGGGCGCGTGACAGTCCACAGCGCGCAAAGCAAGGGAACTATCGTTGTGGTTCAATTGCCGTGGCGCGAG
>JAKSDJ010000786.1 GCA_022360155.1 Chloroflexales bacterium | reverse complement strand
CGCTTATTTTCATGCGCTCTGGTGTGCCGCAGGCGCATGATCAGCTATCGGCTATCTTCATGCGCGGTGAGCGCCAAATACTGAACCAGGCCGCTGAATGCTAACAACTCTTTGCGCTTACGCTAGATTTTGACGGATTGTGTTAGCGATTCCTTCAGCATCCAGGCCGTAGTGATGATACAGATGCGTCGGCGGGCCCAGGATCGAATAGACATCGGGCAGGCCAATCCGGGTCAAACGAGCAGCAGCGCCAATTTCCGCCAGCACCTCGCTCACCGCTGCACCCAATCCACCGATAACATTGTGCTCCTCGGCTGTGAAAAGCCGCTTCGTCTCCTGTGCAGCGCGTACGACCGCCTCTTGGTCCAACGGCTTCAGCGAATACATGTCCAGAACGCGCACTTGAATGCCTTCTGAGGCCAGCAGTTCAGCCGCCTGTGTAGCCGTCTCAACGCAAATGCCGGTCGCAAAAATAGTCGCATCAGTGCCATCGCGCCGCTGCATCGAACCGCCAATCCGCCAATCGGGAATAGGTCCGCTGTAGACCGCATCGCCGCGGCCGCGACCCAAGCGTATATAGACTGGGCCAGGATGATCGATCGTCTTCTCGATGGCCTGTTGGAGCGAGAGCGCATCAACCGGTGCAAGGATCGTCAGGTTAGCAATCGAGCGCAACATGCCTATATCCTCGGTAGCGTGGTGCGACGTGCCATAAAAGCCCATTGCGATGCCCGAGTTTGTGCCAAGCATCCGCACTGGCAAATTGGTATAGCCAATATCGGTGCGAATATTTTCGGTGGCGATCAGCGCCAAGAAACAGGCATAACCGGACACATAGGGCTTCATGCCAACAGCAGCCAGCCCGGCGGCTGCCGAGATCATGTTCCGCTCAGCAATGCCAAAGTTAAAATAGCGGTCAGGATGACGTTGTCTGAAGCTATAAACTTTGGTTGGGCGACCCAAATCAGCAGTAAGCACGCAGATATCCGAACGCGTATCAGCAAGATCAGCTAGCACATCGCCAGAGTTCAGTTGCGTCGAGAGCTGGAGGCTGCCAACCATGTCCCACGTCTGTGGATCAAAGTCGGAGTCTACCGTTGTTTCCAGGTCAATCGTCGGCATTACACCACCTCTGCAGTCAACTCAGCCATTACCTTTGCATAATCGCGCGGCCCCAGGTATCCCAGATGCCACTGCCAGGTTCCTTCCATAAATCCGACACCTTTTCCGGCAACCGTATCAGCCAGAACCACAACCGGCTTGGCGTGTCCGCCATTCAGCGCAGTATCGAGCGTCTTGAATACCAGCGGCAGGTCGTGGCCATCGGCAAGATGCAGCACCTCCCAGCCAAACGCACGCCATTTCTCACCGAGCGGCTCCATACTCATGATTTCCCTGGTCGGTCCATCGGAACCAACATGGTTGCGGTCGACAATTCCGACCAGGTTGCCAAGCTTGAAGTGCGCCGCTGACGCAACAGCCTCCCATACCTGCCCTTCGGCCTGTTCGCCGTCACCCATCAGGCACACCACCCGCGCCGGCGACCCACTGAGACGCAAGCCAAGCGCCATACCAACCGAGACCGAAAGATTATGTCCAATCGAACCAGAGGAAAAGTCAACCCCCGCTACCTTACGGAGGTCCGGGTGATCGCCCAAGGGGCTGCCCAGCCGGGTATACGTATCGAGCACATTCTTATCGAAATAGCCAAGGTCGGCCAAGAGCGGATACAGACCAATCGCCGCGTGCCCCTTGCCGAGCAAGAAACGGTCACGATCAATCCACTTGGGATCGCCAGGGCGTAGGCGGAGTAGCTTGTAATACAGCACTGCCAGTATTTCGGCAATCGAAAAGGCCGAACCATAGTGACCGCTGCCGGCAATCTCAGTGAGCCGAACCGTCTCAGTTCGAACCAAAAGCGCCTTCGCCCTAAGCAATTCAAGATCTTGCAGGGTGAGTGTCATAGCCCATTCACTCCTTCTCTGGTCGACTCTTCATTCCATACTGCAAAGTGATTCTCCATCGCCCGAACCGCTTGCTCCGGATCGTGATCAAAGATTGCTTGCACGATCAGGATGTGGGTGGCATTCGTACGCTCAGCGGCGCCGGGAATCGTACGAATCAACTGGCGACGCTGCTGCAACACCTGGTAGAGCACCGACGCAAGCCCCTCCATAATCAGCGTAATCACCGGGTTGTGCGTGGCCTGCATAAGGCTCAGGTGAAACTGATAGTCGGCCTCGTCCCCTTCTGCGACGCTCTGGGTCGTCAGCATGCGATCGAGTGCAGCCTGCAACGCGGCAAGATCGTCCGGCGTTGCACTACAGGCGGCTACGCGCGCAACTTCGTGTTCAAGCATCTCGCGCGCCTGCTGAAGCTGCTCAATGTTAAAGTAGCCTAACTTGAGCGCCATTTCAAAGTACAAACGAACAAAACCCGAGTCCGGCAGGGCCAGATACGTCCCACTCCCCTGCGTACGACGAATAAGGCCAAGCACCTCCAGTGAGGCGAGTCGCTCGCGTAGCGTCGAGCGCTGAACATCCAGCGCTTTCGCCAACTCGCGTTCGGTTGGCGCCCGCGCAACGCCATTAGCGTCGGGTTGTATTTGTACAAGCAACTCCTTAAGCTGCTCGAACGTGGCATCCATAGCTATGTGTTTTTGTAATTGGTCGGGCCAATGAAGTATAAACAGGGTTAGGGATTTTGTCAAGAATTTATCAAAGGCTTGCGAACACCCAGGCACAACGAACGCTATTCCCGACCAGAGAGCGCCGGAGACTCCACATCCTGCCAACACAACCCTTACAGAAAGCCTCTACGCCCAATACTTTTCAAATAACAGGACTTACGCGGTCATCAGTCGGTAGGGAAGCTTGGAGGTCTTGCCGCCCTCCAAGAATCCTTTTCTTGCCGTGGCAGCG
>JAKSDJ010000200.1 GCA_022360155.1 Chloroflexales bacterium | reverse complement strand
CGTTCATCGGCGCGGGCCCGCCGCCGGAAGCGCGCCAGCCCGCCACAACGGCGTTCCATCACCCAGCGGCGCGTCAGCAGCACGAAACCACGCTTGGCCAGCGGCAGTTTGACCACGTCCAGATGGTATTCTTCCCCTTGACGAATTACAATTCGTTAAATTTAGAGACGGCAAAACTACGCAATTATGTGTTTACTGTTCACCGTCGTATCAAACAGCGGGATATTTAGAAGATTAAGGAAATGATTTCCTTAATCTTATCGTAAAAGCCGCCTATCCCCCGCGTCCAGCCGACTTTGCTCCGCAAACGACGTGGAGCAAAGCGGCTGACGCGGAACGTTGGAACCCTTAATCGCTTATCGAATTGCTTCAACGCAGGAGGGATGTGATGGTTGCTCAGCCACGTGACTATTTCGCTCTCGAAGACTATTTCGCTCTCGAAGAATCGACAGGGATTAAACATGAATACTATTGTGGGAGGGTTTATGCTATGACAGGCGCAAGCCCTCGTCACAATATCATTGTGGCCAATGTGATTGGCTCATTGTATAGTCAATTACGCGGCAAGTCGTGTACTGTCTATCCCAGCAATCTGCGTATGAAAGTCGAACGAACAGGCTTGTATACTTATCCTGATATTTCTGTTATTTGCGGAAAGCTTCGCTTTGACCAGGATCGCCATAACACCGGATTAAATCCCACGGTTATCATTGAAGTACTTTCACCAAGTACACGAGATTATGATCGAGGTCTAAAGTTTCAACATTATCGGACCATTGAAACTGAACTTTTGCAAATTTTGACTGACGGCTTTGTAATGCGGCAAATCCCCGGCCATTGAAGGCGTCTCGGAAACCGACCGCCAAGCAATGAAACCGCACGAGAAAGCCATAAATCAGTCCGTTGAATGCACGTACACCTGTTCAAGCGAATGCAACTGCGCGATTTTTGCAAAAGTTCAGTTGAAAGTTTACAGGAATATATCGTGATTGCACAAGATATGCTTCATGTCGAGCATTATATTCGACAAGATGAAGATCAATGGTTATTAAGAGAATACCATCGTGAGGAACAAATGCTTGAGCTACGAACGATCGGGTGTACATTGACGCTTGAAGATATCTATGAAAAAGTTTCTTTTATGGATGAGAGTGACGAAGACGAAGGGCCGAACAAAGAGTTACACCCGACGCAATGAACACGCGTTTTGGCGAAATGGACCAACGATGGTCGGTGGCGTTGGCAATGTTCGTACTGGGATTGACAGGCGCGGGTGAAACCGGCCATTAGCGCGGACGACCACGCTGCTCGCAGCCCCAGCGCCCATTTGGCGTGCGCGTATTCCTGCACCTGGACTGCGCCCAACCACGCCACGACCTCATCCGGCTGCTGCGTGTCGGTTTTGGTCAGCCGCTGATTGTGGAGCCGTCGGTGCGCAAGATCGAGGTTCATGAGCAGAAATCCTCGACATGCTCAGCCGCCCGCTGGGCGAAGGTGCGCGGCGGGCGGGCGGTCACCTGCCTCACAGTCGGGACGACCGTATAGCCTGCGGGTGGCGTATTGCCATGCACTGCGACGAAGAACTCAATCGCATCGTCGGGGTAGCCCTCGGCCCGCCACTGTTCGCGCGCTTGCGCTTCCGTAAGTTCAATCAGCTGGATGGCGCGCCCGATGGCGGCGCCAATGGTGCGTACCATGTCGTGTGGCGTCAACACCTCGGGACCGGTCAGCGTGTAGGTCTTGCCGGCGTGACCATCCTCGATCAGTACCCGCGCTGCCACAGCGCCGATGTTGGCCTCGTGGATCATCGCGCTCAACCGGTGGCTGAACGCCGCCCTCGGTGCGAATCGACGCGGCCCAGTCAAGCGCGTTGGACATAAACTCAACCGGCTGGAGCAGCGTCCAGGCTAGGTTGTCGCATCCAGCCGGAGCGCAACTTGTATCGCATAAGTCCTTTCACTGACTTGCGCAGGCTACCTCAATAGCGAAGTCTCCACCGGGGCAAATGAAATGAAATGTCCAAGAGCCCCAGCCATGGGTGGGCGGCTTTATTTCCATTCCTTCGTTCGTCAGGCGTTCGTAAACAGCATTGACCTCAGCCTCGGTTTCCAGCGCAAAACCAATGTGAAACATCTTCGGATACGTTGCTTGTTTGCCTTTCATCAAATTGATGTGCATGCCATATGCATCCATAAGCACGGCCATTCCTTCATTGTTGTCCTCGAATGCATCGGTATACCCAAAATGTTTCTTCAAGAATGCGCCGGCTTCCAGGACATTGCGGACAGTCAGGTTGACATGATCGAGTCGCATAGGTTTCTCCTTGGTAGAGCTTAGAGATTGGAGGTTAGTGACCAGTCGACAGCTCATCGCTCATTTCTTTTCTCTAAGCGCTTTCTGACACTTTTTTGCTTGAACTCAGCACCTCCAGGTAGTGTGGGTTGTACATAACGTCCAGGGTGTTCCCAAAGGGATCGACCACGGCAGCCGTGATGAAGCCGGCTTCACGGTGCATGAGTGGTTGGTATTCTTTCGCCCCCATCGCCATGAGCTTCTCAAGCGTTGCCGCCACATCGTCGACGTGCCAGTACACAACGGCGCCACCGGGAGCGGCGGCGGCATTTTTCGGCGCATATGTGCGGTCGATAAGGCCCAACTCGTGCTGGTAGTCGCCGAGGCGAAATTCTATGTATGCTGGGTTTGCAGAGTCTGGTCGTTCAAAGTATGGCTCGATACCTAACAAATCGCTGTACCACCGTTTTGCCGCTGCGAGATCATCGGCCCAAAAACTGATGGTGGTAAGTCCGCGCAACATGGGTGTTCCTTTCGTCGCTTGCGTTCCTCCTGTCTCTTGTACTCTAGCAGGAGTCGCGGTTATAATCGGTCCTACATTTTATGACGCTTGTCCGATTGGGGAGAACATCGATGTATCACCCAACCACACGCCTGCTGACCATCCTGGAATTACTCCAGGCGCACCCGTTGCTTAGCGGCGCGGAGCTAGCCCGCCGCCTCGAAGTCGAGCCACGTAGCGTGCGCCGCTATATTCAGATGCTGCAAGATATGGGGATGCCGGTCGAGGCGACCTACGGGCCGGGCGGCGGCTATCGCTTGCGCCCGAGCTTTAAGTTGCCGCCGCTGCTGTTCACTGAAGAGGAAGCCACCGTGATTGCGCTTGGCTTGTTGGGAGCCGCCTGGCTCGAAATCGGCATGTCGTCGGTGGCAATCGAGGGCGCGCTGGCGAAAGTCGCGCGGGTGCTGCCCGAGCGCGCCCGCGAACGACTGAACGCTGTCACCACCCACCTGATGCTCTCGCCGCACGCGCAAGCAGCGCGACCGGACGCCGCCCTGCTGATCGACCTGAGCGATGCGATCCAGCAGCGGCGGCGGGTCGACATCGCTTACCGTTCGTATCACGATGCAATCACCCAGCGCACGGTCGAGCCGTATGGGATTGCCGGGTGGTGGGGGCGTTGGTATCTGGCTGGCTACTGCTGCTTGCGGCAAGATTACCGGCTGTTTCGCCTGGATCGCCTGCAACAGACGCAGATCCGCACGGATACCTTCGTGCGCGACGAGTCCTTCGACTGCGAGGCGTATGTATGCGGCCAACTGATGCGCGCCGCGAATTGGCGGATCGAAGTCGAGTTCCAGGCCACGTTGTACACGGTGCAGCAGAAGATCCCCGCCGCCTATGGCTCGCTGACCGAAACGCCCAGCGGCGTTCTGTTCCGGTGCGATGCCGATGACCTCGACTACACGGCCCGCTACCTGATGGCGCTCGATCTGCCGTTCGTCATCCATAACCCGCCGGAATTGAGGGAGGAGTTGCTGCGGCTGGCCACGCAGATGACGCAGATCGCGACGACGCAGCGTGGTGATTGATATCCTGCCAGAGGTGGGATAGAAAAGGATAGAGGTCTGGCGGACATCCGGTCGGTGCGGCGTTGGTCGGATGTATGGCTGTATTGTGCCAAGGAGATGGGGTGGTGATCGTTCGTCTGTTTATAGTTATGTATTGCCTATCGGAGTCGCTGTGATGTCTCTGTCCGATACAAAGGCGTGCCTGTCATCACTACTGTTATGGTCACGCATAACCGGTTGTCGTCGGCATTGGTAACCGAACCACGGGACGACCAGGAACTGGATAGGTGTGGTAAACCATGCGAAAGGTGGGCCACATGTGTTGCCAAACGTCACCGAGGTCGCTGTCTAATATCCATTCGCATGCCGTGCAAGTCGGTTTTGAGGATGAAAAAACCTATGTTACGTAGTTAGACCATTTGTGTCGCAGAAGATAGGGTTGGGGATCTTTCTGTTATATCATAAGGGCGAGGGCCTAAATGCGCAGATCCTCGCCTTTGTAATCACAGTTTGCCGCCTACTTAGTTTCAGTAAACAGAGTAGGTGAATGAGCAACTAACCGAAGTTGAGTACACTGTTGTCATGCCCGTATTGAGAAGAATGTATGCGTTGATAATTGCATCGCCCTTCACCGACACTGAAGATGAGCTTTGATTATAGGAATAGCTATAAGAATCGGACATAGACAGACCATAGGTTATGCCTGTTAGACCCGTCCGTGTGTTTAGTACCGAGTCAATCCACCTAAACGATCCAGAATAACCTACTCTAATGTCAGCCCATGTATTGAATGTTGCAGTACCGGTACTAGCTGAACACGATCGTGTTACAGTCCCATAAGTCGTCGCATTTTCCGCCATTGTCGTAGCATCGGGAACAGGCGGTTGTTCAGGAGACTCAATAATATCAGTATGAGTATCCAACTGCTTAATGCTAAATTGCTGTAGCACCGCCTCCAATTCCTCGGGACTATTCACCTTGATTGGGCTAACACCTTGAGGGGTTCCCATAGCTATCTTTAAGCCATACTTGGCTATAATCTCGTCGTATCCTCGCTTGCCACCTCTGTCCATAGCATATACATCGCTTGTAGGCATCAGCACGAGAAGCAGTAGCATAACCAAGGCAAAAACCTTCTTAAAACTCATTGAACCTTCCTAAATTTACTTTCAAAGTGACAACTAGTAAGGTTCTAGCTGTGTTGATGGACACATCAACTTCTAGCAATATCATTTTTGAGTTTTGGATGCGTAAACAGAAATGATATGGCGCCAAACAATGGTATAAATAGAATGAGAAGTGACCATATTAGGCGTTGTAGCTCTGTGAGCTCATATAATCGCATACGTCTAAAAGCGAGTACGATAAGTACGATATGTGTAAGCAGGAGTGCTAAGTTTATAGTTTGTATAAGCAGCAAAATGTTATTAGGTTCCACTATATTTATCTCGACTTTCGAACAAAAATACTACGTATAGACATCGCAGTTAAAGGTCGGACTAATTCCCTGTTCGTCACAGCAATGAAACCTTTTACTGAAGCCTTGCAGCAGAAGTTCATTGTACGACCTTTGACTGATTTCTCTATAAATACTGCGTCTTGTATATTTTGTCAACTTACAGGTTCCAATTCTATTAGCGAACGAGCGTGCTAGATACTAGACAGCACGCTTTCCACACTCTGTCAAACTTAAAGTATTACAGCAGAGGGTATAAATATTAGCTCCCAGTATTTGCCTTCAGAAAGCCGAATTTTCCGCCAATACACCTATTTTCGAGGCATACGGATGCACTAACTGCGGAGTAAACGAAGTTTCATCGTATTTTACGCTACAGTGCCAGACTAGTAACTTTGGCTTGTTTATTCTGTCGGCCAATCTACGTCATTGTCGCTGATTACGTGCGTCAGTATCGATGTTTCTGCAGTAATACCAAAGACCTGGGCACTTGCCTATCATTGGAATGTGGGCTGATCGTGACGATCTGACCGGTAGTAGCGCGCGGGTGCTGCCGCCACGCGCCCGCGAGCGGGATCGTCGTCGTGGCTGATGGGCTTGTTGATACCGACATCCTCATCGAGGTTGTCCGCAGCATTCCAGAGGCGATTACGTATGTACAGAATCTCGAACTTTGGGCGATCGTGGCGATCAGCAGCATCACATATATGGAACTGTTACAGAACAGCGGAAAGTGGAGCGCTTTGTGGGCCGCTATCAGCTTGCCAAGCTGAACGAAGTCATCACTGATCGCGCTATTGCGCTGCTGCAATAATACCGTTTGAGTCACGGCTTGCTCATTGCTGATGGACTGATCGCCGCAACGGCGTTAGCTATGAGCAAGCCGCTCGCTACTAAAAATCAACGCGATTATCGATTTATCGCTGGTCTCACTCTCCTGCCCTACCCATGAAATCTATAAACTAACAAACGTGTGTGACCGACCGTCTGTAGCGCGCAAGCTTATCGTGTTTTCAATGCTGTCCGATGTAGCGCGACTGCTGCGGTGATTGGAGCATAAGGTGTTCAACCACCTCACGCCGCACCGCTGTGATACGTACGGGGCGTTGGAACCTTGAACTGATAGATGGGAATGTGTAGTCATGGGCATGCACGAGCATTCTTATTATGCGCAACTCCCGAAAAAGCGAATGGCTGCTGGTGCGTTGTTGCTCGACCCGAGGAATCAGGTGCTGATCGTCCAAACCGTCTATCGAGTCAAGTGGCTGATTCTTGGCGGCATTATTGAAGCAGATGAGTCGCCGCGCGCTGGCTGCACGCGAGAAATCAAAGAGGAGCTAGGGTATCTCACGATCGGACGGCTCTTATGCATCGAATACCGTTCAGCAGAACCACAGAAGAGTGAAAATATGCACTACATCTTCTTCGGCGGCTATCTCCAGCAGCAACATATTGCACAGATCGTATTGCCACTGAACGAGTTACGCTCTTATCAGTTTCGTCCCTTAGCAGAGGCGGTTCCGCTCCCCGATGCTCGTTTGGGTCGCCGCCTCACCCTCGCGTGGCAGGCGCTCCACGAGCAGCGTACCATTTATACGGAAGATGGCAGGGAAGCATAAGACGGCTACAATGCAAAGAATTGCTATGGAGGCGTGAAGTGCGTGTGTATATAGCCATGCCGCGCAGCACTACCACTTACGAGACTCACGCTCGTTCGCGGAACACCCAACATATTGAGCACCTGCGGCGCGCGAGATCGATAGCATGCCTCGGCAGCGGCTGAAGCGCAGGCTATGAGCTTGATCGAGTTTATGAAAGTATGACAGGAGAGGCGGCAGTTTGAAGAATCAACAATCAACATGGGACGAATTCGTACAAGGCGAAGGTTGCTCCCTCTGCCAACCGCGCGAACAAAACAACGAATACCGCAGAGAGATTGCGCAGTTAGCCATTTCTACGCTCTACCTTTTTGCTGATCAACGCTTCCGCGGCTACTGCCTTCTGATCTTTGACCCCTATCATGCCACAGGTATTGAGCAGCTCACTGAAGATGAATACAATGTATTGATGAAAGACCTGCGGCGAGCTGCCCAAGCCATCCGTTTCGCCCTGAACCCGGCTCACATGAACTATGAAAGTCTTGGCAATAGTAGCCCACACATTCATTGGCATATTATTCCACGATACAAACATGATCGGCGTTGGGAGCAACCGATTTGGGAAGGGTGGGCGCAACGGAACGAATTTGTTGTCAATAGATTGGCGTTACCTGAGCAGGAATATCAGGAAATCATAGACGCGATTCGGTTTACGCTTAAAGAGAGGGAATAATACCAAATTTGATTTGATACGGTGCATCATGTCACTCTGAGCGCACGCGAAGGGTCTCTGCAGCGGCCAGTCAGCGATGCTTTGCTTAGCATGACATGCGCACGCTCTATCGAGATTTGATATAACATACCCAGGAGACCGGAATGAACAGCCCACATCAAGCGCCTGCTCTCCGCCGAGCGCGACCGCCGTCTCGTTGATGTGTTGCTGGACGCCGGCGCCCAGCTTCGTGCGCTGTACCAAGCGGGTGTACGTGGCGAGGATAAGGACCGTGGTCATCTGGTAGCGGCTGCGGACACGTCGATCGAACGGTTTCTCATCGAGGCTCTGCGCGATCTCTATCCCGACTGCGGCATCTATGCCGAGGAGTCGGGATAGAGATCGCGCAGAGCGCTGGATCGTCGATCCCCTCGACGGAACCGCCAATTTCTTGTTCGGCATTCCCCATTTTGGGATCTCTGTGGCGCGGGAAGCGGGCGGGCAGGTGATGCAGGCCTTTGTGTATAATCCGGTGAGCGCGGAACTGTTCTACGCGCACCACGATACGGCGATACGGCGCACGCCTTTCTTAACGGAAGCCGCATTCAGGCCTCCGCGACGCAGCGGGTCAGCGAAGCGCTGGTTGTGTTCGGCTTCAGCGCCAATTACGACAATATCACGCGCTACTACCAAGAGTGGCCCCATGCATTCGGGAGCAGCCGGAAGGGCCTGGGCGCACTGGCGCCAGCGCTCAACCTGTGCAACCTGGCGCGCGGACGCATCGATGCGTTTATCGACTGCGGTTCCGCGATGGAAGGCCATGCGGCAGGCGCGTTGATAGCCGCCCAAGCTGGCGGGACCGTCACGAATTACGATGGAACGCCCTGGGATCACAGCAGTCAAGGCGTCGTGGCGACGAACTCGCAGGTGCGCGACCTACGAATGACCTAGTCTTGCGGCTGCGTTCGGCGCTCGACAGGCCATGGTGAAACGACGAAGCTTTTGCCTGTTGGCATAGTTGCTTGTATAGTATTCGACCCCTGCTTTTGGGCCGTGATCTCTATCTCAAGCCTCATGTGCGCCCTGAGTATTTTCGATATACTACCTCGTTTTGTTCCTTTGCGGAGGGCATATAGTTACAAATGAATGGCAAACCTATTTTGATGGCTTTGCCGCAACGTACATGAAGGAGGAGTATGCGCAATCGTGGTTATTAGCAAAGGCAACTAGCCAATACAGAGCAGGATGATCTAGGAAAGGAGTCTAGACCGTATTTCTCAAAACAGATCGCACCTTTGAAGCATTGGACACCCTACTTCGATGATAACTCAATCCCCGATACAGACACTAGCGGTGTTTTTTGGAGTTTTCTGAGCAGCTTCTTTAGCATGCGCCCGCATCAATTGAAGTTTGGAGCAGACCATGAACCCCTTGCCTAATCAGGTCAGTAGTGTTGGAGAAATCAATCTGAAGGCGGCCAGTGAGATCAAGAATTTCATCCAAACAGATGGAGCCTTTGTCGAGCCGGATCTACAGCAATATAAACCCTACAGATTCCCGCAACCACGTAACATTGATGTATTTATCGCTATCCTTGAGCGACAGCATATCCTTGTGCTTGGCGGTGCAGGGGGCGTCGATAAGACTGAACTAGCACGTCATGTGGCATGGTATTTCAGTAATAAGCGTTTGGCTCAAGCAAATAGCAATGGACAAAATTCCGTTTACACCAAAGAGTTTGTTCTTCCAGCAAGCAGTCAGAAAGTTATCTCGGAAATACAGAAGACTAGCGACACAACAATCTTCTTGTTGACCAAGGTAACACCGCAGGTTTTTAAAATCGATGATCTGTTACATCTTCAGGAAAGTGCCAAACGACACTATGTAGTTCTCAGCACGGAAGTAGCTTTTGAACGTTGGAGTTTGCATCCTGATATTCAGGCAACATTCTGGCGGGAACTAGGACCGCAGAGCGTATTTGCAACAAGTGACTTGGCAGAAATGCTGATTGTCCGCTTGATCGAAGTGAAGGATGACCTACCCCCTGGTATTGCCATTGACTCTATTGCGCCAAATACACCTCTTTGCGGCAACATTACGCCAATAGCCATTGTGAAGAAACTCCAGACATATAATAAAGTTCGGGCAT
>JAKSDJ010000115.1 GCA_022360155.1 Chloroflexales bacterium | reverse complement strand
GGTGTTGCGGTGTTGGTTGGCGTTGGCGTATGGGTCGGTGTTGGCGTTGGCGTATGGGTCGGCGTTGGCGTTGACGTATGGGTCGGTGTTGGCGTTGGCGTATGGGTCGGTGTTGGCGTTGGCGTATGGGTCGGCAGCGGCGCTATTGGTGTTTCAGTTTGGATGATCTGCGTCGCGGTCGGCGGCGGCGCCGATGTTGCTGTTGGCGGTAATGTTCTTGATGGTATTGGTGTTGCGCCACGTATAGGAGTTCGCGTTGGCTCTGGTCGCGTCGGGTTGTCTCCCAATGGCGTCGGCGACGGGTTGGGTACGATGATTGCGGTTGCAGTAACATTGTTACCAGGCTCAGTGGTCACACCTGGCAAGGCAACCGTTGAACGTGGTTGGGTTTGCGGCGTAGCACGAACAGGTGTTTTGGTTGACGTTGTTCTGCCCGCGACCGACGTTGGCGCTCGCGTTTCTGCTGGGGCTGTCGTCCGCTCTGGTCTGTTAGATGGCGACTGGCGGGTTTGAAGAACCTCTTCGAAATCTTCGACAACCACTTTGGCTACTTCCAATGTCTCTTGCGTCTCACTTTGCGGCAGAGCATCCTGGGTTGGCGCCTGGTCGAGCGTCGTGTCAATGGTATCACTTGTAGTTTCAATTAGCTCGCTTACTTGCGGGTGTACCTCTTCAGTATTACCCGCCTTATCCGCCTCGGCGAGAGCAGCATTCGCTTGAGCAAGCAATAGATCCAGAGTCTGCTTGACTTGGTGTGGCTCAGTGGTTGTAGGTTGGGACAAGAGTGCATGAAATTCGTCAAGCCGGCGCTGAGCATATTGCAGGTAGAGATCGCTACGCCAATCGGGATCGGGGGTTATAGCGATCTGAAGATTTTCGCGGGTTCGCTTCCAGGAGTAGAGCGCATCACCAGGGATACTATCGGATGACGTATTATCAACCACAAAGAGTGTTGAGAAGCAAAGTAAGAAAATTGCCGCCATAGCCAGGGCAAGCTGGGGAATGCGCAGATACGGAAAGAAAGGGAGTTGCACCGACCCGCGCCTCTTGCCTGTTGAGCGGACCGGGGAAAGGGAGCGTCGGGGCAGCATCTGCGCAGCCAACGTTTCGATGTCGCGGCGACCTTGAATCAACCATTCCTCGGTGCTCGGCGTCGGGCAGGTAGCGGCCGCATGGTGACACAACGTGTTCGCTACCTGTAACAGCGGCGCCAGTTCCTGTGCAACGGTTGGCGGGCAGTCCGCAAGGCACTCTTCGATGCTTGCTCCGGCTTGCAACCGTGCCAATGCGTCATCGAGGGCTTGTGCGAGGTTTGGTTGCACCCTTTAGTCTCCTATCCGCGACTCGAAACGTTGGACGTCTCCAGACCGCAGAACTCCGTCGTCGCTCACTTCGCGCTGCTTCAGATCGCCGTTCAATTGCGCAAGCGCATCTTGCGTTTGCGCATGATGTTGGGTTGGCGATCTAGGCAACGATCGATCATCATTTTCGCGCGACATAATTCGTTGGAGGCTTTGCAACGCGCGATGCTGGAGCGACTTAATTGCGCCCTCGGTTCGGTTCAGCGTGTTTGCGATCTCGCTGTTAGACATATCGGCAAAGAAGCGCAACGCCAGAACCTGTTGCTGATCATCGGTAAGCTGTTCAAGAGCTTGTTGCAAAGCAATTCGGTCACAGATTGACCGAACATCGTCTTGACTGCGCGAGTCGACAAGTTCTTCCTGGCTGTCGAGTGGAGTGGATAGAAATCTGCGACGACGTTGGTAACTACTCAGGACGTTGCCAGCGATAGTATACAGCCAGCCCAAAAAGGATTTTTCGTCTCGATATTCGAATTTGACGATCCCTTGAATGACTTTGATAAAAACTTCTTGGGTCAAATCCTGTGCGAGTTCCTGTTCGTATACCCGTAAAAAGAGGTAACGTAAAATAACGCCAGCGAAGCGACCATAAATTTCACTAATGGCGCCTACATCGCTCGCTTGTGCGCGTTCTACAAGTTCTTGTAGGTCCGCATGTGAGGACATATCATACGGCGCTCACTCCCGAGTCGTCTTGCGCATCGCTTTGATCGTATGTCCTTCATGTATACGAACGCGGCGATGGTGCAAAAGGTTACGGTCGGTGAACGCAATTTCCTTGGATTTTGTTGAGCGAATTACTTCGTGGCCGCTCCAACCACATTACGACTGCTATTGCATTATAGCGAACTGTCAACGACATTGTAAGGGAAAAAGAGGTCAAGAAATTTAACATTTTTCGTGCTTGAACATGTTGTGCGCTTGTCCTGCCTCATTGAACCGTCACGCAGCGCTTGTCTGTTCCCTGAGCGGACGGGGCTCCAGTTGCACAGCACGTCCACTCGCGCTATACTGCCGCACAATAAGCGGTACAGGTCCGCAACCATTGCTTCTGGAACACTGTGCCACCGATTAGGCTGGCTCCAGGCTGTGGCCGCAAATTGCGAGCGATTCTTGCTCCTTACTGGAATATAACGATGCGCATTGCGATAATTGGACTATCCAACAGTGGAAAAACAACCGTTTTTAACGCTCTCACCTGTGGTACTATCGAAACAGCCGCTTATTCATCCGGCCAGATGGAACCTAACCTGGCGACGGTCAAGGTGCCGGACGAACGCCTAGCGGTGCTGACCCAGATGTTTCACCCGCGCCGAACCATACCGGCTGATGTCCAATATGTTGACGTTGCCGGGCTCAGTGGCGATGCTCGGCAGTCAGGCGGGTTGCCGGCGGCGTTGCTCAACTATATCAGCACGGCTGATGCGTTGCTCCATGTGGTGCGTGCGTTCGATGACCCTGCTGTGCCGCATCCGGAAGACTCGGTGGATGTTCGGCGTGATGTCAATATCGTGGATCTCGAATTGGCGTTCTCGGACTTGGCGATTATCGAGCGTCGTTTGACCAGGCTCAATGCCGAAATTGGCAAAATGTCCGCCCGGGAGAAAGAACTGCGCATAGCCGAACGCGATTTGCTGGTGCGGCTCCAAGCAACGCTCGAAGCCGACACCCCCATTCGCAATCTCGAACTGAGCGATGAAGAAGAGCGGATGATCCGCGGCTATCAGTTCCTCACCGCCAAACCAATGCTGCTGGTGCTGAATATTGGTGAAGATCAGTTGAATGCGCCGCCTACGCTCGACTATCCGTATCGCCAGAGTGCGGTGGCATCGCTCTGTGGCAAGATCGAAGCAGAACTGGCGCAGCTCGATGATGCCGATGCGCAAGTCTTTATGGATGACCTGGGCATTAGCGCGCCGGCTCGTGACCGGGTGATTCAGCTCTCGTATGAATTGCTGGGGCTGATCAGTTTTCTTACGACTGGGCCGGATGAGGTCCGCGCCTGGACGGTTCGCCGCAATACGCCCGCAGTCGAAGCTGCCGGCGCTATTCATACCGATATCCAGCGCGGCTTCATTCGGGCCGAGATTGTCGCCTACAACGATCTGGCGGCGGCTGGCGGCATGAGCGAAGCGAAGAAAATTGGCACTGTACGGCTCGAAGGCAAGCAATATATTGTTCAGGATGGCGATGTCTGCCATTTCCTGTTCAATGTGTAAATGTGGCGTACCCCTGATCTTTGTTCGGCAATACATGCAGGTACATAGAGACTGAAAGCGACTCGAAATGATGAGTGAGCAGCATTTCTCCACAAAGACGCTCCGCGAGGCCTCGTGGGGCGGACACGTGAGGCATATCCTGGCTGCGGCGCTACAGGCGGTCGAACCGGCGGCGGCAGTTCGCCGTTACCTGCAGCGTGAGGGCGACACGCTTGTCGTGGGCTTCGAGACATATGATCTTCCCCGCTACGAACGGATCTTGCTGCTTGGCGCTGGCAAGGCTGGCGCTCCAATGGCGCGAGCTGTCGCCGATGTTTTGGGCGATCGGCTGGCTGAAGGCGTGGTTATCGTCAAAGATGAGGAGGGCAACGCGGAACCGGCTGGACATCTCGCCGCCTCGTCGTCTGCTCACTCACGGCTAGATATATGTGCTGCCCGCCATCCGCTGCCCGACGAGCGCGGTGTCGCGGCGACCCGCCGGATTGCGACTCTGCTGGAGGGCGCGACCGAGCGCGATCTCGTCCTCATTCTGATCTCCGGCGGTGGGTCGGCCTTGCTGACCTTGCCTGCTCAAGGGATCAGCCTCGATGACATGCAGGCGTTTACGGCTGCACTCCTGGCCTGTGGTGCGACAATCAATGAGATGAACTGCCTGCGGAAGCACCTGGATCTGGTCAAGGGCGGCGGTCTGGCGCGCTTGGCTGCACCAGCCACGGTCGCGACGTTGATCCTCTCCGATGTGGTGGGGAGCCCGCTGGATGTGATTGCGTCCGGCCCCACGGTCCCAGACAGTACAACGTTCGCCGATGCGTATGCGATATTGCAGCGCTATCATCTCGATGCTCAGGTTCCGGCGGCGGTGATGGCCCAGATCCAGGCCGGCCTGCGCGGTGCGACGCCGGAAACGCCCAAAGAAGGCGATCCAGTCTTTGCAAAGGTCAGCAACCTGCTCGTCGGCAGCAATCCACAGGCGGCAGCGGCGGCATTGGAGGCGGCCCGCGCTGCCGGGTTCAATGCGCTGGTGTTGACGACCTATCTCCAAGGCGAGGCGCGGGTGGTGGGGCGTGTTCTGGCAGCC
>JAKSDJ010000378.1 GCA_022360155.1 Chloroflexales bacterium | reverse complement strand
TTCATGGAAGATATGCTTGGCGGTGACTATTATTTTGTGCACTTCAATCGACAGCCGGGTGTCGCAGACGCCGTGTTGGAAGAAAACACATTCCAGTTCCTTCGCAACTTATACCGGAAGAACGAGCCCCCACAAGAGCCTCAGCCAGGTATGGCGATGATCAATCTTGCCAGAGCAGAAACACCACTGGGTGAGCCCATAATGAGCGACAGCGAGCTCGCCGTTTTCGTCTCCGCCTTCGAATCAACCGGGTTCACGGGCAGTATAAATTGGTACAGAAACCTTGACCGCAACTGGCATTTATTGGCGGACGTGAACCCAATCATCCAACAGCCTACACTCATGATCTATGGCGACCGGGATCTGGTGCAGAAGTCTGAAAAACTAACAGAGTTCGTGCCCAATGTGGAAGTGGTCAATCTGGACTGCGGTCATTGGATCCAGCAAGAAAAGCCGGAAGAAACAAACCACGCGATTTTAACATGGCTGGAACAGCAGGCGGCCATCTAGTTCCAGGAGCGTTTCAAGGTTACGCATGCCCTCCGGCTTGACCGGAGGGTGGAATAAGACGCCGAAAGCAACGAACGGTTCACCGTCCAGGAACGCATAAAAACAAACAGTAGAAATGACGCATGGGAATTGTAGTAGAATCCGTACCGCCCACGTTTTCTTATCTCTGTTAGTTTTCGTTCCATTTGTTTTTGGTTGGATGTACTCCAGCTGAACGATTGATCAAACGTCGGGACGATATTGTACTTATCTGTTTTCTCAACGATACAAGCCACTGATACGTGCGTTGTCTTTCTCCGTTTTTTTCCAATGCCTGTGTCTGGATCGAGAACTATGGCAGTTTTTCCTGTTTTGCCTTCGTGTAGATCGGACGCACCCACGAAACGATAAAACTGTTCCGCATCGTTCATCTCAGTCATAAAACTCGGATCGAACACCACATGGTAGCCGATTGCCTTCAGCTCACTGATGAAGTAGCGCTTAACGATATCGTATGAGTCTCCGAACCACGAGTCTTTCATTTAGACCTTTCCTTTTTGTGGTTTGAGCAATTCTTCGCAAATGCGGATACCATATAACGACCACATTCAGCCGCGCCGCGTGTGCAACGTGACAACTTCGAGAGAAGACACCTGGTAACGTGCAACCGACGCCGCCTGCCAGCCGCGAAGCGGCGTCGGCTGCAATGGATGTTAGCCCGCGTCTTATAGATTAGTTATGGTTCTAATGAAATAAAACGCTTGTTTGCACTTGAGGAAGAGAACAAAGGCTCAAATATTGCAATGATGTCTGTTTCCTCTTGTGCTGCTTGGAGTATCACCCATCCTTCAACTTCTCCGCCGGGGAAGAGTGTAGCATCCAATGCTGGTTCTGGGTCTACCACTGATGGCAAATCATATAATACATTTGCACTGCCAGTTGTTTTGAAATAGGAACCATCTATCTGTGCAGGGCTATCTTTAGTCTCGATGTACTGAACGTATACCTTCACTGCGATGTACTCCATTCCCTCATCTGGTGGCTCATTAAACTGATTGGCTTCCTGAACCATTGTCCAGACTTCTTCCCCACGCATTACTTCCAGTAAATTGACTTTCCAATCTTCGATAATGACTGTCTCTCCAACGGGGACGGGAGCGTCACGATCTTTGCCCAAATCTGTCGGCTCAATTTTTGATAGTTCTGAAGGAATAGCAATAGATGCGCCTTCATCCAGAGCAATAAAACGGCGCCGGTCTTCGTCAAAACTGAGTAGTTCATCAAAAATCAGTATCAGGTTGCCTTCTCCTTGCCCAACAAAGAATGCAGCCCACCCTTCAGTTTCTCCATCCTTAAAAAGACGGGCGTCAAGTTGTGGGTCAGGTTCTACCGCAGCCGCCCCAGAGTATTGTATAAAGCGATCTCCCGTAACTTTGAAATCACTGCCACCAATAGAGTGTTCCTCACTGTCATCGTAAGTACATTTGACGTGTAGTTTAACCAGTAAATACTCCATTCCTTCCGGTGCAGGTTCGTTGAATTGGTTAGCGGTCTGAATAGACTGCCAGGCTGCATCTCCTCTCACACTTTCAAGTACTTGAACATCCCAATTAGGCGCGGTAACAACTTCAGAACTTGGAAAAGGATTACTCCGACTCAATCCAATAGGTTGAGGCGTAGGAGTAGGAGGAATGGGCGTAGGCTGAGGTGTATTAGTTGGCTCGGGCGTATTCGCAGACGTTTGCTCTTGATTTTGCTGCGTTGCCGCGGGCGCTGTTGGGCTGACTGAATCACTACTGCCACAAGCAAGTGATACTAACATAACGACACAAATTACAACGAGGGAAACTAAAGATTTTCTTGAAGTGTACATTCGGGTCTCCTTAAATATATTTGATTAGATTGTGGGAAATTCTGCTGCACGCGAGAGCCGGCTAACGTTCCGCATCAGGCGCAGGCGAGCCGAGCACAGCGAGGCGAAGCCTGTCGCCTGCATGCGGAACGTTAGCCCACGTCCTTCAAAGCTCTTATTTCCGTTTGTCATATTGATAAATGGTTGCAATCACGTCTTTTGCTCCCCATTTGATATAACTGCCCCACAAATCAGGCGTTGACACATTTACTCGCTCCATGCGCTCGAGCAGTTCTGACACTAGCTTTA
>JAKSDJ010000408.1 GCA_022360155.1 Chloroflexales bacterium | reverse complement strand
GTGGCTCGCGACGAGGCTTTCAGCTTCCTCTACGAGGACAACCTCGACCTGTTGCGCGCCGCCGGGGCCGAGATCGCGTTCTTCAGCCCCCTGCGCGACCCGGCGCTGCCAAAGGGCACGGGCGCGCTCTACCTCTGTGGCGGCTTCCCCGAGCTGTACGCTGCACAGTTGAGCGCGAACCGTTCGCTCCACGCAGCGATCCGCGCCGCTGCGGCGGACGGCCTGCCGATCTACGCCGAGTGCGGCGGGCTGATGTATCTGACCGAGGCGCTGCTCGATGCGACAGGCGCAGCGTATCCGATGGTCGGACTGCTCCCCGGTCGCTCGGTGATGACCGCGCGGCTGACGCTGGGCTACCGCGTGGTGGAGGCGCAGACCGACAACTGGCTCTGGCAGGCGGGTGAGACGGTGCGCGGCCACGAGTTCCACTACTCGGTCTGGGAGGATCGCCCGGTGGCGTTGCCCTGGCTCTACACTTGTCTGCCCGACGCGCTCCGGCCCGAGGCGCGACCGGAAGGCGTGCATCAGGCCAATATCCTTGCCTCTTATGTCCACATCCATTTCCTCGCCTGCCCACACCTGGCACAGCGGATGGCGATGGCGGCTTTGGGACGTTGATACGTTATCCGGTTGGAACTTTATCCGGTTGGAACGTTCGATCTGCGTTGATCAGCGTTCACCGGCGACATCAGTGTGCTATTGCCGGTTGGCAGGGAGCACGTTACGACGTTGGCGTGTTGGCACGTTCGACGCGGTTTCAGGATAACCAACTCAAGGGCGGCGTTGAAGCGTGCTCTGATGAGTTTTGAAGATCAAAATCATCAAAATCGGTAAGGGGAAGGGCGCTCGTCGTGCCGCCTTCAGGCGGCTGTGCTGCCGTCAAACCGCCTAAAGGCGACACTACGTAGACTGCCGCGGTTGATTGTTAAATTTCAGTAGGCGCGGCTTGTAGCCGCGCTGGCGCTCTCTTGCGGAGAGGTGTGACGGACGCGTCGGATCATGGAGTGCGCAAGCCATGCTTGCACGCGGCAGCATGGCTGCCGTACTCCACATCCCAGACGGGTTCTGAGCGCTGAGGGCTGAAAGCTGAAACCCTGACAGCGTGGATACGATCCCGCTGTTCTATAGATTTTTAACCAACCTCCTTGCTATACTTGGAGCAGCCAAAATCCGTTCTGACAGCAGGTATGAGCGGGCTTTGCGAAACCGGCGAAGCGCTCAATACACACTATGCCGAACGTTTCTCCGGTGAGCGAACCAACCGATGCCCGACGTTTCTCTCCCCTCCAACACCAATTCGCCCGGATCGTCCAGAAACATGTTCGACTGCGCTCGCTGCCGCGAGAGGCTCACTGCGCGGTGCATGCAGCGTACACTGTGCATTGCGGAGACAAGGGCGGGTGGGGATGACATGAAAACTGATATAGCCCCCGATTATAACCGGTTTTGACCGTAGCTAATCAGCACTAGGGCGACCGGGTCGCTGGCGAGATGCAAAGCAGGATCGCGGCAGCCATAGTATTCTAACTCTATGCGTGACGCATATGGTTTCTCAATGACCGACACGCCGCCCGGTCAGATCCACCGACTGCAGCCAGTCTCCGCACGATTGGTCCTGCAACCTGATAATGCTTCCTCGCCCGCGGTGATACCGCATTGTGTAGCGCCCTGAGCCTATCGCCAACGCGCGATATGATTTAGAGCGCTGACCGGTCTGAAAGCTTCAGGTAAATTTGGAGATTAACACGTTCATATTAAATATCTTTTAACGGCAGTGTTGATGATCTTTTTGTAAGACAATTGAGACACAATGCTTCTTGAACGCTCCAGAATCGCGGACAGGAGACAGCAAAGCGGTAAAACACACGGCTACAAGATGTGAAGGAGACAAGCTAACCCGTCAGTAATAAAGCGCCAATAAGTGGAATTCACGCTGATCACGAAGAGGGCGACGAATCACGCCAAAAGCGCCTGAACATCCGCGATAGACATCAGGAATGCAGCGACCGATATGACCACATTCCTGCAGTCGATGCGACGAACATCACCAACACGCGATGCCGTAGAGGACGCCGACACACCTACGTTATACTAGAGGAGTCCAATGATCAACTCACAACGACCTATCCGTCGACGGACAATCGCCATCATCAGCAGTATCATGTTCGCCTGTGGATTGATACTTCCCGGAGTTGCTCCTGCACAGACCGATAACAGCGTTGGATCATCTGAATTTCTCCGCGATGGCGGGGTTGAAGAGGGGGCAAATTTGTCTTATGTCCATATTCCGCTGATACTCCAGCATTCCCAACCCACACCTGACCCAACCCCAACCCCAACACCTCTGCCAGGCGGACCGACTTATACCGGAACGCAGGGGCAAATCACCGAGATCTCGCTGACCAGTAGTCAAAACTACAGCGCGGTCAATGCATACACTGACGTTGATGTCACAGCGCGTTTCACCAACCCAAGCGGAACAACAACCACCGTACGCGGTTTCTGGGATGGCGAGCGCACCTGGAAGATCCGTTTCACGCCGATGGAATCCGGTACGTGGACGATCGACATCAACAACAACCGCGACGACGCAGGACTCACGCAGCAAGCGACCCTCATAGTCGATCCCGCAGATGCGCACGGATTTCTGCGCCGTGCGCAGGACTTTACCCAGAGTTTCCAATTCGACAATGGTGAGCGGTTCTTTCCGCTTGGCCAGACTTACTATGAGATTGTCAACAACGTCCGTGCCGGAGGCGATTGGAAAGCCGCGCTTACGAAGAGCAAGGAGCACGGGATAAACAAAGTACGGTTCCTCGTGCATACATGGGGCGATGCGCAGAAGACCTACCCGGTCTCCCAACCATTTATCAACAAGGATCATGATCGCCTCGATCTCGCGCACTGGCAAGCACTCGACACGGTTATCGAGGAACTTCATGACACCGACATGATTGCCGACGTTATCCTCTTCACCGACACACCGCTCGCATTTGGCACACAGGCTCAGGACGAGCGTGTCCTACGTTACGCCATGGCACGCTTTGCCGCATTTCCCAATGTTACTTGGTGCTTGACCAATGAATGGGAATACACCGATAAGAGCACAAGTTACTGGGATCAGATTGGCAGCATCGTGGACGCCGAAGATCCGTTTCTGCGCGCTCCTGCAGGAACGCTACGGCCAGCAGGAACGCTACGGCCAGCAGGAACGCTACGGCCAGTATCGATCCATAACAAGACGGGCGGGAAGGACGGCGGGCGATTCGCATTCTTCGACAGTAATTGGCCGGTTCATGCGAGCATTCAATATGGCGTTCGTAGCGGATATACTCCCTATGCCGACCGTTGGGCGAACGACTCTATCCTGCGCAATAATGGTCAGGGAATACCGGTTATTAACGAGGAATATGGCTACATCGGGGAGACGATCCAGCACAGCAAGAACGCCTATGATCCAACCGACGCACGTAATGCCATATGGGCCATC
>JAKSDJ010001012.1 GCA_022360155.1 Chloroflexales bacterium | reverse complement strand
GGCGGTGTTGCCGCCGATGCAAACGCTTCAATCGCGCCCGACAACGTGGTCGCTTGATGGCGCAGCCGGTCGTGAAAAACGACTGATCACATCCTTCGCGTTGCAGCCCGAAGCGCTCGAACAGATTAATAAACGCCTTCAAGCGAAGATTGACGCAATCCGAACGCATGAGGTCCGCACGGTTGATCTGCTGCTCGACGACGCGGATATTATTGTCGTTGGTTTTGGCACAGCCGGGCGTATCGCACAGAACGCCGTTAAGGCAGCGCGCGAACAAGACGTCAAAGCAGGACTATTACGCCCGCTCACGCTCTTCCCCTTCCCATCTTTGCGTTTGTCCCAGCTTGCCGATCAGGCGCGCGCTTTGCTCGTGGTCGAGATGAATGCGGGCCAGATGGTTGATGATGTGCGGCTGGCCGTTGCAGGTCAGGCGCCGGTGCATTTCTATGGACGGATGGGCGGGGTTGTGCCGCTTCCCGAAGAGATTCTGGCGGTTATCACCGATCTCGATCGCGAGATGGCGCAATGTGTGTAAGCATGGCGCAGAAATGGACATCCAGGTAAGCCTGGGCTTACTGGGTGTTTTACCGTGCTGGATCGAACTTGGCTATAAACCTCATTTTTGTACGAAAGGGGATCAACGATGATCGCCCAAGCTCCTGAACAGCTTGTTTACGAGCGTCCGCATACGCTTAGCCTCTGTCATACTCACTATTGCCCCGGTTGCACCCATGGCGTTGCGCATCGCCTGATCGCTGAAGTGATCGATGAGTTAGGCATTCGCGAAAACACCATAGGGATTGCGCCGGTTGGGTGCGCGGTCTTTGCCTATAACTATCTGGAGTGTGATTTTGCCGTAGCGGCTCATGGGCGCGCGCCGGCGATGGCAACCGGATTGAAGCGGGTTTCACCTGACAAAGTAGTCTTTACCAATCAGGGAGACGGTGATCTCGCTTCGATTGGGATTGCTGAGATTATCCATACCGCGGTGCGCGGCGAACATATCACGGTAATCTTTATCAACAACGCGATATATGGTATGACTGGCGGGCAGATGGCGCCAACCTCATTGGTAGGGATGAAAACCACCTCTTCGCCCCTGGGGCGTGATGCTTCGACAACCGGACATCCTCTCAAAACATGTGAACTGATCAGTCAAATCGACGGCGCAGCGTATGTGGTCCGGCGCAGTTTGCATAATCCGGCAGAGATCCGTAAAGCGAAGAAGGCCATTCGTCAGGCATTTGTGAATCAAATCAATGGCGTGGGCTTTTCGCTGGTTGAACTGTTGTCGAGCTGCCCGACAAACTGGGGGATGACGCCGCACGATGCGCTACAGTGGATCGAGACGGAAATGGCGCGCGTTTTCCCGTTGGGCGAATATAAGAATGTGCAACGTCATTCATGAAGAAGTGATCGGCAGCCGCATTCATTCTCAAACGGCTTGTCACGCTGTTAGGAATGGCTCTGCTTGACTTTTGCTGGAGAAAGCTATGTACTTTGATGTTATTTTTAGTGGGTTTGGCGGCCAAGGCGCATTGTTCGCCGGACAGTTGCTCGCCTATGCCGCAATGGACTCAGGCTTACAGGTGACGTGGATTCCTTCCTACGGGCCGGAAATGCGCGGCGGTACGGCCCATTGCACGGTCGTTATCGCTGATGAAGAGATTGGATCGCCTTTGGTAGCGCACCCTTCGCATGTTGTTGCGCTCAATAACCCTTCACTGGAAAAATATGAGCTGCTGATGATACCGCAAGGGCGTCTTATCTATAATGTGTCACTGGCTGTGCGCAATGTGACCCGCGAAGATATCGCCGTGATACCAATCCCCGCCAGCAATGTGGCGGATGAACTGGGCTCCCCGCGCTTGCTCAATATGGTGATGATGGGCGCGCTGTTGGCATGTTCTGACGTGTTACCGGCGGCGGCAATCGAACGCGCATTGGATGAACACCTGCCGGCGCGCCATCGCGACCTGCTGGAATTGAACAAGAGCGCGTTATGGCGGGGCATTGAACTAGCGCAAACCATTCCAGCTTATGTCTAGTTTAGAGGTAAGATCGCTCGTCTTAAGAGCCGGTCTGAAAAGGGGTTGGAGTGCGTAGTCATGGAGTGCGCAACAGCATGACTGCGCACTCCATAAGCCAATGCGCCCATTCTCCTCTACACCCCGGCCTCTGCTCCCGCGCTTGCCAGATCAGATGGGTTTTTCAAACAGTCCTTTCGTGAGAAGCCCCATCAAGGCCTGATAGGTGTGACATCTATAACTTACTCCATCTCCCCAACAGATCCACGCGCTGAACTTGTCAAACCCAGAGTTCAGACGCGAACTTTTTCAGAAAGCTGCTTAGAAATGGCAGTGGCGTGTTCATGACTCATCATCGTTTAATAATTCGTAGAAGCATAGTACTATGATTTGTGGTATAATGATAACATCTTCCTAACATCATCCTATATACCTAACGGCTGTTGGTGCTGTAGTGCCTCCTTGAATGGGCAGGGCAAGCAATGACGACACTTCCGTTGCAGGCCATCAATCAGATGACCAAGTTGCTCGATCTTTCTCAGATCGAGTCGGGCGATCTCATCGGCACGTTCCGGCAAATTGCCCAAGTTGCACAACGCACCTTTGTCGCTGATAGCTGTGTGGTTGTTGCCATCGACCCGATCATCAAGTATTTTCTCCCTCAAGCTATCGTTTCTGGCGCATTACAAGCAGATAATCATGATAAGCTCGATCTCCTACGCCATGACGGTGTCACACGACAGGCGCTGGCCCAAGGCGAACTCATTGTTGAAAACCTGGCAACCCAGCCAGCCTATCACAGCTCGTTCAATACCCAGGAAAACCTGCAAGCATTTGCCGCCCTCACCCTGCACAACCGCCGACAAAAACCCCTGGCCGTCCTCTACTTAAACTTTCGCCAACCCCGTTCTTTCGACGCAGAAGACCGTAAAATCTTACGCTTGTTTGCTGGACAGTCTTCATCGGTATTGCAGAACACCTGGCTGCTGCGGCGCCATCAAGAGGTCGCTCATATCGGGCAGGAGATCAACCAGGAGCTTGCAACGGCCAGGAGCCTGTTTGAAAAACTGCAGGCCCACGTCTCGGGCATCATCGACATCAGCCATACACTCATGCTAGCAATCTACCGACCACAAGATAACCGTTTAGATCTATTCTTGACCGAGGCAGAACAATCCTTTGAGCTGCTGAACCAGGAACTTGGATCGTTGCCGGGGTGCGAATGGGTTATCGCCCAGCGACAACGCCTTGTCATCAACTCACTGGAGCAGGAGGCAGAGCTTCTACCGATCCAGCTAGTCGATATCACCGGCAACCCTGAAACGGACCCTGAGTCATTGATCTTCGTTCCTCTTTTACTCCGTGGTGTACCGCTTGGCGTGTTGTCGGTTCAGCATCTCCAGCAGAATGCCTATGATATTGAAGATCTCCATATTTTGGAGTTGCTGGCTAATCATGTTGCCCTAGCCCTGAGCAACATCCGGCTTTACGATAATGTCCGTCAACTCAACGAGACTGGCCAGTTCTTGACTCGGCAACTCGATTCAATACAAACCTTGCAAGATGTTGTCCACCAGATTCGATCAATCACGGGAGCTGATATTGTTGTCCTTTTTCCGTATGTACAGGTTGGTGAGCAATTCGAGTTCCCGCCGCGAGTCAGCGGCGAGCTGTTAGAGCCACATTATCCAGCCCATCATTCGGTTACCTCTGACGATGTTGCAGTCTTGATGTTGGAACAAAATGAAGCAATCTTTGCCAAAGATAGCACTGAGCTTTATATACGTCTCGGCGGTGATCCCCAGATTAGACAAGGTAGTTTTGAACGGCGTGAACAAATTCGCTCGACCGCTGCGGTGCCACTGCGCGTTGGCCTGGAGTCTGTGGGTGTCTTATTTGTCAACTTTCGACGGCCTCAGCGTTTTGACGCACCTCAGAAACTGCTGATTACAGGCCTGGGCTCCTATGCAGCCATCGCAATTAAAAACTCGCGTGAATTTGATGCATTAACCCAGCGGCGCGTCAGAGAATTGCAAGTCCTGCAAGCTATTGACCGCGAAATGAGTAAAACCCTTGAGTTGGACAAAGTATTATACACGATCCTCCATCTTACAACAGAGCATATCGCAGCATACAAAGCCTCTATTTTTCTTTATGATGAGCGCAATCAAGTGCTCGAAACAAAGGCATTTTATAGCCCGAAGAATGCGGCGTACTTGCAGGATCTTGTGATCTCGGCAGCCGAGCGGCGCGGCCTTGTATGGTGGGCATTTGAGCATGCTACGCCGGTACGTAGCGCAAATGTCCTGACCGATCCCCAATGGCGGGATCTTTATATTCCGGTCGCCAATAATATCCTTGCCGAAATGGATGTGCCGTTATTGGCAGAAGAAAGAGCGATCGGCGTCATCAATTTCGCGAGCAACCAGGAGGCTGCATTTACTCAGGCTGATGAAGATTTTCTGGTGACTCTGGCTGGCCAAGCAGTGCTTGCAATTAAAAATGCACAAGCCTATGAACGCGAGAAACGGCTGGCAGCAGAACGGCAAGAGTTGATCGAAATTAATCGAGAGATGAGTAGGTCGCTTAATTCACAACAAATTATGCAGACAATCCTTGAGCGGGCTATCAAGCATATCCCCGCCGATTCAGCGTCGATCTTCCTTTACAACTCTCGCACCGAGATACTGATGATGGAGGCGGCAACCGGTCGCCACGCTCCATTCAAAGGCAAGTTCTTTGTTCATCGAAACGAAAATAAAGGGATCACCCGCTGGGCGTTTGAGAACCGCAGGGCGGTGCGGGTGGCAAATGTGCAAACTGATCCAAAATGGCGCGACATCCACAAGCAAGCCGCCACTGATACACTCTCTGAAATGGATATTCCGCTTTTAGATGATAACGAGGTTGTTGGCATTATCAACTTTGAAAGTACCCAAGAGGCTGCTTTTAGCCAGGCCGACGAAAACTTTTTACGCGTCTTAGCGGGGCAAGCGGTCATCGCGATCAAGAACGCCCAGAGTTATAAACGGGCCGAAGAGCGCCAGGCGAGACTGAATACCTTGCATGAGGTGGACCAGAAGATTATCAGCCAACTCGATGACCCCGATCTGGTAATACAACTGATCCTTGACAGCGCCCTGACCCTCACCAGAGCGGAAACCGCCGATATTGATCTCTATAAGCAAGATCAACCAAACATTACCTATTTGGGCCGCGTAGATAGTCGAACACAGAAAGTCCGCGTCGAGCGGGTTGACGCTGCCAGTGCTGCCACCCACCAGGTCAAGCGAGGCATCGTCGCCCATGTTGCTAGAACGAAACAGCCGTATCGAACTATTGGTGAAGCCCAAGATGATCCTTACTATGTCGGTGAGCCTGATATTCACAGCGAAGTAGCGGTTCCCTTACTGTCAAGGTCCAATACCCTGGTTGGGGTTCTCAATCTCGAAAGCCGGCAACGTCAAGCCTTTAGCGATGAGGATATCGAAGTCCTACAGCTCTTTGCCGGCCAAGCAGTGATCGCGATCCAAAATGCTGGCAACTATGCGCGGGCCGATCGCGATTTACTCCGTTTTCGCTTGCTGCATCAAGCCGGCGGAGAACTTGGTGAGATCGCCGACCTCG
>JAKSDJ010001007.1 GCA_022360155.1 Chloroflexales bacterium | reverse complement strand
GTGTTGATCGCTGGCATGTTGCTTGGGATTACGGTATGCCGGGCACTATGGGACGGTGGAGTATCCAGGTTGTCTGGTAGGAGCGCTGAAGGGAGACACAATATGTTACGGAAAATGTCTATTATTGGCATATGCGTAAGCGCTTTCGCCATCATTATGGCTTTCGTCAGTATCTCGTATGTTGGCGGCGCACCCCCCGCCATTCCTGACACCGCGGCATCGCGGGCGGTCCAAGACCGGATTCAACACGCCTATCAGGTCAGTGCTGCGGTCGCCCACTCCTTCGATCTGGCCGCGTTAGAGACCGTTTATGTCAATGATCCCCGCGGCGGCGTCCTCTGGGATCAATGGGCGACGTTAGTCCGCGATGTGTGGCAGGCGAACGGCGATCCGCGACTCAATGACCCCAATTACGTCATCGGCTATCTCGATTATGAGCAGGCCTACTTTGGCTGGTGGCAACAGGGGGTTGAACAACGGGAGCGCCTCCACGCGCAGGCTGCGCGAGAACAGCGGGATCTGACACCCGCGGAGTCACGTTCCCTCATCGATGAAGCGGGCCGGATCGCGCCAGCGCGGGGCGATGCCGACGCGCGACCGGCCACCCTCATCTTTCTGTCGATCACGATCGACGATGACGTCGCCGTCGCGGTGGTCAATGACATATCGCGGACCATGGAGTATACGCTGGTCCACCGCGACAACACCTGGTTCATTGCAGGTGCGCGCATTCTCAGGCTCCATCCGTAGGCGCGACGGCGTTGGGTGCAATCCATCATCGGCTCTTCGTACGCACGAGCGCTGCTATCCGAGGCGACACACCCACTCCAGCTCGGATAGCGCGCTCGTAGGCACGGCGGGCCACCTGTTGCTCCCCCAGCGCTACAGCGGCCTCGATCAGTAATTCACTCGCAATCTGATCAGCAGGATCCTCGCCCAGGAGCCGCTTGGCGCGCCTCACACATTGCGCGTAGCGCTCATGACCAAGATCATCGGTCGCAAGCCAACGCACCGCTTCGCAGTATGCGGTGCGATACTGCTCCAATTCATCGGGGCTTGGCTTTGCTAAGGCAAAGTCGCCGCCGTACACCTGTTCGGCCTGGAGATACGCGCCCCGCACCCCATCGCTTTGCCCAAATACTTCGTGTTTGCGCGCGAGTGCGATCTGTGCAGCGAAGACATCAAGATCGATCGCGACTCGGATCTCCGGCGCAAGCTGGTACCCGAACGCGCCTCTCAGCACAAAACGTGAGTGACTACCCTGCGTTATATGTGGTTCGAGCACGCGGCGTAGCCCATTGATGGTGAGGTGAACATTTGCCGAACTATCGATGCAATTCCAGCGATCGGCCCAAACATAGCGCGCAATCGCATTGATCGACTGCTCTTGGCGATGGCGTGCGAGGTAGAGCAGCAGTCGTTGCATCCGTATGATACCGGCAGCATGCCCTTGCCAGCGCGCCAGCGGGATGGGTTGATTATTGATCTGGAGCTCAAATTGGCCAAGACAGCGGATTGAAAGCATTGTGCTCGCTGAATCCAACGACCAGATATTCCGTACCGCAGCAAGTTGCTGACAGTACGCTTCTTCAATCGATCGCGCGAGCGCACGGGCAAGCAGATTCCGCATGCGCTGTTGATGCCACCAGGCAAAATTGTAATACCCGGTCATATGACCAAAGCGGAGTGCTTCCGCCAACGTAGCATCCCCCGCATCTGGCAAGTTCAAGTCATACTCGACCGCCGCGAGATGAAGCAAGACACTGGCCCGGTGGTAGTGAAAGCCAAGCGCCGCGAATGCATCGGCGGCCTGGTGCAAAGTCTCATGGATCGTTGCCGTCGATCCGAATTGAAAGCTTTGCAGCAGCGCTACAAAGACATTGAGATTGGCACTTTCAAACGTCGCGTGGGAGGCATGCGCTGCGGTTAAGCGCGCTTCCGCCGCACAGCTCGCCTCGTTCCAACGCTCTTGCAGCAACCAGAGCATCAGCGGTCCATCTTCACCTTCACCCCAACCACTGCGCTGATAACACGCATCAGCTGCGCTCAAGTCGCCCTGGTCGCGCAGCGTATGCCCTTCAGCGGCCACAATCCAACGCCAGATGGGAGAAACAGTCCCGTTACGCTCGGCGGCATGCTCGCAGTGGGTGCGTGCTTGCTGCAAGAGTTGCAGAGCGTGAGCGAAATTTCCCGCCCGTTGTTCGAGCAGCCCGCGTTCGTACAGAATCCAGTGGTAGTGATAATCATCGATCTGATGAACTTCGGCCAGTTGGAGCGCCTCATCGGCTAGCTGTCGAGCCATGGGTAGTTGGCCGCAGTAATGATAGGCGGGCACAAGGTTACGCTTGAGGACAATCTGCCAGCGCACACGTCGTTGTGTCTCTGGTTCGTGCGCCAAAGCGCGGAGCCTTGTTCGGCAGCGTTTAGCGCCGCCGCAAGATCATTGAGGCCAATGGCATTGAGGTATCGTGCGAGTGCAAGCGCGGATGCAATGCTTGGCTGGGTGGACGCCGGGCAAGCCGCAAGGAGGTGCAGACCAGCGACATACTGGCCAAGATGATAGCACGCAATCGCGGCTTCAGCTACCGATCGGGCATAACCGTCCCGATCATCACTAAGCGCGAACAGATCGCTCGCCCGCTGCGCATGGTGGAAAGCTGCGGTATAGTCGCCATAGCGGATGCGTTGTGCCATTGCGCGCCAACACCAGATCCAGGGTGATTGAGCGTGTTCGGGGGACAGCACTGTCCCAAAGATGCAGTCACGTGCGAAAGCGTCGAGGTCCAAATCGAGTACAGCACGTATCGCTTGCTGAACAATAGGATCGTTTGTGCTCTCCATCAAAAACCTCCGGAAAAGCCCATTTCAAGCACGACATCATCTTGACAACTGGGTTCTACAGGAAACCTCGCCGAGGATCTGCTTGCGCCAACGAGTCGCATCAGCGCCTTTGGCATGATGCCTGACGAGGTATAGATCAGGCGGGCCTGGCACGGTGAACGGGAGGCGGAGCGAGAGATAGGAAGTGCAAAGCGAGTAGGTGCAGACATCCGTGCCAACGGATACGCAAACAGCGTACCAATGCGGGAATACGTCGTCTATAGTACTCT
>JAKSDJ010000123.1 GCA_022360155.1 Chloroflexales bacterium | reverse complement strand
GGGCAGGCAGCCTGGGAGCGTTAGGGTGAACTCCACGTGGGCGGGGATGGGCAGGACGTGATCAAGCAGGCGCCCCAGGTGATCCAGAGGGTGGAGCTGACCCCGTTGCGCGGCATAGCGCACTTGATCTGCAGCTGATATGGAAAAACGCCACTGCCGTCTTGGGCTTCGGTTATCGGCTCCCGATGCCGCAGACCCCAGCGTCAGCAGGAACGCGGCCCCGGTCCGACCGCGGCTGTTTCGACCGGCTGGGGCTCGTGCCGATCAGCGCGGCGGGGTGCGGCGGGGTATCGAGATTCGCTGCTGCCCGCAGATCGTCAAGGCAACGCCGAATCCGCTTGGCATTGTCGGTGCTGTAACGCCGCGTCAGCGCCTTGATGGCGTTGCACTCATCCGCGAATTGTCTGTCTGAAAGACAATGTCCAAAACATAACCCTTTTATTAACGTCAAGGGTTAATATAATTGTACTGTGTTTTGCAGACTTATACATAAAGGTATTTTTAAGGTTGTCGTAGCCAAACTGCGAACCTGCCGCCATTCCACCGTTTTCGCAATCCGCTGATCGCTTCAGCCGCACTTACGCCCGTCGCAGTTCACCGATGGGATGGCTTCGTAACAATAAAAACGCCGTTGCGATCATCATAACGCCTGCTGATACAATCACAGCGCCGGTGCCGACGCGGTTGGCTGTTATGCCAGCTACAAAATACCCAAACGGCATGAGTGAGAGCGCGAAGATACCGTAGAGGCTAAAAACCCTACCCAGAAAGGCTTGCTCGACCTCCTGCTGAAGCAGGGTGACCGTAGCTGTACCAAACCCGGCCATGCCAACGCCGAAGAGATAGAAGGCACACAAGCCGACGAAGGGGTTAGGGAACAACCCAAATACCAGGAGACCAAGACCTTGCGCCAAAGCGCCGAAGAGTAGACCATCGCTGGTGCGAATGCGCTTACCGATCCACATATAGAATACGTTCGTGGAGAACAATCCCGCCATCACCGCTGCGTTGAAAAAGCCATACCAGGCGACGCCTAAGCCAAGCACATCTTTGATATGCACAGGATAAATGACGACGAGCGCGTCAGCAAAGTTGATCAACCCAATCGCAAGAAAGATCAAGCGCATAAAAGGATTCGCGAAAACAATGCGAAAGCCCTCTTTCCACTCTGTCACGACTGATTGCGCCTGATGGGTTCGTTTCCCCAAGAGAGGCGAAGAGATCAGCAAAATGCTGAGCGCCGATAACAGGAACGAAACGCCATTTAATCCCAGCGCCGCGGGGATGCCAATCGCAGCGATCACGAGACCGGCACCTGCCGGGACGAGGATGCCAACACCCTGATTTGCCGATTGTAAGGTCGAGTTAAACCGCAGTAGTTGATCTTTTTCGACAATACGGGGGACGACCGCTCTATATGCCGGATCGAACAGCGCTGCACCGACGCCTAGCATAGCTGCGATGATGAGAAAATACCCCATATTCAAGGCCCCGTTGAGCGCCAGGATTGCGAGCAAAAAGACCATCACGCTGCGCAAGATATCGGCCACGATCATAATGTACTTCTGATTAAAACGGTCAGTGATAACGCCGCCAATCAATCGGAACACGATATTCGGGAGAATCAGCGCGGTCATAACCGAGCCGAGCGCAGCGGCTGAACCGGTCAATGTGGTTATGAGCCAAAGAAATGCGACATTCGCCAACTGGTCGCCCGCCTTCGAGATCACCTGCCCGGCGACCAGTAACACGGCATTACGATTTTCTACGATTCGGCGTATCCACATAGGCGCCTCGTTGCAGAACATCGACGGATCTATATGATCAGACGAATCACAGCAGTACAATGTTACCAGCCGCAACCCTACGGTTCCGCAAAGCCTTGGTAGTCCGGGTCGACCTGGCGCGCACAGACCCCTGCTGTCGCGCCGCTGCGCACACAGGCCAGATGCTGCTCAGTGCGATCTTGCGCATCGGCGAGTTCTTGCTCCAGGTCGCCGCCCTGCAGCGCCCGGTCGACGGCGCGGAAGAACCAATAGTAGTCGAGCGGCGCGGCATAGAACGGCCCGTCGACAAGGAGATCGGGTGGCGCATTCTCCAGCGCGCTGCGATACGCGGCCAATATATCGTTGGCCCCGGCTGGCGCCCGCGCTTGAAATGCTTCCGATTGCGCCATCCGTTGGTTGGCCGGAAAGCCGTCGGCCAGCGCGGCGAAGCTCTGATCGACGACGAGATACCGCAGCCAACGCCAGCACGCGTCCGGGTGGGGGGTGTCGGCGTTGATAAACAACCCGCCCCATGGCCGTACGTCGTTGGCGGTGATGTTTCCTGATCCCAAGGGCGGCGGTCCAATCGCGGTGAAGCCGGGCGCGCCCCGCATGGACTTCAACCCAGTATTGAAATACATCCCGACCTGCCCGGCGTTGTAGAGCGCCACCCACGCTGTATCCCACCCAGCGTCTGCGCGATAGGACGTGAGGCGTTGCTGCGGGGCAGCGTCGCGCAGGGTTGCCATGTAAGTTTGGATTGCGTTCGTCACCGTTGGATCGGTGAAGGTGGGCCTGAGCTGAGCGCCCTGCCCACGTCGGGTGACCGCCCCGGCGCGATCCAGGAAGAAGAAGAGATTGGCGGGGGTTGCTCCCACAAACCCATAGAGTTGCGGGTCGCCTGTGGGGCGGCGTACGTGGGACGCCGCGTCGATGAAATCGCGCAGCGTCCAATCAGCGCGGGGCGGGGCCAGGTTCGCCGCAGCGAACATGTCCGTGTTGTAGGCCAGAAACCGCAGCACCACCCCATAGGGCAGGCCGTACAATCCGCCCGCCTGGCGATAGGGGGCGAGCGTTACCGGGAGATAATCGTCCAGCGTGAAGGTCGGGTCCGCATCGATCAAGGGCTGCAGATCAAGCGTCACCGGCAGCGTGTCCGCCTGTGGGAGACCGAAACTGGTGAAGCAGTCGACACCGGCGGCCTGGCCAACAATGTCGGTGATCACCAGCGGCGTCGTATCCTGCGGAAATTGGATCACGATGTCCGGATGGCTTGCCTGGAACTCCCGCGCCAGACGCCTCACCTGATCATAATTGCCGCCTCTGAAGAGAATAGTTGTGCGGTCTGCGGCCGGTTTCTCAGAGACCGGCGTTGCGACAGCCGCCAACGGTACGCCTTCGGGCGGTGCGGCACGCTGCGCGTCCAGTTCCTGTTGGGCGCGGCGCAGCGCCGCGTCAGCCGCTGCGTCGCCGCGGACAACCGCCGCCAGCGCGGTACGCAACGGGTCCAGGGCGCGCCGGCTCGGGTCATACAGACTGGGCTGCATCGTTTCGAGCGTGGTTTGCACCGCAGTTGTCGTCGTCGCATCCAGTCGCTCCCAGAAACCAGCCTGGAGCGCTATCGAGGGGCGCGCCGGGATGTTCGACCCGCTGGCAGCATCGGCATCAGCCCGACTCTGGCGGCTCAAGAAGGCAATCCAGCGCCAAGCCGCTTGGGGATGCGCTGTGCCGCGACTGATGATTGCGCCCGTCACACCGGTCAAGAGCGGACGGAGCGCAGCGGGAAGCGCAACATTCTGGTGCGCAAAGGGGAGCGACGGGTCCAGCGCGAGGCTCTCCGCCCGCCAGACCCCGAGCCGTTCTTCCTGGATCAGCCGCTGCGCCTCCGCTACGCTGCGTTGGGTTGACGCAGCACCCGCCCCAGCGCCCGCGGTGACCAGGGCGCCCGCCTCAACCAGGGCCAGCGTTTGGTCAAAAGCCTGGCGCAGCGCGGGCTGGGCAAGCTGCGTCGGGTCGTCCCACAGCATATCGAGCGTCATCCCGCTATCGTTCAGTTCGCCCAAAAACGCCAGCATGCCGGAATCATCGTAGAGCCCGTAGGTCGTGATCGCCGTAGCATCGCGCTGGGCCAGTCGCTCGAGCGCGCCGCGCCAATCGCGCCAGGTCCAATCGGCTGCTGGCCGGCTGAGCTGGCGGGCCGCCCAGAGATCGTGGTTATAGGTCAGGAGCGGGATATGGAGCGTCTGCGGAAGCATCCAGACGGACTGTTGGCCGGGCGAGAAGCGAGCGAGCGGATACACGTCGGTTTGGTCGAAGGACGGATCCGCCGCGAGCAATGGGGCGAGATCGAGCAGCGCGCCGGTGGGCAGCGCGGTCATGTCCTGGGTGAAGATCGTCGCCGTGTCGGCGCGCGCTGCCAGGGCTTGCAGGTCAGATGCGACCGTGGGTTGGTCATCGGCCTCCGTCGCCAGGTCGCGCCCGACGAACTGGACGCGGATGTCGGGGTTGGCGGCATGGAACGCCTCAATAAGAGGCGCATAGTGCGCGCGTTCATACTCCCACGCCGCAAAGGTGATGGTTACGGCCTGGGATGATGGCGGTGGCGCCGGAGGGTGATCGGGCGCGCCAGCACAGGCGCTAAGCGCCAGTAGCAGCGTCAATCCCCAAAGTGCGACAGCTTTTCGTTGCATACGCACACTCCCCGCATGGCATCAACAGCTATAGTGATATAGACGAATTACTGCCGCAGAGTATTACAAGTCGCCGCTTTACGGCTCCGCAAAGCCTTGGTAGGGCGCGGCCTGCAGCGCGTAAAGCCGCGCATACGCGCCTCCTTGCGCTAGCAATTCATCGTGCGATCCGTATTCGGTGATCTGACCGTCTTCTAGTACAGCTATGGCGTCAGCCATGCGCACGGTACTGAATCGATGTGAAATCAGGAGACTCGTCCGTCCAGTTTTCAATTGTACAAACTGCTGGTAAAGAGCGTGCTCCGCTTGAGCGTCCAGCGCCGCGGTTGGTTCATCCAAGATGAGGAGTTCAGCATCGCGCATAAACATACGGGCCAAAGCGATTTTTTGCCACTCACCCCCTGAAAGATCCGCCCCGCCGCCTTCGTCCACTAACCAACGGCTTAGGACGGTCTCATAGCCCTGTCCCAAGCGCTCAATCGCCGCATGTACACCTGCCTGCACCGCTGCCGCCTGTACCTGCCCCAGTTCGGTCAGTCGAGTAACATCACCCAGGCCAATATTCTCCTGCACGGTGAGATCGTATCGTACAAAGTCTTGAAAAATCACACCACATCGCTGTCGTAAGGCTGATGGATCAAAGGTCCGAATATCGCTCTCATCCCAGAGCACTTGCCCCTCCGTTGGATCATAGAGCCGGGTGAGGAGCTTGACAAGCGTTGTCTTGCCTGCGCCATTGGCGCCTACCAGTGCCACACACTGCCCAACAGGAATGCAAAGATTGACGGATCGCAGAACCCAAGGATGCTCTGCGCTGTAGCGGAAGGAGACGTTGCGTAGGGTGATTCCGGTACGGAGTGGTGAGATAGGATGACATGGGTCAGCAAGGAACAAAGGTTGCGGTAAAGCCAGCAGGTCAGTGTATCGTCGGAAGAAGAGTACCCCTTCGTAGAGTCCAGCAATTTCAAAAAAAGCAGTAGCAAGCGTCGCTTGTACCACTGCCACTGCACTAAGATAGAGAGTTACATCACCTAGACTTAATCGCCCTCCGAAAGCTGCAAAGACAACTGATACGAAAGCGCCTACAGCGATTGCACTTGACAGAGCCGATAAGCCAACTTGCCAGCGCAATTCATTCACTTCATATCGGCGCTGAGTCTGATGAATGCTTGTGCTGATACTTCGGAATTGTTCAAGGAAGTAGGTTGCCAAATTGAATAGGCGTATTTCTTTTGCAAATTCGATCCTAGACAAAATAGCGCTACAATAAGCCAACCTTCGCTCACGAGGAGTATTCAGGTAGGCGACGCCAAAACGTTGACCGCTAAGCCGCAATTGGGCATACAATTGTGGCAACATCGCTAAAACAACTATAGTAGCTAGTAATGGATTAAATGTGATCAGAATCCCAAGAAAGCCGATTAGAGTAACTAAGCCTTGAAACAGCGTCATGCATACATTGAGTACTTGAATTGGTCCATATTGTGCATTTTGAGACGCAAGAGTAATGGTATCGTAGAGCTGCACGTTCTCAAAAGGATCTAATCCCTGAAAAGCGGTTAGTTTGTTGTAAACAGACAGTTGAATTTTTAACGTTAATCGACGACCCAGTTCTGCTCGCAACGCGCGTGTTAGTGGTACATTCATTTGGCTAACAAGCCCAATAGCAGCCATGCTAATTAGTGGAAAGACAAGCTTTTGTGGAAATAATCCGACAACTTCCTCCTCCATAATCTGTATAAGCAGATCAAATATAATTTTGATAAGCCACGCATTCGCCAGGGGAAAAAGCCCGTTTAGAGCTTCAAGTATGCTAAGGCCAACAAAACAGAGGGGTTGTGCCCGCCATGCTAGGCGCATCATTTGATAGATTGCTCTAATTAGATTACGCACCTTCATTAGATGACACATCTTTATATGTTTTCTCCAAAAGACACTATCAAGCCATCAGGATAACAAGCTCATATCAATTAGGCGGAGCGACTCGACTTACTGGCATTAAAACCACACCAACCACACTTTGATATGGAATAGGCCCCCACACGCGGGAGTCGGGAGCGCTTAAAGGGTTATCACCACATACAAAAAGGTGCTTTTCAGGAACAGTCCATATACGTTGTGGGAGTATAGCGAGTTTGGCTTCTGTTAACAGATCAAGATCAGCGCTGGTAATATCGGGAACTGCCAAGGTATCGCCAGGAAGACCAATAATGCGTTTGATAAATGGTATGCAACCAAAAGGGAATGAAGAGGAATCACGATGTGGCTGTGGCCAACCAACCAAGACAATCTGGCTTCTACGCAACCATTTGGTAGGGTAGTAACGGAAAACCAGTGCTCGATCTCCATCAATAAAGGTCGGAGCCATGCTCTGATTTCTTACAGTGACTATCACCAGCGTGAAGCGCATTAACCCTAGAACTGCAAGCAACAGAATAATTAGAGTTGAGATGCTTAGTAAGGCTACACGATGCATTTCAATTGCTTCCTGTTCCTAGCCGCCCCGGATCATCCGGGACGACTTGGCGCGCACAGGTCGCCTGGTCGCTCCCCTGCCGCAGGCAATCGAGAAATGCGCTGGTCCGGTCCTGCGCCAGCGCCAGTTCCGCTTCCAGATCCTGCCCTTGCAGCACCCGGTCCAATGCCTGCTCAAACCAGTAAAGATATGGTATGGCATTCAAGGAAGCGCCGCCATTGGCCGGCGCCGGAGGGAGTTCAAATGCCGTACGATACCTGCGGAAAATTTCGCGGGAACTTGGTGACGCCTGAACTTCGAACGCCTCCGAATCCGCCACTGTCACACGCGCTGGCGTGCCTAACTGTCCAACCAACAACACGTCGGCGCTCATCGCCTTCAGTAAGGTCCAGCAGGCATCGGGCGCTAGCGTCTGCGCTGAGATATAGAAGGAAATCAGCTGACTGCCCCAGATGGAGGGCGCATGTGCGCCCAGCGGCGGGATGGTCAACGCCGCTGTAGCGCTGCGGTGTTGTGCCGGGTTCAGGCTCCAGACCCCTACATCGCCCATATCCCACCACATCCCGGCTCGACCTTCCGCGATCACCTGATCCACCTGCACCCAATCCGCTTCCTGCCAAAAAGCGGATACATGCTCGAAAGGGGAAGTCCATTTCACAATGTTCAGAAACGACCGTATTGCCATTTGCACCTGAGGGTCCGTAAAATTGGGCTGGAGGGTCGTATCTTGTCCCCGAGTCGGATATGCACCGGCATGATCCAGGAACCAGGGGAGAATATCGGTTTCACTCGTGCGATAGACAAAGCCATAGGTCTGCGCGTCGCTAGCCTCCTGGGTCAGGCTAGTCGTAACGCGCACGAAGTCGTCCATCGTCCAGTTTGCTTGAGGATACGCCAAGCCCGCCGCATCAAATAAGGCCTGATCATAGCCAAGCACCGGGAGACGCACCGCTAACGGGAGCCCCAGCAGGCGTCCGGTGCGTCGCAACGGTTCAACAAGCGACGGAACGAAGTCCTGGTGTGGCAAGGTCGTATCGGCATCGAGTAGCGGCTGCAGATCGAGGAAGGCCGCCTGGTCTGCCGGATCGGGAATCCCAAACGAGACAAAGCAATCGGAACGCTCCGCCACATCACGGAAGGTTCCCCCGCCCGATGGACCGGTGATAAACTGAAAGGTCGTTTGAATCGTAGGATGATCCTGGTGAAAACGCTCAATCGCCGCTGGAAACCGTTCGGGGAGATTCGAGAACGTTGACTCAAAGGTGATCGTGACAGCCGCTGCTCCGGCTACCGGCGGCGGCGAAGCTAACAGCAGCGGGGATGGCGTTGCCGCGTCCGTCACCGCAACTCCTGCCGCCTCCAGGTTCGACTGAGCGGCGTGCAACGCTTCCCGTACTGGCTGCTCGTCTGCCAAGACCGCGCGCAGCGCCGTTTCCAGCGCGGCCTGCACCTGTGCCAGGGTGACCTGCGCCGCTGGGTCCAGTGCAGGCCGCGCCAACGCCGCCTGCAGCGCCGGGTCGCGCTGCAGCCAGCTCGCGTCACCCGCCAACAGGTCGGCGCGCGCCGGGACACTGTTCAGCGGCGTCGCGCCACGCGCCGGAACAGGCTGGCGGCTCAGAAACGCCAGCCAGCGCCACGCTGCCTCCGGCTGCGCCGTGCCGCGGCTCATCACCAGCCCGCTGCCCAAGGTCGGGGCGGGCACCGCCCCTGCGGGGAAGGGCACGCTCCCAATCGGAAACGCCAACGCCGGGCCATCCGCTGGCTCGGCCTCGGCGGGCCACAAGCCCGCCTGCCCCGAGCGAATCACCGGGCTTCCATCGACGTAGCGCTCGACGGGCGCGGGCAACGCGCCCGCCACCACCCGCTGCACCGTCCGCTCCAGGGCGGCTGCCACCGCAGGCTGGTCGAGGCGCGGGGGCGCAGCCTCCGCCGCCAGGAAATCCACTCCCTCCGCGGCTAGGTCGCCCAGCAGCGCGGTGACCGCGTGCTGGTCCGCCGGTCCGTTGAGCAGCCCCGCCACCGGATCATCCCCAGCGGGTTGCTGGGCAAGCTGCGCGGTCGCAACAAACAGGTCGGACCAGGACCAGTCTGGCTGCGGGGCGGACACACCACGCGCCACCCACAGCTCCTGGTGGTATCGCAGCAGCGGAACCTGGAGACGCAGCGGGAGTACGCGCCGCGCGCCGGACCCAGGCGACCAGGCGGCCGGGTGATAGACGCCCGGATCGAAGCCTGGGTCGGCGGCGAGCAGCGGGGCGAGATCCTGCCAGGTGGGGCTGACCAGCGCGGCGGGCGGCGGCGATTGCAGCACGGCGGTATCCGCCGCGCTAGCAATCGCGTCGATGGTTGGGGCGAGTTGGTCCGATGCGCCGGGGCGAAGCTGGGCCGTGGCGGCGACAGCGACGAACTGCACCTGGATGGCAGGGTTCTCCTGCTGAAAGGCGTCGATGAACGGCTGGTAGACCGCGCGTTGGTCTTCCGGCGCACCGAAGGTGACAACCGTGGCGGTCGCTGGGACACGATCAGGGGCTGGCGCGGCGGCACAGGCGCTGGTCAGAACAATCAAGATCAGAAGCAAAAGCCCAAGCTGTCGAGAAAACATAGTAACCCATTCTATTCTACAGGCAGAAGTACGCCCGCAAAACTGTTAGGTTTGGATAATGCGCTCTCGCCTATATTTTTCTGAAGCTATTCGCGAGATTGGGGCGCAAACACTGTAAAAGTACGTATGAAACTTGTCTTAGGTGATAAACCAATGCGCAACTATAATTTTCCATAGCTTCAGAATATCGCATCCTTTGAATGATTGCGTTTGATGCAAATCTATATAGATGTTTATTGAGAAATCATCCAAAAAGTGGACAATGGGTGGAGGTGCGTTTAGCAGCGGCAGATATATAGCAATCCCCAAGTATCCGTAGGGCTGCCTTCAGGCGGTTACCAGAGACTGCCTGAAGGCAGCCCTACGTAAGGCGAGGTTTACAACCAGATTTGTCCGGCTTTAGAGCCTGTCTAATATTCGATCGCTCAGATTGGGGATCAGAAAAGATCAGAGCGGTTCTTGCTTTCACTGCTGTTGGACGACGAAAAGCGTAGTCGATTACCAGCACGAAGAATGAACCCTTGAGAACCGTCTAGGCCTTACTTCTGGAAAGAGATCCTACCGTTAGAATATTGGAAAGACTCTTAAGAAAGAGCTAAACATTACTTCTGGGAATAGATCTTACCAATAGAATATTGGGCTACATCTTAGCAAGGCGAGCATCGTGTACTTGTTTGTATCTCGCATGTACACTTACCACCCAAATCGCTATCATAGACCTTCACGACATAACAATAAAACCCGCAGTATGACCGACAAAATCGCGAAGTAATACAACCAGCAATAGCTGTTGATGTTGGGGCAACGCGGCCAGCTACGATATCAACAAATTTATTGAATAAACTAAAGCGACTTACAGTACGATCAACTTGGTTTAGAACCGTATCCAATAAGGCATTCATGATTAGAACACTCCTTCCTATAATAACTCTGATTAAACTACAAGCAAGTAAGACTTTGGAAAATGCTTGTTCATAATACTGGTAGTTCTTCACCTTCTTTAGCTTTGATTCACCTCTAGATCCGATATTATAAACATTTCCAATGATGCAACAAATTTCTTCCAATCATTCGATTGAGAGTCTGCAAAATTGGTTGATCGAACAAAACCTTGCCCATCAACCATGCAATAAGAAGGTGTTCCGGGAAGCCTATAGTCTGTTTTGAAAGAATTCTCTTCGTATGGTGCAATAATAATAGGTAAATTGATACGTTTTTCATTGAAAAAACCCCGGGTTTGGATTGCATTCTCTAGACTAACTAGCACCATTTCAATATTTAATAGCCGTGTTCTTGTTTGCACTAATTCATAAGCTGAAAGCGAATTACGGCACGGTTCACATCCTGATTGAAAAAACAAAAATATTACTGGGCGTCCAGCATAACTAGCAAGCGTTACTGTTTCACCATTCAATGTTTCAGCAGTAAAATCAGGTGCAAGTTGCCCAACCTCAAGAAAGCCTACCAGATCTCTTCGAGCCTGAGAAGCAGCATTCTGCCGCCGGATCAGTGCAAAGGTCAGGATGTAGTTGAAGAACACAGCTACGGTCAGCAATAGCATCCCGATGGTGAGTATCTGCTCCATTCCTACCCTCCTGCGGCTGTTCCATCGTGCTCAGTTCAGACGGAAAAGTTGCACAATCTCACCCAGCTGCAACCAGACGGCAACCAACAGCCCCGCAGTCAGGCTGATCAATACCCATGCCGCCAGTGGTAGCGTTTCTGGCATGTTCTCCACGCTGCCCAACGCTGCCCAGCCCCCCAGGGCGCATACCAACAATCCCCCATTCCGCCAGAGATCGGTCGATGTGACTACGTTCGACCGTGGCCCAAAGCAGTTGCACCGTGTAGGGATGCGTCGGATCAGCACCGTCGCCAAGGCGCCGCTGAACCCCAACAGGAGCAGACTCGCCAGAATAAACCCGATTCCCAACCAACGCTCGCCGATGATCAGCAGTAGCACGACGGTACCCTCAGCGCCCACCACAAACACAGCTGCAATCCGACTCAGTCGCGCGGGAATCAGCTTGAACGCAGCAATTGCCTGTATAAAAGGAGCGATAGCGACTATTTTCTGAGCAAAGGATATAGCAAAGACGAAACCAATGATCATCCGGCTCAAAGCCGCCAGCCCTGCCAACATGGCGCTTCCAGAGTCC
>JAKSDJ010001028.1 GCA_022360155.1 Chloroflexales bacterium | reverse complement strand
TCAACACCGCGCGCAATTTATGCGCCATCAGGGCAGTCCAGGCGATACGAAAAGACTCAAACACTCTCATCATTGACTCCGCTTTGCATTGAGCACATCAATTCAAGATCATTCGGTACGGAGCGCTTCGATGGGGTTCAGCCGTGCAGCCTGGAGGGCTGGGAAGAACCCGAAGAAAACGCCAATGGCCGCAGCGATAAAGGTTGCCAATAAGACACCGTCGATGGTCACCATCGCTTGGGCGCCTTCGGCCTGAAAGAGGCCGACCAGGACCAGCGTGCCCGCTCCAGAGAGCAGATACCCGAGCAAGATGCCGAGGCCGCTGCCGAAAAGGCAGAGCACAAGCGCCTCGATCAAAAACTGCAGCAGAATGTCGCGCCGCCGTGCGCCGACCGCCTTGCGCAGGCCGATCTCGCGGGTGCGCTCGGTCACGCTGACCAGCATAATGTTCATAATGCCAATCCCGCCAACCAGCAATGAGATACCGGCGACAATCCCTAGAAAGGCGTTGAACCCGTTGACGATGGCGCCGACTTGTTCGGCGAACTGGGCCGGATTGAGCATCGTAAAATCGCTATCCTGATAAGTCAGGCGGTGCCGTTCGCGGAGAACGGTTTCGACTTGTTTGATCGCCTCTTCGACCTGGCTGGGATCTTGAACTTTGACCGTCAAAAACGCAACATCAATCCGCGATGAGATTTGGTTGCGGTATAGCCGGCTGATCCCAGTTTGATACGGGATAAAAATCGATTCTGCCGGATCACCGCCAACGCTGACGCTGCCCTGTTCGGTCGCCAGAACGCCGATCACCTCGAAGCCAACGCCATTGAGGTTGATCCGTTGGCCGATGGCATTCGCGTTATTGCCAAACAGTCGTTCGGCTACGTTGCGGCCCAGAACAGCGACTCGCGCTCGCTCAGTCTCTTCAGAGTCGGTATAGAGTCGTCCAAGCGCAAGCTCGTTGGCATTGACGCTAAAGTGGTTCGGGGTGGCGGCCCGTATTGGATAGGTCAACCGTTCTTGGCCGGCGCTGACTGTCGCGCTGTCATTGTATTCGATGACCACCGATTGCACTACTGGGGCCGCCCCTGGCTCCATAATCGCCCTGGCGTCGGCGGCGGTCAGTTGCGCCGAAGTGGCGACATCGACCTTGTTACTGTCCACAAAAGGGATGATGTAGAATGTGCCGATCCCTAATTGATCGAACTGGTCATCGAGAAAGTTGGAGAAGCCATTCCCCATCGCAAGCATGCCAATAACCGCCCCGACACCGATAATGATACCAAGCATCGTTAGGAATGAGCGCAATTTGTTGGTGCGTAATGCTAACAGCGCGACGCGGAAAGACTCAAGAATATTCATACTACCACTCCATCAGGAGGCGGAATACATATAAGCAACATTGGCGGGGCGGCGTCTCGTCCTCGTTCTCGACTTGCTCGCCGGGCATCGTGGCGAATGTGCCGGCGCGCGTCCTCGCGCCCTTGCGTCGTCGCCCCTTACCTCGCTGCGGTTTGCAGGAGAGCCGAACCGCTCATCGTGAGCGTCAGGCTGCGATCAGTACGGGTTCAGCTCCATTGGCGATAATCCGGTCTTGCACTGCTTCATCGCTGGCGATGCGCCCGTCGCGGATGCTGACGATCCGTTCGGCGTGTTGCGCAACATCATGTTCGTGCGTCACCAGAATAACCGTAATGCCCTGCTCGCGGTTGAGCTTCTGGAAAATGCCCATAATCTCTTCGCCGGTTTTGGTGTCGAGCGCGCCGGTTGGCTCGTCGGCCATAATAATGCGTGGATTGTTGACGAGGGCGCGGGCGATGGCAACCCGTTGTTGCTGTCCACCAGAGAGCTCGTTGGGTTTGTGATGGGCGCGGTTGCCCATGCCTACAGCTTCTAGGGCGGCCATTGCGCGCTCGTGGCGGTCGCCTTTGCCGCCGTAGAGCATAGGCAACTCGACGTTGCGCAGGGCGCTGGTGCGCTGGAGAAGCATATATTGCTGGAAGACGAAGCCGATCTTCTGATTGCGGATGGCGGCAAGCTGGTTGTCGTTCAGGTCGCCGACATCGACGCCATCGAGCAGGTAGGCGCCTTCGGTAGGTTGGTCGAGGCAGCCGATGATATTCATCAGGGTGCTCTTCCCGCTGCCCGATGGCCCCATAATAGCAACCATTTCGCCTTCAGCGATGGTCAGTTCGATGCCACGCAGGGCATAGACTTCGACATCGCCCATCCGGTAGGTTTTGGTCAGGTCGCGAACTTCGATGAGTGGGGTCATGCCTATCTCCTGTTGTGTTGCGTAGAACATAACGTGCGGATGCGTTTTACAGCGTTATGTTTTGGGCGATAGTATATTTTGGGCGATATGTTGTCTATGCTTCGACAAGATCCAGACTCGACTATGCCGGCTTGCCTATCAATCTGTCCGGCGTGAGGCGATAAGGCAATCTCAACGCAGCTACGCCGCATCTCTTCTTGCTAGACGGTGAAGCGATCCTAACCAGCGCTTAGTTGTTAAGCGGGTTGAAGGTGCTGACGACATCCTCGACCAGAACCTGCTCGCCGGGTTCGAGCCCGCTCGTAATCTCGATAAACTCGTTATTACTCAGACCGACTGTGACCTCGCGGCGCTCGCTGGCCGGCTCTCCGGTGCGCGGATCGGCTGTCCCGTCAGTCGGGATAAGCACATAGCTCGTACCGCCTTCCGCCCGTACCGCACGGCGGGGCACGAGGAGCGCATCATTCTTCTGTTGGGTGATGATCTGGGCCACCGCCGTCATCCCAGGGAGAACGCCGGCTGTGTCGGCGTCGAGTTCGATGGTCACTTCGTAGCTGGTGGTGCCCTGATCGCTTCGGGTGGCGATGGGTGCTACATTGGTGACCGTACCCGAGATCTCGGCGTCGGGAAGGGCGTCGAGCGTGATTCGTACGGGCTGTCCGGTCTCAATCAGAGCAACGTCGAGTTCGTCCACCGGCACGTCAACGTGTAAGCTGCTCAGGTCGGTGAGAACGATGATCGAACTCGATCCGGCAGACTCGCCGACGCGCATATCGATCCGGGCGATTGTCCCGCTAAAGGGCGCTTTGAGTGCGGCCTGTTCGGCGTTACGCTGCGCCTGTTTGAGTTCGGCCTCGGCGCGGATCACCGCCGCCTCGCGCTTTGCCAGTGCGCTGGCGTTCGGATCAGACTGGAGTTGCTCTAGCGCGATTTCGGCCAGTTCGACATTGGACTGTTGGGCAGCAATTGAGCTGCTGCGATTGGCGCCAGTCAGTTGGTTAAGGCGAGCCTGGGCGTTCTGGACCTGGGCACGCGCGCTGGCAAGATCCTCGGCGCGCGTCCCGGCCAGAAGCTTATCGCGCGCGGCGAAGGCGCTCTCTAGCTCGGCCTCGCGGGCCTGGAGGCTGGTGATTTCGTTATTTTGGGCATCTTCATAGGCGGTGCGGCGCTGATCCAACGCTCGTTCTGCATCCTCGACGGCGCGCAAGGCTGCTGCTTCCCGATTCTTATTCTCCTGGGGCAGTTCCTGCCCAAAGCTGGCAAACTGCTTCTCTAGTTCACGATTGTCCCAGTAGATCTGGCTGTACTCGTCCTGACGGTCGCGCAGGGTGTTTGCGGCGCTCTCCATGTCTCGTTTAGCATTCTCTTTCGCGCTGGCGAGTTGCGTCCGCGCTTCGGCCAGGTTGGTTTGCGCGCGTTGAACGCTCTCGTTGGCGCTGGCCACTTCGTCAGTTTCCGGACCGCTCTCCAGGCGAGCCAGGCGGGCCTGGGCTTGCTCCAATTCGGCGCGGGCGGCGTCAATGTCAGCCGGGGATACGCTGCTTACGGTCTGTTGCAGTTGGGCGCGGGCTTGGGAAAGGCGCTCTTGCGCTTCGGCAAGCTCCTGTTCGGTCGCACCGTCGAGCAGATCGGCATAGTCGGCCTGAGCTTGTTTGAGATCGGCGGCGGCTTGTTCTGCTCGAAGCTGGAGATCGGTATCGTCGATGCGGGCCAATACCTGTCCTGGCTCGACTGTTTCACCGGGCTTGACGACGATCTCGGTGACGATACCGTTGACTTCAAAACTCAAGTTGGCCTCAGCCAGCGGTTCGACATTGCCGGTGGCGCTGACCGTCGAGTCGATCGTCCCGCGCTCGGCAGGAGTGGTCTGCCAACCCGTTGGCAGACCCGCTGCTGGTGATGCGGCATTGCCTAGCGCAAAGGTTATCCCGCCAATGAGAATGATGACAACGATGATACTAATAATAATGAGTGGTGTCCGACCAATACGCGAACGTTTGCGCGATTTCTGGGTTGCTGCTGAGGCCATTATATTTGCTCCTTGTCAAAGGTTCTCGCCGCTGCCGTTCTAAGTATCGCTAGTTTGACGTAGAGCGGCATCAGGCGGTTGCACGATCTCATCAATATCTCTTTGAAGACGGCTTCTCGACCAGAAGGTGCAGCAGTGATCCGTCTCAAGGCGGAGGCGCCGTGGATTTGGTGCGAACGCGACACGCTGTTTTAACTCTTACTCATAATGAGATATACGTATAACTAGTGAGGATTGTTGCACAAAAAAGGCTTGCTGCTCCTATTGTAACATGAGGATGTCCTAGTTTGTCGCGACGATGTATGTTTTTATTGTAAGATTGCGCTATCTGAAAACAATTGCAAAAGTGTGTTAAAAGTGTGAACCCGTAAAGAATCGTTATGAAAATGTTGGAACGTTAGCAAGTTAGCAAGTTAGAATCCTTTGTTGTGATCAGGACAGGGGTTGGGACGTTGCAGGTTAGCTCTCCTATGCCAGCGGCGCGCTTGTTGCCCGTAGCGGCGACCGGACGGTCGCCCTCGTTGAGAATTGAAAGAAGCGTTGGTTGATTTTATGCTATCCTGATACGGTGTATCATAACCTAATTGACAGGACGTACGCGGTGGTGGGGATCGGGGAGGCGAAGCTTCCCCGCAAACTCCTTCTTGCTGTGGCAGCGGTGGCGCTGCCGCCGCTGCCACAGCAAGAAAAAGGATTCTTGGAGGGCTTGTAGCCCTCCAAACCTCCCTGCCGACTGGTGACCGTGTACGTCCTGTAATTGATGTGAGTTTGATCATGTTATATTCTCTGATCCGTTGGCTGGTCCTGATGCTGGTTCGGCTCTACTATCCCCGCATTGAGGTGCAGGGGCAGGAGAACATACCGGTTGGAAAGCCGACAATCTTTGTGTCGAACCATCCGAATGGCCTGATCGATGGCCTGGTATTGAT
>JAKSDJ010000729.1 GCA_022360155.1 Chloroflexales bacterium | reverse complement strand
GATCGTGTTTGAGGATCTGGCCCGGCTGGAGATGGGCCAAAGCCGTGGGATGCGCAAGAGCAGCTTGGATGTGGCGTGGAGCCAGTTCATCAGCATGACGATCGCCAAAGCGGAAGCAGCTGGGCGGCGTGTCGTGCTGGTGAACCCCCGCAATACGTCCAAGCTGGGCTCGTCCTGCGGCGAACTCGTACCGAAGGCGTTGAGCGACCGCATCCATACCTGCCCGCGCTGCGGGCTGGTGATGGGACGTGATCACAATGCGGCGCTCAATATTCTGCATCGAGGTCTCCAAATCTTTCGGTTGTAACGAAACGAGTGTGGGGCGGCACACGCAGAAGCCCAAGCCCTCGGGCTTGGGAGCCGTCACCAGGGACGGAGTCGACGATGGAGAATCCACTGCTGGCGCCTGGTGAGTGAACAGTGAGCAGTGAGCAATAGAGAACGAATGGTGACAAATGACTAATAAGAATGTAACTCTGATACAAGATGCAGATACGCTGCGCAAACTGTGCGGCGACCATCATCCACATACGCCATACAAGGTGCAGGATCATCTCAACGCGCAGGCGCAGAACTTTGTTCGTCGCTCGCCCTTTGTGCTGCTTTCGACCGTGAGCCAAGAGGGCGAATCGACTATCTCACCCAAAGGAGGCGTGCCGGGCTTTGTTGGGATTGGCGATGAACGCACGCTCTATCTGCCCGATCAGCGTGGCAACAACCTCATCTTTTCGCTGCAGAACATTCTGAACAATCCGCAGGTGGGGCTGCTCTTTCTCGTTCCCGGCACGGGCGAGACGCTGCGCGTGCATGGGCGCGCAGCGCTAACGGCCGACGAAGCCCTGTGCCAACAGTACCCCATCGGCAAAAAATCGGCGCGCCTGGTAACGATTATCGAGATAGACACGGCCTATTTTCACTGTTCCCGTTCGCTAAAGACCAGCGCCATCTGGGAACCGGAGAGTTGGACGGAAAAGATCACTATCTCGTGGAAAGAAGAGATCGAACCCAATCTACCGCCAGAAGAGCAGAGGCAAACCACGACGTGACCGCACTCGTGACCGACGCCGCTAGCCTCGTCGTCGTCGCGGAGACGGCCGACACGCGCGTCATCCGGCACCTGTTCGGCGAAACAGAGATTCCTACCGATCTGCAGCGCATCGTGGTGATTCAAGACCAAAATATGTTCTTGCCGATTCTCGAGCTGGGCGAAGGGGATCGTGTTGTCGGCTCCGCAGGGGGCTTGCGGGAAGATGGCACTCCCTACTTCCGCCGCACCCAGGATTATGACACCTCGGGTGTGACGATGATCGGTGGAATTTATGAACCGAATCTCGAGCTGATCACGGAACTGAACCCAGATTTGATCTTCAGTAGTCAATATGAGATCACCGAAGAGAACTACGAGCTCTTTTCCGCCATCGCACCGACAGTCGTGGTCGAGCAATTTACGCGTCCCATCTGGGGGAGCTTGTTTGATATTGCCCTGCTGGTCAACGCTCAGGACGTGGCAATCGCGCAGAAAGCGGCCTACGATGAGCGCGTTACAACCATTCAGGCGGCCCTGAGTGATCCGAGCGAAATAACGGTTTCTATTATTGGCGGTAGTCCGGAAGGATTCTTTATCGTCGGAATTGCCCACGCTCCTAGCTTTTTAGTGACTACCGATTTGGGCTTGTCGATTTCATCCCCTCTACAAGAGTTGATAGATGCGGGCGAGTTCAGCCCTGTTTACAGTCTCGAATCAATTCAACAGGCAGATGGTGATGTCGTCTATGTCGTCGATTTCGATGGAGACTCGGCTATCTTAACCGAATCGCCGCTATACGCCACGCTCGAGGTTGTGCAAAAGGGGCAAGCGCACGTGGTCGATGGATCGACCCATGCAGGACTTTCGGTCCAGGCCTTGAACGCCTGGTTGGATACGTTTGAAGAGACGCTGCTGGTCGATTCGCTCGATACCTCCTGGGAGCCGACGGAGTAGCGAGAAGCACTAGAGCTTTGGAGCGCTTAAACGTTCGAACGCTCCAACGTTCCAGCGCTAAAAGGAAAACCACCATGAAATACATCACCCACCTCCTGCCCACCCTGTTCGCCGCTACCCTGCTGCTGGTGGCGTGCGGCCCCGCCGAGACGACAAATAGTGAAATGGTCAGTCCCACGTCGGATGGGGCTGCGGCGGAGGCAACGACCGCGCCACAAGCAGAATCGGCGACCGACGAAACCGCTGCATCCGATAACGGCTGTGACGAGGGCTTTCGCCTCTTTGGCCACGAAATGCTGGCGACCGACCCGGTCTGCATTCCGGCAGACCCGCAGCGTATCGCGACAATTGAGCCTTTCTCGACAGAGACCTATCTTGCAATGGATGTGCCGCTCGTTGCCATGCGCAACATTCCCAGCCTCCTGAGCAAAGTCCCCGAGTTAGAATCGAAGCTTGAGGGGGTCATCGACACGAATCAGCCCGTCAACCTCGAGACGCTGCTCACGGCCGACCCCGACCTGATTATCGGACTCGACGGTTCAATCGACATCTACGAAGAGCTAAGCGCAATCGCGCCCACCGTGCTTTTTGCGTTTGGTGGCAGCGGCGAGTGGAAAGACGTGAGCTACGCCTCCGCCGAGGCCATTGGGATGAGTGACGAGATCGATGCGATCTTCGCCGAGTACGACCAGCGCGTGGCCGCCTTGCGGGAGACGCTGGGCGACAATCCACCAGTCGTCTCTGTGATACGCGCCTATCCCGATGCAATCAACCTTTATCTGCGCGAGTCCTTTCCCGGCACGGTGATGGAAGATGCGGGCATCCCGCGTCCCGCGTCGCAGGACTTCAGTGCCGATGAAGCTAGCGAGCAGTTCGACAACCCTATCCAGTACACCATCTCTTTGGAAAACCTGCCTGATGCTGACGCCGACAAGATCATTGTCTGGACTTTTGGCAGCTCTGCCGACATTGCCGAGAATGCCCAGACGCAGCTTAACAATCTGTTCGATGAGCCTCTGTGGCAGGCATTGGGGGCGGTTCAGAACGGCGAGGTTTATAATGGCGGATCCTACTGGATCGGCAGCGGCATCTACGCAGCGCATAATGTCCTCGACGACCTCTTCACCTTTGTCGCAGAGGTAGACCCAGCTGAAGTGTCGCCCAACCCACTCCTGACCGAATAAACCGTTGAGCAAAGAAGCGATAAAACAGAGAGCGTTGGAGCGTTGAAGTGCTTTCCGCGCCAACGTTCAACCAAGGAACAGTACTATGAAAAACCCAATCCACTTCCTCCCACCCTGCTGCTACTGGCGCTGCTAGCGGCGTGTGGGGGGCAACAAGCCACCGAGGAGAGGAACCAACGGCGGGTGCCGCGGAGCCGACCACTGCGCCGACGGACGACGCAAGCGACGAAGCGGCTGCGTCGCCCGAGGCTGGGCCGGAGGAGGCAAGCGACGCAGCGACCGCAATCGTGACCGATGACGCGAGCCTCGTTGTTCTGGAAGAAACCGACGATACGCGCGTCAAAGGAAAACATATATGAAGAATCGATTGATTACTCTATTCACCGCGCTGATCGCCGCCCTGCTGCTGGCCGCCTGCGTCGCCGCGCCCGCCGAGGAAGCCAGCGACGAAGCCGCCAAAGAAATTGCTGATGATGGCGAGGCCACCGCATCCACCGAAGGTTTCCCCGTTACTGTGACGGATGCTGCTAGCCAAGAGGTGATGCTCGAAGCGCCGCCCGAGCGCATCCTCTGCCTGCTGCCGGACTGTATCCAGCATTTGGCTGTGCTCGATGTGTTGCCCGCAGCGGCGATGGAATTTGACAAGCGCAGCGCCGGCAGCCCGACTGTCTTTGGCGAGCGGGCTGAGGAAATAATCGCCTTTGCCTGGGGCGACGATGGCCCCGACACCGAGGCCCTACTTGCCTTTGAGCCGGATTTCTTTGTGCTCGTATCCGATGCGCTGGAGTGGGCACCGCCGCTGGCGACCGTGGTCGACACCGTACCGAGCTATTACTCCGCCGGTCCTTATCCTGACACTACCCAGTGGGACATCAACGATCCCGAAATCCGGGAAACCTTCACCGCCGACCTGCGCAAATTTGGCGTGATGCTGGGGCGCGAAGAGCGGGCCAACGCCTTTATCGAACGTCTGGCAGATCGCATTGCCGCCTACACAAAGCTGGCCGATCCCACGGCGGAGTATGCTCGCGTCCGCCTGGAGACGGACAACTCCATCTTTGCCCCGCCCTGCATGGGCCTGCTGAGCGATATGGCGACCTGCGTCTCCTTTGGCGATGAGTGGGTGCAGACCACGGTCGAAGCGCTGCTCGCCGCCGATCCAGACGTGATCTTTGTCGAGGCCAGCCCAGACCGCGAGATCGATCTGGAGGCGTGGAACGAGGCGCCGCTATGGCCCGAGCTATCCGCGGTGCAGAATAACCGCGTCTTTGTCGTCACCTACGACTCCTTCTACGAATCAACCCCGCTGGCACTCTCCAACACCATGGTACCACGCCTTAACTCCGAAGCGTTCCCCGATGGCTCGCTCAGCGACGAGGAAGTGCAGGAGATTTTGGCAAGTGAGTAAGCTTTAAACTCGAAGGCTTCATCAACGATCCGCTGATTGCCGCCAGCGACGCGGCGCAGAATGAGCGTATCTACCAGGTGGATGGCTCCATCAATCCCACCGGGCAAGGCGTGATGGAAATGAGCAAGTTGCTCGACATCTACGTGCCGCTGATCTATCGACCTCTTCCCTGATGGCCCGTTGACCGACGAGGAAGTGCAGGAGATTTTGGCCGGCGCGGCGGGTGCAGCGGACCATGGTACAAACGGTGCGAATCGTTGAGAGTAGCCGAACAGGGCAGTCTAGGGCACTGGGCAAATCGGGTTGGCGCTGCCGGTAGCTTCTGTTCTCCGCAGGGTCGGGCAGTTCATCAATTCCCATGTCTTCCCGGTCACCGCATTTGACTTTCGACAACGTAAATGAACAGTGGAACATTGAGCGGGAGCGACAAGAAGGCGCCGCGCTCTATTTGACAAAAGTCTGCTCTTCGCCAAAAATAGATAAGTATATACTAACTAATGAAATAAGCAAAGTGTAATACATTGCAGGAAGAGTGCTCGTCTACCACTGATAGTGTTATCGCCGCGTTGCCATCGTGTCACCTTCATCTGCGCGAGCGTTCAGGAGGGAGAAACGTGAGAGTCTTATGCCCTTGCCTAGCCGAAAGAATGATCTAAAGTATCGCTGAAAGGCCCCAAACTGTGCCTCGTTGGTCTCGCCTGCTCACGACCCTGCGCATCGTCGTTCTGGTACTCGCCGCCGGTGGCGGGTCGCCTCCTGCCGAGAACGCACCAGCACCGACCGACGCCTCCACACAACGTCCGACGAGGAACAGTGCAGCATGCGGCGATGCGATGAAGAGGCATTTGAGTGTTCCGACACCCAAGAAGGGATAAACCGACTTTATGAGGAACTTTCTAATTGTCTGGTTCGGCCAAACCATCTCGTCACTGGGCAGTAAGATGACGGGCTTTGCTGTGGGCGTGTGGATATTTGAGCAGACGGGGCAAGCGACGGCGCTGGCGCTGGTTACTGTTACGGGTATGATTCCTACGCTGCTGCTGACGCTCTTCTCCGGCGTTATCGTCGACCGCACCAACCGTAAGCGGTTGATGATGGTGGGCGATGCCGTGGCAGGCGGCACGACAATCGTGTTGCTTGCGCTCTTTCTGCTGGGGCAGATGCAGATCTGGCATATTTATGTTGCCTACGCGGTCGGCCTGCCCTTTGCCACGCTGCAAGATTTAGCATACCAGTCGTCCGTATCGCTGATGGTCTCCAAGCAGCAGTACACGCGCGCCAGCAGCCTCGCGCAGGTGACGTGGTACGGGGGCAATATCATCAGCCCAGCCCTGGCCGCTGCGCTCTACGGCGCGTTTGGGCTGGCGAGCGTCTTCTTGGTCGACATTGTGACGTTCATCATCGCCATTGCAACAGTACTTGGATCCAACATTCCACAGCCTAAACCAAAGCCCCAAGGCGAAGCCAACGCGCAGAGACTGGCCGTCTCTGGCATGTGGAGCGATCTTCTCTACGGCTTCCGCTACATCGTGGAACGACCAGTACTACGGGCGCTAGTCCTCGTCGGCTGTCTATGGACGCTCTTTCACGATGCGGCTCTGAACGGCCCGATGATTCTGGCGCGCACAGACAACAACGAAGCAGTGCTGGCTGCAGTATTGGCTGCATCAGGCATCGGCGGCGTCATCGCTGCGATCGTCGTGAGCATCTGGGGCGGCAACAACCGGCAAATCTTGACCTACGGGCTGGGCATGGTCGCTGCGGGCATCGGCAAAACGCTGATGGGCTTGGGCCGCAGTGTGACAGTGTGGGCGCCAGCACAGGCATACACCTCGGCCATGTTTCCCCCCTTTCTCAGCGCCCGTCGTGCGCTTTTCATGGCCAAGATCGATCCAGCCACTCAGGGACGCTTCTTCGCTTCGTTCCGTGTGTTGACGGGCCTAGTTTCGCTCTTCTCGCTGCTCATCACAGGCCCGCTCGGTGATTTTGTCTTCGAGCCAGCTATGGCTGAGGGCGGTGGACTGGCGGGAACGTTCGACTGGCTGGTCGGCACGGGCAGAGGGGCCGGATACGCACTCCAGTTTGTGCTGCTCGGCCTCGGCATGACTGGCGTTGGCGTGCTGGCCCTGCTTTGGAAGCCAGTGCGCGAGGCAGAGACGGCGCTGGCAGATCACGATCAAACGCAGATCGGAGCAGCAGCAGATTAGGACTATCCCTGAGATCTGCCTACACAATTACAGATGCAGGCGGCAACACGCTAACATTCGAGGAACCCCCAACGCGGTTTGCGTCCATGGGCAACCGTGACATCCAGCAGTTTGAGGACCGTTTTGCAGCCTATAAAGCCCTTTCGCCAAAGGTGATCAACTTTTGAAAACAGCCATCCAAACCCTACTGCCTTTTCTCAAGCCCTATCGCTGGCACGTGGCGCTAGTCTGTGTGAGCGTTTTGACTGTGACGGCGGCTGGGCTGCTGGCCCCTTGGCTGGTGCGCGAGCTGGTGCGTGTGTTGCGGCTAGCCGAAGGCGACGTTAGCGCCACCGCTCAGAGTATTTTGGCGCTGGCGGCCCTGCTGCTGTTGGCCTATGTCGTGCGCAGCTTGGGCCAGTATCTGAACTTTCACTACTCCCACGTGGTGGCATGGAATGTCTGTCACGATTTGCGTACCGCACTCTGCAAAAAGCTCCAGCGCTTCTCTCCTGCGTACTACGCCGAGCGCCAGACGGGCGAAGTGGTTTCACGTGCCATCAAAGATACCGATAATCTGGAGCCTATTATAGCCGACGCCGTCTATGACTTTTTGGTCAGCCTGCTCTTATCCATTGGTGTCTTCGTCATTCTGCTGTTGATCGATCCCCTCCTGACGCTCATTACATTCCTGCCGACGCCCTTTGTCCTCCCCGCCATCTTAATCTTGCGACGACCCGCCGTTCGCGTATTCAAGGCAGAGGCAAGAGATATGGGGGAAGTCAGCGCCTTGGTCCAGGATAATGTAGCAGGCATCCGTGACATCCAGATTTACACACGCGAAGACCGTGAATTTGAGCGGGTCTCCAGCCTGTCGAAACAGCTCACACGACGCCAGATTCGCGCTCGTCAGTTTGTGGCCAGTATGTTTCCGCTGATCGAAGGATCAACCGGTCTCAGCATGGTGTTGGCAATCGGTTTTGGTGGCATGGCGGCGCTGAATGGTACGTTAGCCATCGAAGACCTGGTTGCTTTTCTCCTCTATGTGACAAGCTTCTACCTGCCACTCTGGGGTCTGACGTCGGTGAGTGAGCAGCTTGAACGTGGCGGGGCAAGTCTGGGGCGCATCAACGAGGTATTGAGCGCCAAACCAAGTGTTGATGATCCTGTGGATGGGGTTAAATTGGGACGAGCACAGGGGTCTCTTACACTTGAGAAGGTCAGCTTTGCCTACCTTGAGGAAGACGTGTTACGGGAGATGACACTGAGTGTCCCTCCGGGAAAAACCTTGGCGCTGGTTGGTCCGACGGGCGCCGGGAAGAGCACCCTGGCGAGTCTCCTATCACGCTTTTACGACCCGCTGGCCGGGAAGATTCTGCTGGATGGGCACGACCTGCGCGAGTTACGTCTGGATAGCCTGCGCCGCAACCTGAGCGTGGTGCTGCAGGATGTGTTCCTCTTCTACACCGGCGTCGCGGAGAATATTCGCTTTGCCAGGCCAGAAGTGACTGATGAAGAGGTGATTGCGGCGGCCAAAGTCGCCAACGCCCACGACTTCATCATGCAGTTACCCCAGGGCTACGACACGCTCGTCGGCGAGCGCGGGGTGAAGCTATCGGGCGGACAGAAGCAGCGCATCAGCATTGCCCGCGCTGTGCTCAAAGACGCGCCCGTGCTCATCCTGGACGAAGCGACCTCGGCGGTAGACACCGAGACCGAGGCGCAGATTCAACAGGCCTTGGACCAGCTGATGCGGGGGCGCACTAGCGTCGTCATCGCTCACCGCCTCTC
>JAKSDJ010000899.1 GCA_022360155.1 Chloroflexales bacterium | reverse complement strand
TTGCCGGGTCAAACGGCTTTTCAGACAGCTTCTTAGATGATTTTATCCGACGCCTTCAAAGTATCGGCTCGGGATTTGCCAAGGTGGTTGTCGAAGCCGCGCGTGAACCGATCGAAAAACCCGCTAGACACCAGTCACCCGGGAAATCGGAATTCTTCCGGCTGTGGCTGTCGGCTAGCGAATAGACGAGATTGTTAGCGGACTATTGAGCACGGAGGTGCAGGCGGTATCAATGGAAGATGAGACTACGCCGGAGGCATCTCATCGAGCTGAGTTGGTGGACAGATGGGGCAAGTATCTATTCTGGCTTCAAGATACCTAACAATTAGATGCATCCGATAGCGTGCCGCGATGCGGCCTGCTGCGCCTTAACTTCACTGTTGTACTGTTTTCAGCTTAGCAGAGCCAGAGCGCTGAAATTACACTTGTAATTTGCAGTGAAATTGACTATAATTGCCCGTATTAGGTTCTAAGACTTAGTAGGTGCGTTGGAGCCTGACAAAAGGATACAAACCTAATGTGCACTCTTTTTAGCTAATTGATCCAGTGGGTTGCCCCTGCTGAGCATGGTGGATCCTCCCCCGCTATTCTGTCGAGCAGCAGGTTCCCAATGGATCGCGACGATTGTATCATGACCGGCTACTGCCTGGTGTGCGAACACGCTCACGTCATTCGGACTACCTGCCCCGTGCGCCGGGGCGGGGGCGCTCCCGCCCGAACCGACCAAGCGCTTGTTACGATGGAAAGCTGCGGCGAATACGTCACGTGCGCCACCGACCAAGACCGCGCTGACGACGTGCGGGCCCCCTATCGGGCCTGGTTCCCTCATCGGACCGATCGCCCGCTGGTTGTCCGCCACGCTGCCAACCGCTGGCACGTCAAGGCCGCCATCCAGCAGCGTCTCACCGTCGTGCGCGGCCACGCTGCTAACCCGGTGCAGGTGATTGCTACCCTGCCGCTGCCGGTCTGTGGTGGCACGCGGGCGCCGCGCGCCCGCTGTTTCCTGTTGGAAGCCGACGATGGCTCTTGTGCGGTCCCAGCGCTGCATGCCGATGGCTCTTGTGCGGCCCCAGCGCTGCATGCCGACGGCGTCAAGCTCGGCTGGCGCATTGCCGGTGCGGGGAGGCTTCCCGCCGCTCCGCGGGCGGGGTTGGGCGGGATTGCCCCGGCTGATCAAGGCGTCAGGGAGGCCGCGCGTCCGGCGCTCTTGGCAGAGCGGCCAGGCGGGTTGGCGGTCATGCCGCCGCGCAAAGGTATGGCCGCACGCTACCATCCACAGCGGCTGAAAGCCGGTCAGCGCCGCCGCATCTGGGGCGCCACCGTCGGGGCGCAATGGAGCGAACGCTTTGCGGTGGCGCGCGTTCGAGGTCGTGATCGCTGGCCGTATCACCAGCGACTTGGTGACGGTCTGATCACCAGAAGGAGTTGCACATTAGGTTTATAAAATACTTCCCGCCTTGTTACAGGCAAAGCGGGGCTTATCAACTATCGCAATGCAGCTATCATGTAGAAGGAACACCTGTGACAACCTCAACCACGACACCAAATAAACAGGCGACACAGTTAGCGTACTTGCACCAATTCATCGCTGTCTACACACCTGTCTTGTTCGGATTTGGCATTGCCTTCGTCCTTTTGGCTCTTTTTCTGGGTGACCTGGCAACCGGCGTCAGCAGCGCAGTGATTTTAAGCTATAGCTTGCTTATGCTGGTGGCCTGGCAGCGCGTCCGGCGCAACGAGATACAGACCCCAGTCGTTTTTCTCTGCGGCGGCTTTCTGGTTACGGCCCTGCTGGTTGCAATATCCCAGCCTTTTCTGTTCATCACCCTATCACTGATTCCCCTGCTAGTCATGGCGCTAGCGCTCCCTTATATCTCTGGGCGCGCCTCGCTGTGGCTCGCAATGATCTGTTGGCTGGAGATAGTGGTAATCATGATGATCGGTTCGCTTAATCTGGCTGGACCATTTGGCACCCGCTTCCCCGACTGGCTAATCACCGCCTTAAGCGTGATATCAACCTGTTCCGCTGCGGCGGTTATTATGCTCATTCTCTGGCAGTTTAGCAGCCGGCTCAATGCAACCTTGGCGCAGACTCACGAGACGAATGATGCCCTGCGCACAGCCCTCACCGATGTGGAGGAGCGTGCGGCGACGCAGGCTCAACTGCTCGATGAAATTTCGCAGCAGCAGTCGACAATTCGAGAACTCAGCGTTCCCATTCTGCCAATCAATAAGAGGACGCTCTTGTTGCCTCTGATTGGCACCCTTGATACACAGCGCCTCGAATCTATGCGCGAATTCACCCTTGAGGCGCTCCATCGTTCTTCTGCACGCTTACTGATTTTGGATGTGACTGGGATGGCGACGCTCGACACGCAAGTGGCGCGCGAACTGCTCGACTTAGGACAAATGGCGCGGCTGCTTGGCGTTGAGGTAGCGATGGTCGGTATTCGCGCCGAAGTAGCGCAGACGCTCACGGCGCTCAACATCGACATGACTGGGCTGCATGTCTATCGCGACCTCGAAATGGTACTCACGATGGCGTTGATGACGCCTTCGTCCAATGGCCTTGGAACCTTCTAGCAACGCGAGTAGTCGTACGAGAGGAAACTATACACTATATTTACGAATAATTCGGTGAGCAGACTTTGCGCTGCCGATGCGAGAAGTGTTGAGCCTGCTCGCCGATACCGTACTGTTTCTACTCGACTGTAAAGGTTATGGATTGTGGTACGGGTGTGTCAAGAGCTTGGTGGCTTGAGTCGCCCATAACCGCAGTGATCGTATATTCGCCTGGTTCGAGTTCGAGTTCGCGGCTGGTATAAGGCGCCGTGCCAAGGTGAATATATTGATCTGTTGAAGGAATAACCTCTCCCGTCGGAATCGATGAAGCCGGCACATTGATGAACAAATGCAAATGGCCTTCATCATCATTCATCGGCGAACCAGCGTCGACCAATTCCCAGTTTTCGACTTCAAGCTCCACCGTCACGTTTGGCCCTTGAACCGTTGCATCTGCGGCTGGCGCAATAAAACGCATTGTCGGCTCTCCGCTTCCTCCGTCTGTTGCACCGCTCGTTCCGCCGCCACAGCTCGCCAGCAGCAGCAGCAACATCCCTAGACACACAGCCATCCCGCCGCGCTTCCATTGCCTGTTCATAACGTTACCTCTCTGCAAAAACCTCCACAAGACTACACGCCAGATGACGCCCAAGACAAGGTTTCAGATTGGACCGTTCCAGCTTGACAATGTTGCGCAGATAAGGAAAGCGATGTGCAGCGTCAATGCGTCTGTGACACAATGCACCGCAACAAACGGTATGGCTGCCAAGAACCTTGTCTAATTGTCGTCATCTCGGCGCCCAAATAATATCACACTTGCGAGAAGTGAAAAACCGGCTAAACTCATTGGCACAAGCGCCGGCGGCGCTTCTTCCTCTTCTTATCCCTCTTCCTCTTCAGCTAGCAGGGCGCTCTGGGATAGAGCAGTATTGTTTTGGATGCTTGTTTCATTGGCCGCTTTGCTTTTTCTCAAAGCCACTCCCCATGTATTGGGAAGACTGGAGCCAGTGTAACGTCTGGTTGGGGGATCAGCGCCATACACGCTGACGCCTAAACTAGGCAGAGCGCACTGGCTATATCAGCAACCAAACAAATGGAGCGTGTGATGCGAATTTTAATGATAGAGGATGACCGGCGTCTAGCGCGCTTGGTCACCCTGATGTTCGCCAACCAACACTTTACGGTCGATGTCGCCCACGATGGCGATACTGGGCTGACGATGGCCTTACAGGGAATCTACGATGTGGCGATTGTCGATTGGCTGCCGCCAGAGCGCGACGGCCTCACCATCTGTCGTGCTGTACGGGCAGCCCGTCTGCCCATCGCACTGCTAATGCTGACGGCGCGCGGTCAGCTCGAAGAGCGCGTATTTGGCCTCGACAGCGGCGCCGACGATTACCTGATCAAGCGTATTTGCCCGCATACGAGCCTTGCAGCGGCGCATCGCCCCACTGGTCATCGATGGGGAAGAATTGCGCTGCGGCGACCTGGTGCTCGATTTACGCGTCCGTGTCGCCCGCCGCGGCGATCAAACATTCGAATTAACCAGGACCGAGTGGGATCTGCTCGAGTTGTTTATGCTCCATCCTGGACAACTCCTCACCCGCCAGTAAATCCTCGACTACGTCTGGTCGGACACTACCGAGGTGGACCCGTCACTGGTGAGCGTTTACATCTCCTACCTGCGACGCAAGCTCAATCAAATTGGCCAGCCCAACTCGATTCGGACCATCCATGGCGTCGGCTATCATCTGGAGGCGAACTGTGTTTAACCGGCTGCGGCTGCGTTTGTCGGCGCTCTATTCATTGGCCGCATTGGCCTTTCTGGTTCTGCTGGGCGGTGGTTGCTACTGGTTGATCAGTTACTATTTCCAGGACACGACCGACCTGGCGCTCAAGCACAAGATGGCGCATGAATTTCAACTCCTCGCCGCACCCGTGCCGTCGGAATTGGTCGTAGCCGATCTGGTCTGGTCCGCTAATCGGGAACGTTTGCTCCCTCTCATCCTTGCCAACCGCCCCAACGAGGAATTTGAATCTGGCAATGGACGTATCGACGATGACGTAGCCCAGATTGCAGTCGAGGAAGCCTACGATGGCGAATTGGCGGCGATCTTTATGCTACCTTTGAGTGCTGAAGGCGAGGCGCTTTATCAGCCGCATACCCGTACACCGCTGCTCGATCCCAACCATGAGGCGCTTAATGCTGCATTGGAACAGGGAAGCGATCTGCGTACAATCACCCTTGAGAGCGGCGTACGGGTCCGCCTGCTGACCTATCGCCTGATCCGCGCCGATGGGCCGGCAGCGTTGCAGCTTGGCCGCACATTGACCGATCAAGATCGCATCTTGCGCCAGTTACTTGGCGGGCTGATGGCGATGGGCGGAATCGGTGCGATCTTTGTCGGGTTCGGGAGCTGGTGGCTGGCTGGACGCAGCATGCGACCGGCGCAGGAAACCTGGAGTCGCCAGCAAGTCTTTGTGGCGAATGCCAGCCATGAACTGCGGGCGCTGCTTACCCTGGTGCGGCCTAGCGCCGAAGTTGCGCTCCACACTGCCGCACCCGACGATTATGATAACCGTGAGTTACTGGGCGACATCATCGGTGAGTGCGATCATATGGCCCGCCTTGTTGATGAGATGATCTGCTGCTGCTCTCACGGCTGGACGCGGGTCGCCTGACATTGGCGCATGAACCGATTCCCCTGGCGGATTTGCTGGACGATGTGCAGCGCCAGGTAAAGCGCATATCGGCGGGACACAACGTGACACTAATTGTCAACAGCGGCAACGCCGTTGTTTGGGGCGATGAGTTGCGACTACGGCAGGTATTATTGATTCTGCTCGACAATGCTCTTCGCCATACGCCTGCCGGCGGCGAGATCTGTATCACAGCGCAGCCGCGCGATAGCCGGGTCCAAATCCAGGTCACCGATCCCGGCAGCGGGATTGCTCCCGTACACCTCCCACACCTCTGCGAGCGCTTCTATCGTGTCGACGACGCCCGCAGCAAAGACAGCGGCGGCGTGGGTCTGGGACTAGCGATCGCTCACGCGTTGGTGGAAGCGCAACAAGGACGCCTCGCGATTGATATCATCTGGGCGTAGGCACGTGCGTGTCGCTCACGCTCACCGGCTTTGTACGATAAACACGCCACACCGGTAAGGGAGGCAACGCTGTAATGACTCCTCGGCGAGCAACCCTCGTGATCTAGGCGCAATAAAATCATGGTATCATCAGTCTGGCGCAGATGAAGCCGCCATCGAGGGGCGCTTCGCTATGCCCGCGTTTGGTGCCATGATGAAGATCGCCTACTTCGATTGTTTCCACGGCGCAGCAGGGGATATGCTCCTTGCCAGTCTGCTCGACGCCGGACTAGAACTTGCAGCGCTAGAACAAACGATAGCCACGCTGCCATTGACCGGATACGCCATTGAATGGCAGCACGTGACCAGTCATCACATCGGCGGGAGTCGGCTGCGGGTGCGCATCGAGACGCCACAACCCACTCGAACCTGGGCCGACATTCGTACCATGCTCGAAACCAGCAACTTGCCGCAGCGCGCGCGTGCTTGGGTGCTGGCGGCGTTCGCACGGCTGGCCCGCGCCGAGGCGGCGATCCATGGCATTGCGATCGGCGCGGTCCACTTCCACGAAGTCGGCGCGGTCGACAGTATCGTCGACATGGTTGGCTTTTGTGTTGGCCTAGAGTTGCTGGGCATCGAACAGGTCTATGCCTCGGCGCTGCCCTTGGGCGGCGGCTGGGTCAACACCCAGCATGGCTTGCTGCCGACGCCCGCCCCGGCGACGCTGGCGCTCCTAGCCGAAGTTGGCGCGCCGATCTTGCCGGCGCCGACCCCTGGCGAGTTGGTGACGCCCACCGCCGCCGCGTTGTTGGCTGAACTGGCGCGTTTTGAACAACCCGCTATGCGCCTCCAGCGGATTGGCTACGGCTTGGGACACAAAGAGTTCGACCGGCTCAACGGATTACGGGTCTGGCTTGGCGAAACACCCAGCAATGACTCGCGCGTGTCCGGGGCAAGCCAAGCAACAGATAGCACCCATCGCCACAATCATCACCCCCACGATCATCATCACCGCGATAGCCCTGGGGCACAGCAACATGTCTTGCGTGAGCAGGTGGTTGAACTCCGCTGTAATCTAGACGATGTTACCGGGGAGCTTGCAGCGTATACGATCGAACAGTTGCTGGCCGCCGGCGCGCTGGACGCCTGGACCACGCCACTGGTCATGAAGAAGGGCCGCCCGGCGGTTCAGCTTTGCTGCCTAGCCCGCCCGGCTACGCAGGAAGCGCTGGCCCAGATGATGCTGCGCGAAACGCCAACTCTAGGCGTGCGCTGGGAGGCGATGGAGCGACTGATTGCGGCCAACCTGGCGACGTTCAAAGGTCCCAGATTCAATCCGACGGGTCTGGTTGAAGCGGGTGAACGCCTCAAGGGCTACAAGAATCAGTTCCCCGCTGCGGACGTCGACACGAT
>JAKSDJ010000448.1 GCA_022360155.1 Chloroflexales bacterium | reverse complement strand
TCTGTCGTCATATCCGCTTCCATCTGAGTTGATTCGTTCGTGTCTGCCTCATCTGCGTTCCATTGCAGAACGTCGACGGCCCCCTACGATAAAAGCCTTCATCTTGCTCTGCTTCGTCCAATCGTGTACAATGCGGAAGGTATGCGATAAGTCATCTCATGTTTCGTTTGTAACAATATGTGTTCATGTAACGGGGCTTTATGTATGTCACGCGCCCTGTTTACTCGACTTACGTATTAAGGTGCAATGTCAACGCTTGAAATTCCCCGTGGGACTGCTGGCGTAGAATCTTCGACAAATGATGTAAGCGCTCAGGTCAGAGTGGATGAACCCTCGGCAGTATTGGAGGTTGGTTCATTTGCGCTGACTGTTGAGCAGTGTATCTATCTGATCATTGGCGTTGTGGCATTGTTGGCGCATGTGTGGGGCTTGGGCGACCGAGCGCTCCATCACGATGAGACCTTGCATGCCGCCTATTCGTGGACCCTCTTTACTGGCGGGGGCTATATTCACGACCCGCTGCTCCACGGACCGTTCCTCTATCACATCGGCGCGCTGTTCTATTTCTTATTCGGCGACAATGATTTTACTGCGCGCCTGAGTGCTGCGCTCTTTGGTACAGCGCTGACGCTGCTGCCGTATCTGGTGCGCCGTGAATTGGGGCGGCCTGCCGCGCTTATTGCGTCGATGTATCTGCTGCTCTCACCGGCCTTCCTCTATGTTGGACGCTTCTTCCGCCACGACATCTACTCGATTTTCTTCGAGATGTTGGTGTTCGTCGCTGTTGTGCGTTATGCTAGCACACGAAGGCCGCGTTGGCTCTACATTGGCGTGGCCGCCTTTGGCTTGATGCTTGTCAATCAGGAAACGAGTTATCTCTTCTTGTTGATTATGGGCGCTCCACTGCTCTTCCTCTTGCTCTGGCGTGTTTTTAAGCCAGGCGTGGTCATTCTCGGCGGGTTGGCGGTTGTGCTCGCGCTCCTGGTTTTTGTGCTGCCTGGCACTGCACAAGTGGATGGCGCGCACAACGCCATTCGCAACCCAGAGACCGGTCAAATGGAATATACGCCCGGACCGTTGTTCGGCTGGCATCCGCTCGAAACCGAAGATAACGCCTATGCTCTGCGCATTCGCAACCGAGCTGATACGGATGGCGGTCGCTCGCTGTTTGCCAATATCGGTCAGTACTTCGCCGATCTAGGCAAATTTTTTGGCCATCCCGCGATCATAACGGGCATAGGTTTGGTGATTGCCAGCTTGCTCGTCATTGTCTGGTTCATCTGGATTCGGCGCGATAGCGAAGGATTGACGGCGTGGCAACGCGCGCTTGTGCAAGAAGACAAGCTGGTGATGACCTACACCAGCCTGGCCCAGGATCGGCGTTGGCTGACGGCGCTGGCCATCCTGCTGCTGATCTACACCTTGTTCTTTACTGCGTTTCTGACCAACTTACTTGGTTTGGTAACCGGTACAACTGGTTCGCTGCTCTACTGGTTGGCCCAGCACAACGTGGAGCGGGGCGGTCAGCCGGATCACTATTACTCGGTGCTTCTCTTGGTCTACGAGCCGCTCATCGTGCTCTTCGGCTCGCTTGGAGGCATTCTGGTTGCGATCGATCTATTTACGCGCTGGCGGAACCGGCGGGCGGAGACCCCCCGTGCGCCGCTTGTTGCGCCGCATTCACTGTTCGCCGTATACCTGCTAGTCTGGTGGTCGCTGGCGGCATTGGGGATTTATACCTGGGCTGGGGAGAAGATGCCGTGGCTGCTGGTTCACATAGCGTTGCCGCTGGTGTTATTTGCTGCTTGGGCTGCTCAGCGTATGCTTGCGCCAGTCATGGCAGCCGCAAGTTTTCAAGATGCCGGAACCCGCATCAAGTCCGGCCTCGTTTTTACTTGCGCCTTTACCGTCATTGTGACCTTTGGCTACCTGTTAATGACTGCGTATGTGACCCCCGTTCAGTCAACAACAACGCCAAGCTGGCTAGTCTTGGTCTTCGTTTTCATGCTGCTTGGCATCTTAATTGTCGCCGCTGGCTTATACTGGAACTGGCGTTGGTCGTTCAGTATGTTGGCTCTCTGTGTCATGATATTGGGTGGCCTCTATACCGTACGCAGTTCCTATCGGCTCAGCTATCTGAGCGGCGATGTGCCGCGCGAGATGTTGATTTATACCCAGACCTCGCCTGACGTGGTGCGGGTGATACGGCGCTTGGAAGAAGCCTCGCGTCGTCGCGGCGGCGGCTTGGATATGCCGGTGCTCTACGATAACGAAACAGTCTGGACCTGGTATCTCCGCGATTTTACCAGCGCCACACGGGTCGGACCGCAGCTTACTGGGCCGCCGGGTGAGGAAGTGCAGGCCGTGCTGATGTTACAAGAAAACCTCGATCAGTATCCCCAAAACAGGGACTATCTTCAGGGTTTTCAGATCCAGCGTTTGCCGCTTCGCTGGTGGTTCCCTGAAGAACAAACATATCGTCTGCGTCAGGATTGGGCGACGGCGCCGCTTGACCAGGTCTCGCTCTTGGGTCAAGCCCTGCGCGCACCGTTCAACGCAGAGACAACCCAAAATTTGTGGGACTTCTTGATCCGTCGTGATCCTGGCGCACCGCTTGGCTCCACCGATTTCGTGATTGCTGTGCGCCCGCTGCTTGCCGATCAAATTGGTGTTGGTGTTGGCGGCGCACTGAATCCTCAGCACAATACAACAAATCCCTGAAAGGGCAAAGAGATAGCCTATGGCTGTAGAGACCTTTCCACGTTCGCACAAACCTTCGATTCTCGAACGTCCCATTAGTCTGGCCCGCGTGAATTGGGAAGCGGCTGCGTATCTATTCATCGTCACCCTCAGCGTGATAGCGCATCTGTGGGGTCTTGATCGGATGGCGTTGCATCACGACGAGTCGATCCATGCCTGGACCAGTTGGCGTTTTTATGTTGGCCAGGGCGGGTTTACCTGCTGGGGCGGGCACACCTCGCCAACCTACTGTTACGATCCTGTCTACCACGGCCCGGCGCTCTATGTGCTGACTTTCCTGTCGTATTTTCTGTTTGGCGATGGTGATGCTCAGGCGCGTTTACCCATGGCGCTCGCTGGTATTGGCCTGGTAGCTTCATGCTGGTGGTTGCGGCCCTACCTCGGGCGACGCGGCGCGCTGATCGCAGCGGTGTTGCTTGGTTTCTCGCCCTCCCTGCTCTACTATACTCGCTTCGCCCGCCACGATGGCCTCATGGTGTTGTGGGAATTGTGGATGGTCATTGGGGTCTTTCGATACCTGGACACTGGTCGGCCCGCTTGGCTCTATTTGATGTCGGCGAGTATTGCGCTGGCGATTGCGACGCACGAGCTCTACTACATTCTCTTCTTTATTTTTGGCGTCTTTGTGCTTATGCGGCTGATTGCCGAAAGCCGCTTCGCCGCCCGGCTCAATATTGTGATGCTGGCGGTGCTAGGGCTGTGTCTGGTTCTGATGATTCTCAACCCGCCACTGCCGATTGGCCAGGGTCTCTATCTGGGTGAGAAGGCTTTCCTCGTCGCTTCGGCGCTGCTGCTGGGCTGGCTCTGTCAGCGCGTCTGGAGCCCTGAGCCAATCCTTACCAACCGGCTGAAGGCTTTGTGGTTCGAGAACCGGTCGACGCTCTGGATTGCGCTGGCCATTCTGGCTGGAATCTATATTGTCCTCTACACGACCTTCTTTACTTATCCGCGCGGCGCCATCGACGGTCTCTATGCTGGCTTGGCCTATTGGTTGGGCTCGCAGCAAGACTATGCCCGCGGCGACCAGCCTTGGTACTACTACCTGATCCAACTGCCGCTCTATGAACCATTGGGCCTCCTATCCGGCATTGGCATGGTCATCTATTTGATCACGATGACCGTGCGAAGCTGGCGACCCAAGCGACGCTCATCGTCTGCTGCAAACGTTGCCGACACCGATGGGCGTGAATCGCCATCCAATCAAGTTGAACCGTCAGAGCAAGTTACAGTTGATCGCCAGCCAAGTGCTGCCGATCAAGAGTTTATCGCCGCTGCAACTTCGGACGAACCTGGCGAAGATGGCGCTCGTAATCACATGGCTATGCCGCACTCCAATCATAACGACCTGCCAACAGCAACTCCGCATCCAAGTTGGACTGCAAGCAATAGCTTGTCACTCTTCCCCTTGCTGCTTGTTTTCTGGTACTTCACCGCAATCATCATTTTCTCCTGGGCTGGCGAGAAAATGCCCTGGCTGACTGTGCATATGGCTTTGCCGGGTAACCTGTTGGCGGCTTGGGCGTTGTCTCAGTTGATTCGCCAGACCAAACTGCCGGCAGAGGAGGACAACGACGCCGAAGGCGAGGCGCAAGCGCGCTGGCGAAGCCAAAAGATTAGGCGGATTCTCGTATCGCCCGCTTTTGCGTTGCTTATCGTAGCGCTTGGGGCGGCGTTTTGGCGGCTCCAGACTCCAGCCGGAGGCCAGGCTGCGCAGATGAACCTGCTCCAAGGCCTGGTGCCGCTTGTGCTGGCCGGCGCGCTGATCTACACTCTGCTTACCCTTGGCTTGCAGCTTGGCCCACGTATTGTTTTGTCCCTGATTGGCCTAACTGTTGCTGGTGTGTTGAGCGCTTATATGCTGCGTTCGACCTGGATGGTTGTGTATGAACATCCCGATACGCCGGTTGACATTCTGATCTACGTCCAGACTGCACCCGATATCCCGCGTTACGTTGACGATATTCGCGAACTTGCCATCCATCTTACGCGCAACGCCCGAACCGCTGAGGATGTCACCGGCAGCCTGAGTATGCCGCTAATTATTGATAACGGCAAGGAGGGCGACGGCTCGCTGGCTTGGCCGCTGCAGTGGTATCTGCGCGATTTCCAGCAGATCACATGGAAGAGTTCGGACGAGTTTCGGGACAATCCAACTCCGCAGACTTTCGAGGTCAATTTCCCTGATGGTTCGACGGGTTTAGCCCCGGTTGCCCTGCTTTCGCGCAACAGCGTTACTGATGAAACCCGCGCCGTTCTGAGCGAGAACTATGTGCAACCGTACGGCGAGCGCGGCATCTTTAACTGGTGGTTTCCTGAAGGGGATAAATGCTCCCCCGACAGCCCTGGTTATAAGCGCT
>JAKSDJ010000864.1 GCA_022360155.1 Chloroflexales bacterium | reverse complement strand
TCCACAGTGCTGTTCTCGATCACACTGATCACATTGGCCGTCATTACTTCACGAGCTTTCATTCTTTGTGAACCTTCCTACGTTTTATTTGGTCAAGTATAGTATAACAGACATTTCTTGCTCTTTTCACCTGGCTAGAATGGCTTGCTGATGGTATACTCTTAGCGTTATAGCGGTTAGTTGCGGCACCTGACATAGGAGGCATTATGGTCTTTCTTCTTCTCCCACTGCTCACCTTCTATGCAAGCTTGGGAACCTGCGTCCTGATGCGAAATCCGCATAGTTTGCAGGCACGAGTGGTGGCTGGCTACTTATACGTCACGGCCCTATCAAGCGCCCTTACATTGAGCCGCGCCCTCGCTCCTACCTTGGAATTCGCCTTGGCGCTCGCTCACTTCGATTTACTCTTGGCTTTTGTCTCAAGCGCGCAGATGCTGATCCTAACCTACACCGTCATTTTCTTTGAAACACTGGTGCGCCGTTTCCACCTCATTGCGGTCACAGTCGGGCTGAATATCGCCCTGGCAATCTTGTTTTTCAGTGTTGTGACGCCTGCTGTAGAGTTACAAGACGCGATCTATGGATACTTGTCCATACCGCCGTTGCCAATCTGGTGCGCCCTGCTTAGCGGGGTGTTCGGGATTGCAGTGCTGGCGGCGGCTATCGCGACTCGACGCAAACGAGAGCAGAAGATTGCCGCGTTGCTGCTGGCCGCGTTAATTATTGGCATCGTGCTTAGTGGGTTGCGTCTGGGCGATGCGCAGACCAGGCAGGTCACCGCTGCGTTGACGTTTCTGCCAACCACGCTGATCTTGTTCTACCTGGTCTTGCGCCGCCGACTGATCGACCCGCTTCGAGTGGCCAGCGAGCTGATTGTCAGCCGGCTCGATGATGCGATTGTGATCACGAACGAGCAGAACACCATCGAGTGGCTCAATCTGCATGCCGCAAAAGTGTTAGGTATCTCGGTCGAGGCAGCGCTCAGACAGCCGCTCGCCCAGGTCGTCGCGCGGAGTGCGCTGGGCCATGCAGTCCTGCATTTGGCGGAAACACTGAAGCTCAAGGACTCACGCAATACAGTGGCGATGGACATTGTGTTGGATGAATCACACCAGCGCGTCTACAATTTGAGCTTGGCGCCGCTCTCGAAAGACGAAACTGTGTATACGGGCGCGCTCCTCCGCCTAAGCGATATCACTGACTACCGCAACCGCGAACAACGCTTGATAGCACAGAATGCCGAGCTCATCAACACGCGACAGCAATTAGAGGCTGCGCTGGTCGAGCAGCAACAACTGAGTATCACTGTACGCGACCTGTCGTTGCCTATTGTACCCATCGCCGATCAGATTATTGTGTTGTCGCTGGTTGGGTCGTTCGATGCCGAACGGGGTCGTGACCTCTGTGAGTTGCTTCTGCGCGGGATTGAAATACACCAGGCCCGAGTGGTCTTGATCGACACGACAGGCGTTCCCCTCGTCGATATTGTGGTTGCACAAGCTTTGATCGATGCCATAAGCGCGTCACGTCTCATTGGCGCGCGGGTGATGCTGGTGGGGATACGCCCCGAAATCGCGCAAACCCTGGTGAGTTTAAATATCGACGTGCGCGACCTTGTCTCCTGTGCTACGCTGCAAGATGGATTGAATCGAGCCCTGGCGATGACAGGACGACACATCATGTGGTCCAATGGAATCCACTCCTCTCCATAGCCTGCTCGGGCCAATTGTATAAAAAAAACAGCAGGTTAGGGCGCAGAGATGCGGAAACGCGGAGGCGCACTACCCGTTGTTTGAAAACAAAACACTTGACAGCTATTTTTATTAGCATATACTAAATTCCAGCGTTAATCGTATTAAATACACCGTGCGCGGAAACCCGCATTCTCCTAAGGTCGGCACGTAGTAACTACCGATGTCATGGTATGTCCCAGAGCTTGATCAGCTTCTGGCTAGTTTTTGTTGCGCTTGAGGATGTGGTGTTTAGGCGCGCAGATGATGCACGCTAGAGAGGAATATCGTCGACTTGTACGTTTCAACAACACGCACTGTCAATGACAGAAGCCCGTCCGATGGCAGTGCTGCGTCACCCATGGTCGCGCCCACGCTTGAAGCCCGGGATCTGGCGTATCGGGTGGCAGGAACAACGCTGGTGAGCGATATTTCGCTGCGGTTGCATCCTGGCGAAGTGCTTGCGGTGATTGGCCCGAATGGCGCCGGTAAAACCACATTGTTGCACTTACTGTCGGGCGATCTGACACCCAGTCGGGGCGTTGTGCTGCTCGATGGCATGCCGCTTGCCCAACTCGACGCCGCCGCACAAGCGCTCCGGCGGGCGGTGTTGCGTCAGCAGATGAGTATGGCGTTCCCCTTTACCGCACTGGAAGTTGTGTTGATGGGGCGTTACCCTCACCTGCGCGGACAGGCTGAGAGCGCACAGGATATTGCGATTGCCCGCCAGTCCCTGGAGCGCACCGAGGCGCTGTCATTTGCCGCGCGCACCTTCCCAACCCTTTCCGGCGGTGAGCAAACCCGCGTGACACTGGCGCGAGTGTTGGCTCAAACCACTCCCATTCTCTTGCTCGACGAACCAACTGCCGCTCTTGATCTGCGCCATCAGCATGCGACGTTGCAGTTGGCCCGCGAGCTTGCTGCTGCTGGCGGGGCGGTTTTGGCGATTCTACACGATCTCAACCTGGCCGCGTCGTATGCCGACCGGATCGGAATACTCCACCACGGCAGGTTGGTTGCGCTTGGAACGCCCTGGGAGGTTCTACGGGCCGATGTGCTTAGCCAGGTCTATGGTGTACCGGTGACGGTGCAGCCCCACCCACACCTAACAGCACCCCTCGTTCTCGTTATGCCGGATAACCATCACTCGCCCGATATCCGTTTGTACGAAGGAACAAGATCATGACTGATCATCTAATGATCACAGGCCGGTATGTACGTGTCGTTGTTATCTTCTTTCTCACCTGGATGCTTGCCGCTTGCGGCGCGCCGCAAGCGGCTGATACCCGCGCTGCTCCGTCTTCTACCGAGGCGCCGACGAGTTCAGCGGTGCCATCGAGTGAAGAAGCTGCAGATGCGCCCGCTCCCGCAGTACAGCCAGCGCTGCCTGTAGCTGCGGAAGCGGGCGCGGACAGCACTGGCGAAGCTGCCCCGCAATTACCGGCGACGGTCATCGATCTGAATGGTCAGACCGTGACCGTCGAGTCGGTCGAACGCATCGTCAGCTTAACCGGCGATATCACCGAAATTGTCTTCGCGCTGGGGATGGGCGATTATGTCGTTGGTGTCGATAGCAGCGCCACATACCCGCTCGATCAGGTTAAGGCATTACCCAATATTGGCTATCAGCGTCGACTCAACGCCGAGGGCATACTTTCCCTCAATCCGACGCTAGTAATTGGCGATGAAGCAGCTGGGCCGCCCGAGGTGCTGGCCCAACTCCAGACGGCTGGCGTACCGGTTGCGCTCGTCGCAGACCCGCCCACGCTCGATTCGCCAGCGCAGAAAACTCACTTCGTGGCCCAGGCGCTGGGCGTACCGCAGCGCGGTGAGGCGCTCGCTGCCGAACTCGACGCTACGTTCACAACGGCGCAGTCCATGCTCGAACAGGCGACGAGCCCGCAGCCACGGGTGCTTTTCCTCTATCTGCGCGGCTCCGAAGTGCAACACGTCGCCGGCACGAACACCTCTGCCGACGTGATCATCAGCGCTGCCGGCGGGATAAACGCCGGTGCTGAAGTCGGCATCGACGGGTTCAAACCGCTCAGCCCGGAGACCCTCGTGGCTGCCCAGCCCGATGTGTTTCTGGTGCTTACCAAGGGTTTAGAGTCGGTCGGCGGTATCGAAGGCTTGCTCCAAATCCCTGGTATGGCTGACACGCCAGCAGGGCAGCAGCGCCGCATCGTTGACTTCGACGATCTCTATCTGTTAGGCATGGGGCCGCGAACTGGCCTGGCGCTGCAAGAGCTTGTCGTAACATTTCACCCGGAACTTGCAACAACAGGACGGCCATGAGCGCTCCCTCTTCGGTCACGACCAACCCGGCTGACAGACGGATATTCCGCCTGCCCGCCGTCACCTTGTTGCCCGCGCTTATGCTGCTGTTGCTAAGTGTCTTGCTGCTCGGCGTGGGTATTGGGCCGGTCGCCGTGCCGCCCGACGTGGCATTCAGTATTCTTCTAGGCAAAGCAGGGATTGTGCTCGACACGCCGGTTACGCAGCAACAAGAGGCGGTGCTCTGGTCCATCCGCCTGCCGCGGGTTCTCCTGGGCGCGCTGGTCGGCGCGGGCTTGGCCATAGCCGGCGCGTTGCTCCAGGGCGTGTTCCGCAACCCCTTGGCCGATCCCGGCCTGATCGGGGTAAGCAGCGGCGCCGCCCTGGGTGCGGTGATAGTGATTTTCCTGGGCGCGGCTACACTCGGCATCTTCACATTGCCGGTGGTTGCCTTCAGCAGTGGCGCAGTGACGACCTTCCTGGTCTACCGGCTCTCTCAACGCGAGGGGCGTACCGATGTGGTCACCATGTTGCTGATTGGCCTAGCGGTGAATGCATTGGCCGGGGCATCTACCGGCCTGTTGATCTACTTGGCCGATGACCCCCAACTCCGCTCAATTGTCTTCTGGACCATGGGCGGGCTGGGCGGTGCGCTCTGGGCAACCGTGCTCGGCGTCGCGCCCTTCATCATCATCGCCCTGTGCGCCGCGCCCTGGCTGAGTCGGGCGCTCAATCTCTTTGCGCTGGGCGAGACCGAAGCGCGACATCTTGGCATCGAGATCGAGTG
>JAKSDJ010000222.1 GCA_022360155.1 Chloroflexales bacterium | reverse complement strand
GGCTGGCCGGTGAGCGGCAGCGCGGCGGCGCTGCCCAAGGGGATGACCCACGCCTGGTCCGGCTGGGGAGTTATCTGCACCCGCACCTGCAGTGTGGCGACATCGCCGGTCGCTACCGGCTCTGGCAACACATCCACCGCCTCGAACACGGGCGTGGCCACCTCCCAGGGCCCAACCATCGCCGTGCGCCGCCCGGCGGGCTCCTGCACCCCGGTGATCGTGGTCTGTAACACCAAAGGCTGCCCATCGGGTCGATGGCCAATCAACACCAGCGTGTCGTCCGGCTGCGCTCCCAGCAGCCGGAAACCGTCTCCAGCAGTCCCCGCGTCTGCGGTGCCCTGCGCCACCAACCCCTGCGGCGCTGTCCCGTCGCCCTTCACCACATAGATCCAGCAGTGCTCCAGCTCGATCTGACCTTCCGGCAACTGGAGCGCCAGTTCATCGCCTGGCGTCGTCCCATGCTGCGGCAGGGGGGCGAGCCGGTGGACGCTGGGCAGGGGCAGGGGCAGCGTGCCCGGCCCGTCCAGCGGCTGGTGATCGGCGCTGAGGTTCAAGAAGGGGAACTTAGTCTTCAACTGCTGCCAGACCTGCTGCTTGCGCACGGCGCTGGAGCTATGCGCCTGGGGAATGAGCTCACTGGTGCCCTCTAAGGTGGCCATAATCGATTGTACAGCCAGACTGATCTGTGGTACGATCATCCGATAAGTTGTCGCGCCGGAGGCGGATGCGCTTGGTGGGGCGGGGGCGTTGACGCTGCGACCGAGGGGCTGGACCACCGGCTGGGGCATATCGACCAGGAGCGGGGCGGGCAGATGGGGAAAACCCGCCTGGGCGGCCGGAACGGTGGTGCGGGCTTCGAGATACTCATCTTTGAGGGCCAGGGCATAGTGCGCCCACTCGTGGACGATGGTGCGATAGCCCTCGGGCTCATCCCAGGGAATGGAGACCCGATGGGGCTTGTGCCAGAGGCCGCGCCCCATACGGATGGGCATATACTTGTGGGGGATGTGCAAGGCATCGGTCCAGCTGCGGGGGTGGAAGCGATTAGAGGCCATAATCTGGATATCGGCGCAGGGGAGCAGGGCGGGACCGCCGAAGGTGATCTGACCGAAGGCCATGGTGCCATCGGTGACATCGTAGAGGAAATCGGAGGCGCGGCGGAAGGCCCAGGCCAAGCGCAGGAGATACGTTGCGTCGGGTTGCCACTCGAAGGCGACCAGCACATCGAACAGGATGATGGGCAACGGTGCAGCGCTACTCGGCACCGTGCTGGCTTCCAGTTGGGTGTGTCGGACGACCTGCGTCACCGGTTGGGCTGGAGCCGTCCCCAGCGGCAGCGTATCCGGATCAGCGCCGCCCGGCGCCACGAGGCAATGGAGCAGACCCTCACAGTACGCCCACTCCAGGGAGGAGCCAAAGACCAGATCATCGCCTGCTAACTGCGCCCCGCTGGCGTGCAACCGCGTGAGTTGGGTATCAGTGCGTGCCACCCCGCGCACGAGCTCCAACTCGACCACCGGATCATTCGCATAGAACTGCCGGGCCGGACCGCTAACCTGCGGCGGGGCATAGCGATTGAAGCCTAGCCGCATTGTCTCGGGCGCCGCCTCCGCCGCGGAGACGGCGTCGGTCGTCTTCAAGTGCGCCGCTAGGGCCGCCCCGCTCGCGGTCGTCGCGGCGATTCGTAAGAACTTCCGTCGTTTCAGCCGTCGGTGCATAGACACGCTCCTTTTGTATTGGCGGTTGCACGAACCCGGGCACGAAACAACCAGACGCAAACGACGACGGAACACGAGGCGGGTCGTGCAACCAAGTCGATACGGTCATTGGGGTTAGGCGCAGCATAGCAACCCGGAGGCGAAATATCAAGCCCCGTGTTAGGAGTTTAGGAGGGCGTCGGCAGGATGCCGCGCTGAGTCTGGGCCAGACGCCCTCGCCATCGCAGCATCCGCCATGTTTCCTTACCTGCTCGTCTCACCTCACGTCCGTGGTATCCAGAAGAGCCGGTAGCGCTCGACCCGCTCCTCGTCGCTCGCCACAGTCTTGGCCACCAGTCGCCCCCCGACCGCCGCCACGTGCAACGGCGCGGCCGCAAACGACGCCCCCGGCCGGTGATAGGTCAGCACCGGTTCCCAGGTCTGGTCGTCGCGCTGGCGGTGGATGATCAGGTCGCCTTCCTCCAGCGTGGTCGGGCGGTCGTAGTACATTACCAGGGTGGGATGCAGGCTGGTCGGCAGCGCCTTGGTCGCGCCCAGACTGAAGGTGTAGCTGCCGGGGCGGGTCGCCCCGCCCAACTGGTTCCCCACCCCCTGCATACAGGTCGTGACCACCCGCACATCCGAGTAATCCACACTCTGACCGTCATCCTCGAAGAAGAGCATGACATTGCCCTCCGCCGACCCGGCCGTCACTGGCGGCGGCCCGCTTGTACCACTCGTCCGCGGCCCGCCGCCCTGGGAGAAGGGGCAGATCATCAAGGTGTCGTCACGCCAGCGGGCCAGGACGTGACCGTCCAGGGTCGGCATCGCGAGGGGCTGGCCGGTGAGCGGCAGCGCGGCGGCGCTGCCCAAGGGGATGACCCACGCCTGGTCCGGCTGGGGAGTTATCTGCACCCGCACCTGCAGTGTGGCGACATCGCCGGTCGCTACCGGCTCTGGCAACACATCCACCGCC
>JAKSDJ010000147.1 GCA_022360155.1 Chloroflexales bacterium | reverse complement strand
GACCCAGACGGCGGTTCTTTAGACTTTGGCGTTTATCTGGGTGGAAGCGGGACAGATACGGCCTCGGGGCTCGCTGTTGATAGTTCCGACCGAGTCTATCTGGTCGGGCGTACTACGTCGACCGACTTTCCAATGGTGAATCCACTGCAAACCGCGAACGCTGGTGAGTTCGATTTTGTTGTTGCTCGCTTAAGTACCGATGGAACCCTTGAGTATAGCACCTACCTCGGCGGTAGCGGCAATGAGAACCGGCGTGATGGCGGCATTGCCCTCAATGCCGCCGGTGAAATCTATGTCCTCGGGGCGACTGCGTCAACTGATTTTCCAACTACACCGGGCGTATTCCAGGAAGACAACGCTGGGGGTATCGATCTGTTCGTCACCAAGCTAAACGCAGCTGGAACAGAGATTCTCTTTAGCACCTATGTGGGTGGCAGCGCTAATGACCAGACCGCCGGATTTGGAGCTCACGCCCTGGTGCTCGATAGCGAGGACAATATCTACATTACTGGTTTATCCAGGTCAGACGACTTCCCAACCACGCCAGGCGCGGCTCAACCCGAGTTTGGCGGGCCAAATTTCGATGGTATTGTTGCTAAGATTGCACCCGATGGCAGCGATCTGATCTATAGCACCTATCTGGGCGGAAGCGCCATCGGCGGCAATGGCAATGATTTTATGTCCGGTATTGCAGTCGACGCTACAGGCAATGTCTATGTAACAGGTCATGTTCATGCGATAGACTTTCCTCTTAAGAATGCTATCCAACCAAGTAGGATAGGCCTGCCAGTTTTCTCTGATGCGAATATTACCAAGCTAAAACCCGATGGGTCGCTGGATTACAGTACATTCTTTGGCGGTAGTCAGAATGAATGGGGTCATGACATCGAAGTCGATGAAAATGGCACGGCTTATGTGCTGCTCTATAGCGCCTCTGATGATGTGCCGCTGATCACTCCCGATACATTCCAGCCCGAAAGTGGGGGTGAGATCGATCTCGTCATCGCAGAAGTCTCGTCGGTCTTGCAGGTTAGCAAGGTTGGCGCCCCTAGAGTCGCTGAGGCAAACAGTCCGGTTACCTACACCTTGACGGTTGAGAACAGCAGCCCCCAGCCTGTTACCAATGCGGTGCTGACCGATACGTTACCCGCAGACATGACGCTGGCGAGCGTCATATCTGATGTGAGCTGTACGGAAGAACCTAATGCTGTCGTCTGCGATCTTGGCGATCTTGACATCGGCGATCTTGTGACGACCACACTTGTCGTGACTACCCCAATGACAGTTGGGCCACCGCTCATCAACCGGGCTGAAGTGACGGCCCAGCATCCCGATCCCGATCTTGGCCTGCTTACCTACAACGTCGCAGAACCCACATTCTTCGATGCTGCCGATGTGTCTGTTGCCATCATCACACCCAGCCCTGACGAGAACCAGCCTGGTGATGTCGGCGCAGGCAGCCCGTTAAGCTACACCATTACGGTTACCAATACCGGCCCGGATATTGCAACGGGCGTCGTGCTCACCAGCACCCTTGATGCAGGAATGGAGTTTATTAGTGTCGATCCGACTGCACCAGTGTGTGAGGAAACGGAGGGGGTTATCACGTGTGATCTGGATACGCTCGCCGTTGATGAAAGCACCATAGTTACGATTGCGGCTAGCGCACCTGCGGAGCGAGGATGGTTCCAGCATGCGGTTGCCGTCGCGTCGGACGTTCCTGACCAAGACACAACGAGCAACACCACCGCCGCCAGCAACTTTGCTGAAATCTACGATGCCGAGGTTGCGGTTATCGATACAACGATGTCTGGTGAGCCGCCCGTATTTACCTACACTTTACAACTCACCAATACCAGCACTTGGTTTGCCACCTTCGATATCGCGGTCACTGGCAATGCCTGGTCGACGGTAGTTACACCGACTGAGATCATTGACCTGGAATACCGTTCGGCTGCGGGCTTTGACCCGACGGCGATCATAACGGTGACCGTTACTGCGCCCGATGAGACATCTGGAGATAGCACCGACACAGCGACTATTACGATCACACCGCGCGCCGCTCCGAATCAACCGATCGCTATCGATCTGACGAGCAGGGTCGCCGCCCCAGCGCCAGGTAGGCGGTTATATCTTCCGATCGTGGGACGTTAGCTCAGGTTTGAGAGTGAGTTGTATAGATAGCATAGTACTGTTTATACAATCTCGCCATTCAGATATACAGACAGGAACTTACTCGCTCATGAGACTTATTCGCCTCAACCAACACATGTCGGGTTAGCACATTGATTGTCCGCGTGTTGCTCGACTTCCCCATTTACCCACACATGTCGGGCTAGCACACTGATCTCCCAGGTGCTGCCCGACTCCTCCTCTGTCCTGAGAACTAGCGCTCTTCTAGCCTAATTACTGCATTATGCATGAGCGATTTATCGAGATGTGTCACACTGTCGGAGGCAAGCGCAATTTCCTGGATTCCATCAACCTTGCTCTCGATGAGGTGTAGGGTAGTCTGGGCGATTCTGAATATCGCAGTTTTTCGACCATTCTTTGTATGAGTCTCTGGTGTTTGTTGATAAAACGTAGCGTATTGCTCGGACGCCATTTCCCAATTCGTACTGCCGATGATCATGTCTTTGATGCCAACGGCTCCATTGCCATGGGTAATGGCTGCTTGTAGTGGTGGAATATGGGGTTTATAGGGACTCATGATAAACGGGAGATCCAGACGGCTAGGTAGCGCGACAACCCAGGTCAACTTAATGTTATCTGGTCGTGTGCGTGCAGCCCGCATTGGCTTGTGGATGGATATCCCCCGTTCTCGTGTTTCTGTGACTGTTTGGGTAAACTCTTCTGTTGTGTCCACTGCATATTCAATAAAGCCTGTTAGATGTGAGTGCCAGTGCCAGAACCGCTTTCCAACAGGCATGACTAGTTTTGCAAGAGCGAATACCACGGTTTGTATTACGGGGTTCATCAGGTTGGTCTTGAGAAGTTCGAGAAATGAACCATCTGCTAGATAGATCAGGGCATTGTGCGCTTTATGTGGGGCAGACCCCCACGTGATTGTAAAGCCTAATGCCTCATAATCCTTGACTGCCTGATGGAGATCTTCTACTTTGATTAGAATATGTCCAATTTTGAATGGTTGTTTGTCAGTCGGCATTGCTTTTCTCCAGGTATATATTCATCTTATACTGTGAGCTTGCTCTGTTGTCTGATCCTTCTTACGTATTTGGTCCGCTGTGATTCCCAGGTACGCGCGCGTTCCCAGGCCGTTGGACCGCCTAGTGCGTTGGCAACTCCATTAGAAGCACGTATGATATGTGGTATCGAACGAAGCACCTTGGGAATGCTAAATCCTGACAGGTGGATCACATCCCATTGTGGCATGTTGGGGGTATCGATCAGACGATCCACGATTTCGACTCCTATGAATCGACCTACGATATCTTGCTGATGCAATCGTTGCATTGTTGGTCCGGAGAATTCATACTGTGATTGGTAATAGTGTTCACGCTGTGCGGGGTCTGAAAAGACGTATTCAATCGATTGAAACATACGAGATTCGCGGGTGCGTCCACCTGTCAGGGGATAGATCATGCCAAGTTCGGGCTGTGGACGGATCTGATTGACACAGGCCAGTGTTGCAATATCACGCCCAGCATCCACATGTGTTGCATCAAAGATGGTCTGGGTGAGTTGCGGTACGTCGGTGTTCTCTTCAGTCAGCGCCAAGATGTACACCGACCAGTCTGTTCCTGTGTGTCCTGGCACGAGCATAGGTTTGTGTGTGTAGGGCAAAACGACCTGAACAACGCCTTCGTGTTTCAGGTCTGTGAGTGTTCGTCCGAAGCGCGCTCCAAAGTAGGACCAGAATAGGTCTAAATGACGACTAGCTACCTGCCACGCGCAATCGAATCCAGTCAGTCGTTCATAATCAATGATAGTCGTTGTGTCACGCTTGTGTTGTGTCATACTGGGTCGATCCTTTCTGGAGGATTTTTGCGAAGAAGTGGTAGCTGGTAGCGAAAAATGTAGTCATGATCTTGACTTACCTCTGCTGGTGTATATGTTTGATCATGATCTCTAGAAACGCCTGCAAGGTTTCCTCAGAAACATGAGGCGCATCGTCAAGTTGGTATAATGTACATTGTTTAAGAAGTTCGGCTGTTTTCAACGCTGCTGCGAAGGGAGCTTCTTCATCCTGTTTGCTGTGTTGCATAAACACTGGTTGGGTAACATCTTGTAATGTAAATCCCCATTCCAGGGATTGTAACTTCGCTTCTTGCGCCATTCCCTTGCATTGGTTGGCCATAGAATCCTGGAAATCCTTCGTTGCCAACACGGTTTCTGGCAGAGGGGCCAGATACATGTCGTAGAGGCTTTGGGCAATCTCCTCCAGCTGTGCGTTATGATAAAACGCATATTCTTTTTCCGCTTCTGACGCATGAGGGTAACGAGCAATGACCGCAGGTTCATAGACTGCTGGTAACCCGCTATAGATGAAAACCCGTTTAACCTGTTCTGGCAGCAATGCTGCTAATGCGTAACAGTATGGTGCTCCAGCAGACATTCCCAAGACGTCAAACTGAGTCAATCCGAGTGCGTTCGTAAATGTCTTGATAATGTCGGCCCATTCGGCATAATGTGCCAGTGGATAGAAGGAAGACTTACCATATCCGGGACGTGCGGTTAATATCATTCTGACATGTGTGCCTTCCAATGTTTGTTGTAAATCAGGCTGTTCAATGCTGCCAACTAAACCGTGATGAACTAACACTGGATATCCGGCTTGATCGCCGTAGTCAGTGTAGGAGAGATTGTAGTGATCCTTGTAGAGAAATACGTTTGACATGGTACTACTCCTAAAATTGATATATGTCGTTGTCGTTACCTTACTAATGAATTTTGACGATCAAAATCGGTCATGAAGAAACATTCTTGTAGTGCCGCCTTCAGGCGGCTGTGCTGCCGTCAAACCGCCTGAAGGCGGCACGACGTCGGACTACCCCTGTATTTCATAAGGGGGTATGATACTTATGCTTTCTATCTCGCAATGTTTCGTCCATAGTGGTTAGTTTCGTGATATGTTTGCTTGAGAAATAGTGGCTTTCGGTAGATGTGCAGCACTGCCATAAAGAAACGTTTCGATCTCTTTAACGGCTTGCCAATAGCCCCCCGCCGCTCTGAGCGTCGCACCAATGTGTTGAGCATTCTGCTGATACTGTGGGTTACTCAGCAGTGTGTCGAGCGCTGTGCGGAGTTCCGGCGCAGTGACTTTTCCATAAGGCCGGGTATTTCCGAGAAGCAGACCCGCTCCCGTCTGTACGACACGTTTGCCATTGAGCAACTGCTCGAACTGGTGCGGTACCACGATTTCTGGTACGCCATAGTACAATCCTTCGTGGACGCTATTCATGCCGCCGTGTGTAATGAACACATCCACCCGTTGCAAAACATCCAACTGCGGGACATAGTTGCGAACAATGAAGTTATCTGGAGATGCGCCAAACTGCGCCATATCGGTGTTTTTGCCCACTGACAGGATAAACTGCGCTGGATGATCCGCAAACGCCTCGAAGACAGCCTGGTAGAAGGCGTTGTCCAGGTGATTGACGGTTCCCAGCGAAATATAGACTTTCTGTCCATCGCGCAGTTGCTCAAAAGGAAAGTCACCATCACGGAGTGTCGGTTCAAGCGAAGGTCCGACAAAGCGAAACCGCCCATCAATGAAGTTATTCCCCGGATGAAAGGCTTTTGAGGTGAAAACGATATTCAGGTCCGCGTATTCGGTAATGCCCCCAGAATTGTCCTTGCCAAACTCTTGCGCCATACTCCGTCGCCAACTGAGTAGCTTGGGAATGTGTGGCAGCGCTGACCAGAAGAAACGCACCATCGTCCCCAACCCAATCGCACCTTGAGAGCCATCAAGCACGAATGTTGTGATGCAGCATATCTGTGGGATGCTGTGGGTGCGGGCGGCAATATAACCCCACATCGCTGTCGAGTCATAGATGACAAGATCGGGCTGTTCCTGTTCGAATGCATCAATCAGATAACGTGTTAGCGGTCGACTCATCCCCGAAATGATCAGTGAAGCGTTGATGAATTCGTGGAGGGCTTCTGAAATTTCTCGTTCGGTGGGTAGCGGTTCTGGTAATGCGCGGAAATCAACACCCGTTGGAGTAACCTTCTCCTGAAAGAATGCGGCGTTATAGTACAACACGGTGTGTCCATGCTGAACCAGTTCCTTCATCACCGGGAGAGTTGGATTGGTGTGCCCATGGGCCGGCAAACCGACATATGCAATCTTCGCCATACATCATCTCCGTTACGTGGTTGGACGGCTCTGCATAAAAAACGCTACGATCAGCGCAGGGATTGCCAGATATGGCAAGGCTGGTAATGACGTTGTAAGATGAAAGCCATAGTCAGAGTACCCGGCCATCCCTTCTGTACCAGGTAACACGGCAAATTGCGGCTTGAAGGTGACGAAGAAGAGCCAGTCTATAATCGTGAGATCGAAAAGCCAGAAGAACAGTAGCAATGCATAGCTATGGTAGAACGCCTGCTTAAAAGTCAGAATTCCTTCATTGTCCCGCCGCAGTTTGCGATTCGACAAAATCATGCCGCCCAGGAGAATCCCGAAAAAAGGGACCGCCAGCACAGCGGTTTGGATCTGGGCTTTCCTACTCTTGGGCCCGAACGCTTTTCTAATGTCTGGTGGGTAATCCTGCACCCATATCTCAGCATTAATTGCAAGCGAAGAGGAGATTAAAGCGCCAAGCGCGCCACTCATAGCGCTCCCGTCCAGTAAAATGCGTTTCCAGGAGAGGATTGAAGCCTGCTATTTCATAAAAAACCCCTTAACTTAGATGTGCAATCCCCACCGGGAGTATGAACCATCTCTATTCATCGTCCTTCCTCTTCTCTTCAATCATAGCATTCCATGATTCTCGCTCACTCGCGCTCGTTTATCTGCCTAAGCATTGTTTCTGGAAAGCTTTGTAACGTTTCATCAGAAATGTGCGGGGCATCTTTGAGTTCATACAGTGTACAGTGTACAGTTCCTAAGAAGTTCGCCTGTTTTCCGGGCTGTTGCAAAGGGGACTGCTTCATCCTGTTTACTATATTGCATAAATACAGTCTGTGCAACAGCACCCAGCTTCCATTGCCGCCGCTTCTGGCGCTCCTCCCAGAAGCGGCGGCAGCCCCTTCTGGTCAATCAACGCGGCGTAGGCGCCTTGACCATGCAGTAGGTCAGATGGTACCGCTGCCGGCTACTCTCTCGGTTGCCAGCGCGGCAGCAAGCGACCCGTGCGCTGGGCATATTCCTCGTACGCCGCGCCAAACTGCTCGCGCATCAATTGCTCTTCATGGTCTACCCGCCCAACGTACAGTGCGGTGAAGCCGAGCAGCGCCATAAGACCCGGAAACCAGTTGTTCATCAGCGGAATCAAGCCGATGTAATAGCCATAAATCGCGGTATACATCGGGTGGCGCACTGTGGCATACGGTCCATCCTCAATCAATTCGTGCTGGTTGCGAATCTCTAGGGTGGGTGACCAGTTATCGCCCAGCGTCTTATGCACCCACGCAAAAAAGCCAATGCTCGCCAGCGAGATAAAAAACCCGCTCAGTCGCATCCAGGGCCGCAGCCCGAGCTGTGCAAACTTAAGCCGGTTGCTGAAGAGCCAGAAACCGTTCGGCACAAAGTATGACACAGCTACCCCGCCAAGCAGCACTTTTTCCTGTGTTGTGACGCGGTTGATCTGTGTGGTGGCATGCGAGCGCTTGTAGCGCTGCCCGTATACGAGACGAACGATGATAAAAAGCATATGGGTGATGACAAAGAGCAGTTTGTAACGACGTTCAGGCATACATTACTCCTATCAGCTACTTCCGCATACGCAGGAGACTATTGGCTATTTGGCGGCTACTGCACCAAGCTTCCAACTGCGCGCCTTCTGGCGCTCCTCCCAGAAGCGGCTATACAACCCCTTCTGGTTGATGAGTTGATCATGGGCGCCCTGTTGTACCAGCCGACCTTCGTCCAGGACGAGAATCTGGTCAGCCTGCTGGAGCGTTGCCAGGCGGTGGGCGATGACAATCACGGTCTTCTCCGCAGCAAGGGCGTCGAAGGCCTGCTGGATCAGCCACTCGTTCTCTGGGTCGATGCTGGCGGTTGCTTCATCAAGCATAATAATTGGTGCGTCTTTGAGCAGAGCGCGGGCTATACTGATGCGCTGCTTCTCGCCCCCCGAGAGTGTTGCGCCGCCCTCGCCGATCATAGTGTCGTAGCCGTCCGGCAGTGCGATGATAAAGTCGTGACAGCGGGCCGCGCTGGCGGCGGCGATAATCTCATCGTCCGTTGCGTTGGGCTTGCCGATGGCAATATTGTTGCGAATGGCGTCGTTGAAGAGGTAGACATCCTGGAAGACCATCGTCAACTGGGATTGCAGTGTCTCGGAGGAGAGGTTGCGCACATCGACGCCGCCGACCCTCACACTCCCATGATCGATATCCCAGAAGCGGGCGATTAGATTGGTGATGGTCGTCTTGCCACTACCGCTCGGCCCGACCAGCGCCGTGACTCCACGTGCGGGGATCTGGAAGCTCACGTCGGTCAGGGTCGGTGCGTTGGAGCGTTCAGCAACTGCCAGATCGGCGCCGTAACTGAAGCGCACCTGCCCAAAAACGACACTGGCGTCGGCAGGCTGTCGCCCCTGCGCCGGCTCCGGGAGCATCGGGGTTTGGATGAATTCATTCAGGTTCCGTACCGAATTCTCGGTGACGCGTTGGAGGGCGACCAACTCGCCCAGGAACATGAGCGGCTGGTAGAACGCGAGGGCAAGGAAGAGGAATAACAGAAACGTTGTTCCGGTAAGCGTCCCGGCCAGGAACAGCACCGTTCCAACCGCAACAACCACAGCATAGCCGAACTCCATAGTCGAGAGAAAGCCAATGATTGCTGGGGTTATCTTGGTCTGCGTCTGGATGCTCGCGGTGCGATACGCATCCATGGTCTGCTGGAACTGACCCATCCGTGCGCCTGCCAGGTTGAACGCTCGGATGACGCTGATACCCTGGATGTATTCGACCATGCGGCTGTTGGCCTGGGTTCGGGCAATCCGCTGCGCTGTCCAGATCTGGCCAAACACGCGCATGGTGGCGCGCAAAATAAACAGGGCGATGGGCAAACCGATACCGGCCGCGAGCGCCAGCCGCCAGTCAATGAACAGCATGGCGACAAAGAGCAGGCTCGGCGCAACCACCCCAGAGATAAACATATCGGTGGGCATGCGCACGTCAAGGAACATAATGTTGGTGGTGAAGAGCGAGTCGATCGTACCGGTGTCGCGGCGGGTGAAGAAGCCGAGCGGCAGGCGGCGCAGATAGTCAGCCAGGAACAGCCGCATGTCGAAGTGCATGCCCGCGATCACCTGCATAAACGCACGCTGAGCCAGGTAGTTGAAGAGGATCTGGCCGATGAAGAGCGCAAACAGCACGCCGACATAGGCCCAGATGCGCTCGGTGTTGACCGGCTGTTGAAACAGCTCTACCAGAATGAGGAAGACCACCAGAGCTGGCCAGGCGGAGACTGCCCCATCCAAGATCTTCCACAGAATGCCCCGTTTGTAGTCGCCGCGCTGACCAGGCACCAGCTTGAACAGCGTGCGCATCAGGTGCTCGTTGGGATTGAGATCGGTGTACGGGTTTTCGAAAGCGTTGGAGCGCTGGAGCGTTGGAGCATTTGAGGATTGGGGCGCTTCAACGTTTATCCGCTTCAATGTTTCATTGCTTCGCGACAACTGCCATTCCTGCGAGGCGATGTGCGCGTCCCACAGCTCTTTGTAGAGCGGACTCTGCTGCAGCAGTTCATCATGGGCGCCCTGCGCCACAAGCTGCCCGCCATCGACCACCAGGATCTGGTCAACCTCGGTGATGGTACTCAGGCGGTGCGCGATGACCACCACGGTCTTGCCTGCAGATGCAAGGGTGGCCAGGGCGGCCTGCACCTGTGCCTCGTTCTCCGGGTCGAGGAAAGCCGTCGCCTCATCCAGCACCACGATGGGCGCTTCCTTGAGGATGGCCCGCGCAATGCTCAGCCGCTGACGCTGGCCGCCGGAGAGCCGCGCGCCATTCTCGCCAATGGGGGTCTGGTAGCCTTGCTCCAGCTCCAGCACAAAGTCGTGACAGCGCGCAGCGATCGCTGCCCCAATAATTTCCTCCTCGGTCGCACCAGGCTTGCCTACCCGGATGTTTTCGTACACGCTGTCGTTGAACAGGAACACATCCTGAAATACAAACGACACTTGATCCATCAACTGCTGCGTGCCAATCTGCCGGATGTCCACGCCGCCGAGCAAGATCTTCCCGTCGGTCACATCCCAGAAGCGAGGGATGAGTTTGGCGATGGTGCTCTTGCCCGCACCCGACGGCCCGACCAGCGCGGTGACGCTGCCAGCGGGAAGGGTAAAGCTGATGTCATTAAGTGTTAGTGCGTTGGCTGCATTATCCTGCTGCTCTGTCGCGGTGTCAGCGGCATAGCTGAAGCGCACATTGTTGAAGACGATGCTGGCATCAGCCGGCGTCTGCGGCTGGGCAGGCTCAGCGAGGGCGGGTGTATTTAGGAGGTCGGCGATCCGCTTGCTCGCCACGCTTATTTGCCATATGGCCATGCTGTAATTGGTGAAGAGTGTCCAGATCGGGCGATTGAAGCCGATCCCCAGCACCAGAAACAACACAAACGTCGGAATGGTCAGCGTGCCATTGAGGTAGAAGACCACGCCCAGCGGCACAATCAGCAGCAGATTGCCACGGACCACCGCAAAGATTACTGCGAGTGTAGGAATCGATGCAGCGTAGGCCCCCGTGTAGTAGGTCTGCATCTTCTCGGCGACATCGCGCAACTTTTGAAACGAGGCGTTGGCGCGGAGAAAGGTCTTCAGCACCTTCATGTCGTTGATGTACTGAATCACGGCGCTGGCCATCTCCGCGTTGAGCTGATTGTAGGTTGCCATACTGCTGCGAGCGGCCACCCAGGCGTACATCGCGATGGCAATGGGCAACAGCGCAATCGTGGCGAGCGCCAGACGCCAATCGGCAGTAAAGAGGATAATCAGCGTGAGGATTGGCACGATCACCCCCCCAATGAAGTCCGGGACGATATGTGCGAGCCCCTCTTCGAGTTTCTCGACATCCTCGTGGATAATCTTCTTGATTTCGCCCGTGGTATGCCCATTGAAGTAGCCCAGGTGCAGGCGACCCAAATGTTCAGCCAGGGCGATCCGCAGGTCGTAGAGAATATCGTAGGCGGCAATGTGCGAGAGGTGCGTGGACAGACCGGTAGCGAATGCCTTGAGCACGACCGATCCTAGCGCGACCCCCGCCAGAATCCAGAGCCAATTCGTGTTCACTTCAGCAAATGGTGTGCCAAGCACTTCGACCGCAATAAAATAGATGACCACGTAGGGAACAAGCCCAGCCGCGTTGCCGATGATGCTCAGCAAGCCGGAAAGCGCGAAAATCCCGCGTCGTCGCATCGCATAGCTTCGCACGGTTTCCTGCGCTTGCGGCAGCGTTTCTGGCGGCTGATTCGTAGCGGTCGTCTTTGCTTGTATGGACGAAGTAGCCATAGGGTACATCCTTTCGTGTATTGAAGCATTAAAACGTTGAAGCGTTGAAACGGTTCAGCAATATGCACGTTTGCTTCGCGCTCAATCACCTCGGTAGCCCGTAGCGCGTGGCCCGCCTGGAGGCGGCGAAAGCACCCAGCAGTCCATGGTCGATGGTCAGCGGTCCAAATCGGGCGTTTTAACGCAAATACGCCAAGGCGCAAAGGGTTTAGATTTTAACGCAGAGCCGCAGAGGGGCAGAGGACCAGAGTTCTGAATGTTGAGTTTTGAGTTTTGAATGCTCAGTGTCATCTTGTCATCTTGTCACTGCTCTCTCCGTCTCCGTCTCCCGTATCCCGGGTTTTAACGCAAAGGCGCAAAGATGCAAAGGATTTAGATTTTAACGCAGAGCCGCAGAGGCTAAAGGTTGAACGTTGAAGGCAGTGTCACTCAGTACTCAGTCCTCAGCACCCTGTCATCTTGTCATCTTGTCATCTCGGTACGGCTATCGTTCCACCTTCCGGCACCTGTGGGTCAGGCTGCTCTGGCGCCACATAATCGGGCAGATGGTCTTCTAAATTGCGCAGCGCGGGCAGCAGCGCCGCGATAACCGTCACCACGAGCAGGACCACGCCGGTTATGAGGATGAGCAGGGCTGCGCCGCGCCCTTCGCCCGTATCGAGCAGCCCGCCAAACGTTGCGGCCAGATCTCCGCCCGCTTGCATGGCTGGCTCAAAGACGTTGGCAGCGAGCCAGCCAGATAGCAGCAGTCCGACAGCCTGGGCTCCCACGCCAATCGCCACTCGGAACGCAAAGATCCGCCCGAGTACCTCCGGCGCGGCTTTTTCCTGATAGATCGTGCGGTTAAGCGAAATCATATACATCATTGATAGACCGAATAAGAATACCCCACCTCCAGTCCATAGGATGTCAGGGCGCAAGCTACAGAGGATGGCTCCTATGGCCATACCCATCGTCCCGAGTAGAACGCCGTTCATGCGCCGCTTTGCGCCACCCGTGATGCCCACCAGCACCGCACCGAACAACCCACCGATACCGAATGCGCCGTACACAAGCCCCAGTGTCGCCTCATCACCGAATGCCAGCACCACTGGCCCGGACAATGCGTAGACAAACGATTGGGTGAAGATCACCAGCGTCAGAAACACCATCAGAAACACAAAGGGCGAGCGTTCGGTGATATAGCGCAGCCCAAAGACGAAGTCTTGCCAGACACTGCTGACCGGCTTTTCGCCGTCCCCCGGCTGCGGAATAAACACCACCGTGAGGGCCAACACCGCCGCCGTCACCGTGAGGTAGTCCACAATGAAGACGCTGCCCAGGCCGAATTGCACGAGCATAAATCCGGCAATTGGTGGCGCGATGATGGTGCCGAGTGACTGGATCATCTGGCTCATGCCGGATGCACGCCCAAGCTGCTCCTTCGGCACGAGCATGCGGATACTCGCATCGAATGCGGGCAGGATGAAGGCGTTTGCCAGCCCGTTGATGAACAACGCGACGTAGAGATGCCAGATGGCGAGCTGATTGACGAAGAAGAGGAGCATAATGACCAGTGTGGGCAGGCTGGCCACAATATTGCCAACAATGAGCACCTGACGGCGGTTCCAGCGGTCGACCAGCGGCCCGGCAACGAGCGACCCAAACGCGAGCGGGATGGTGGCGAAGAACAAGATTGCGCTGTAGGCTTCGGGGTCGCGGGTCTGCTCAAAGACCCAGACACTCAGACCGAAACGGGTGAGGCTCGACCCGGTGAAAGAGAGCAGCAAGCCGAGCCAGGTCAGCCAGAACGCGGACATACCAGTGAAGCGAGGAAGACGCATTGGACGAACCTTTCATCAGATAGACACGCTTGCCTCTGTGTATTTGAGCGGGTGTCACCTCTTTTTTATTTATAACTCAAAAAAATTTTTGGTATAACTAAAATACCACATTCATTGTTTTTTTGTCAATACGTGCGTTAAGGGTTATTGCCGTATGCCATATGCCGTACTGCTGGCCCACCCCGATGCGATTGCCGCTCTAGATGTCGGCACAGCGGATCTGCTCGCCCTGGAATACCTTTTACAGGAACCCCATTCTCACGGCAGCAGGGATTACATCATAGACGCGCAGCGGACGCAAAGGGAACTATCTCCACAAGCTCTGCGTCTCTGCGGTGCAGACGTCTGGGCGGTACAACTGTTCATCAGCTGGTTCTGAAGGCTAGCCAGCCCACGTGACGATAATGGCAACTGCGTTGTCGCCGCCTCAACATTTATTACTATTGGGTTAAGCTGACTCTAGCATGCGTGGGGCAACGGGGCATGTACCCAAAGGTACAGCTGGTCACCCATTGGGGCGTTGGCGGGCGAGTGTGTTAGGCAGTTTGCACAACAACTTGCCCCCATATGTGGAATCCGTAAGCCATGCTTGTGCAACCCAAAGGCGCAGTTCTGCTGCAAACCGCTACCGGGTAAGCGAAGAAAACGGCTGTGTATGATGGCGGTAGATCCAGTCCTGGTTGCGATGTTTACTCTATGCAAGTCGCGTAAGGCAAACAGACAGGTGTCTCCGCGGCCGGGCCTGTCAGAATGTTGGCCCGCACCCCGAAAACATACGCGAGGAGGGTTGGTGTGAGCATCATTGCAGATGAGCCATCAGCGACAATACGCCCCGATGGAGGGCTGCCATCCGGTTGCTGAACCGTGCGGCCTGGTTCAGATCGTGAAGTACAAGAACAATCGTCATCCTCTGTTCATGATTCAGGCGGCGCACAAGTTCCAGTACCTCGAGTTGATGACCAATATCAAGAAATGTGGTTGGCTGGTCAAGCAGTAGGATGGGTGTAGCCTGGGCCAGCGCGAGTGCGATCCAGACCCGCTGGCGCTCGCCGCCCGACAGTCTGTCAAGTTGGACGGTGGGCGAATTGCGTGGTGTCGGTCAGTGCCAGGGCCTCGCGAATAGCGCTGTGATCCCGGCGGCGCAGCATGCGGAGGGGACCGGCGTGCGGGTAGCGGCCCTGCTCGACCAGTTCGGCCACCGTAAGCCCGGCGGGCGCGACTGGCCCTTGCGGCAAAATCGCAAGTTTGCGGGCCACGGCCTGGGTTGGCATGCTCGTAATGGCACGGTCGTCCAGGTAGACCGCCCCAGCGCTGGGGTTCAGCAGGCGGGCCAGCGCCTTGAGCAGCGTGCTCTTGCCCGATCCGTTCGGCCCCGCCAAAGCGGTGATGCCCCCGCGTGCGATGCGCAACGATAGATGATCGACTACGATACATCCGTTGTAGCCCACCATGAGATCGGTAACTGTGCGGACGGCGCCCATAAAATCACCCATGGTGATGGCGACGGCGAGTAGCCTCTGCTGTACATACGCATCGCTTGAGCGTATGTTTGCTGTCATGATTATCTGCTTACTTTCGGGCGATATCAAGATCCAACGGACTGTAGGGCATAGTGATTGTGCGACTATGAATTGATCGAAATCCAGCCCTCACCATGGCATGGGCAATTTCGCCCTGCTCAAATGAGAGATTCATGCCCTGCAGCGCGAAGGGTATCCGTGGCAGCACCATTGCGAGCGGCTTTGTCTGCTCGTGCGTGAGTCCTTCGTGAACGCTGACAAATACGCCACCCGAATTCAGAGCATGATAAATTTTAGCGAGCAACATGTCCAAGTTTTGCCGTCCGGCGTGAAGACTTGCGCTCGCCAAGATTAGGTCGTATGGTCCTCCAAGGGGATCGCACGTATAGTCACCGCCCAGCACCTTTATGCGCTGCTGCATACCGTATTCGGCAATGTAATTCTTGGCTGCCTCAACAACCGGCGGCAGATCGAAAATGACCCCCATCATTGTGGGATGCTTCGTCACGATTGCAACCCCGATCAGCCCAGCACCGCCACCGAGATCCAGCATCGTGGCAAACGTGGGGAACTCCGGCAGCGCAGCGACAAGCTCTGCGAGCTGTTGAGCGATACCAGAGCGCTGCACATCTGCATATGCGCTGGCAGTGAGCTTCAATCGCTGTGCGATCTCCTGCTCATCGAGCTCCTCCATCACGCCAGCCTGCTGAGCACCTGTCTGCTCGTCAAGGGTCGTCTCTATTTCGGGTGGCCCTTCCTTGATCAAATAAACCAAATCATCGGACGTTGGTCGCTCCATCCGCGCGTACTGTGCCAACATCACGCCAAGATAGGTTGGGCTCTGTTCCGCGAGAAACGCTTCTGCAAGTGGTGTGTTTTGATACAAACCGTTCTTTTTCGTTACCAGATCCAACGCGGCCAAGCCATCAAGCAAGATTTGCACATTGTTCGCGTAAGCAGTGATTGCCTGTGCCACCATCGCGGCTGAGGCGGGTTCAGTCAGATAGTTGAATACTTTGAGCTCGATTCCGGCTGCAAGCACGGGCGCTTTCAATGGCGCGAGTGAGACGAGCTGCTCAAGCGCTTCAAAACTGAGGATTACTTCTGGGAGTTGTTTCATCCGAACTTCCTCCTTCGTCGTAGCGGGCTGCCATTGTTCACGCAACCTCGTCATCCCGGTACAATACCACCACGCTGGGACGCAATAAGACGGGCATACACACCATTGCGCAACAGCAACTCATCGTGCGTGCCAATCTCAGCAATACGACCACGGTCCAACACGACCAGCCGATCCGCTGTACGGATAGTTGAGAGACGGTGCGCGATGATCAGGGTTGTACGGCCCTCGCGGATGCGCGCCATGGCTAGTTGGAGCGCATGCTCGCTTTCGGTGTCCAGGTTAGAGACTGCTTCATCCATCATGAGGATCGGTGCATCTTTTAAGAATGCACGCGCAATCGCAATGCGCTGCCGTTGACCACCAGAAAGCTGCACGCCCCGCTCACCGGCACTGGTGTCGTAGCCATCCGGTAGAGCAGTAATGAACTCATGGGCCAGGGCGAGCTGGGCAGCGTGTTCGACTTCCGCCGTGGTTGCTGCTGGCCTGCCCAGGCGGATATTTTCCAGGAGGCTGGTGTTGAACAGATAAATATCCTGGGGAACCAGCGCGATCATATCGCGCAGTGTTGTCTGCGGCAGTGCCCGAATATCGTATCCGCCGATGCTGATGCGCCCCTGCTCAACATCCCAGAAGCGTAGCAACAGGTGTGTGCAGGTAGATTTCCCGGCGCCAGAGTGTCCGACCAGCGCTACGGTCTCGCCAGGAGCGATCGCGAACGACACATCATGCAGCGCTTCAGCGAGCTGTGGCTGGTAGCGAAATCCAACGTGTTCAAAGCGCACATATGGCGCAATCACCTCGGATGGTGGCTGTGTGACCTGATCTCGCACCAAATGGGGGCGGTTGATCAGGCCAAATACCCGTTCTGCTGCAGCGACAATGACACCATAACTTCGGGCAATGCCAGTCAGTTCAAGAATTGGCCCGATAATCGAGGCCGCTAGAATGATGCTGACAGGGAACCATATCCGTTCAAGTCGCCCAGTTGCTGTGAGCCAGGCGGACAGCGCAACAATGCTCAAAATCACGCAAGCGGACAGAGCATCAATCACTGCATTCTCGACCCCTGAGCGACTTCCGTACCGCAGCTGTGCGTGCATCAGTGATCGGCTATGCTGGTTCAGCCTCCGCGTCTGCGCATCGCCCTGCCCAAACGCGACAATCTCACGCAGGCCCTGGACGCTATCAACGGCCACCGCGTTGATATTACCCATCAGCGAGACCAATGCGTTGCCCTGTCGTTCGGCCCAGCGGAGCAGGACTGTTGGAGTACCCAGAATAAAGACCACAAACGGCAGCAAGACAAGCGGCAGCAGCCAGTGCATCGCTGCCAGAACGCCGATCCCGATTGTGAGGAGAATAAATGCGATGATAACCTGACATACCGTGTGGGCGTAGAAGTACTCCAGTTTTTCTACATCAGCCATTGTTGTTGAAGACAGGTCGCCTGAGCGTTGATCCAAGAGATAGCTCGGCGCCAATCGCTCCAACGCCCAGTAAACTTCGGAGCGCCAGTCAGCCAACAGCCTGTATGCAATATCGTGGGCCACAAACATCTCCAGCCAGGCAAAAACGGCCCGCCCCAGGACAACTGCTACCAGTAACCAGAAGATCGGGTAGAGACGTGCAGCTGATGGTTCAGTAAGCGCCAATACGGTCAGATACGCACCGATCGCGCCACTGGCGATAGAAAGACCCTGATTCAGAAACCCAAAGCAGATAGTCATAATCAATGGGAGCTTATGCCGCCGCACTGCTCCGAGCATCTGCCAAAACGCCGTGCGGCGCAGCGCACGTTGCGCTGCGCGATCACTGATCTGCTGGGGATCAGTTGTTGGCGATGGGTGAGAAGTTTCAATCACACTCATAGCTCACTCCTGGCTGCCGAAATGACCACATGAGATCACTAACCAGATATAGGCATCTCAGCTCTATCAACGGATTTATGCTTGTGCTGCTACCAGCCGTGCGTAAACTCCTTCTCGCGCAAGAAGGGTTCGGTGATCGCCCACCTCAACGGCTTCACCCTGGTCGAGCACAACGATTCGATCTGCGTTCACAATCGTCGAGAGACGATGGGCAATTACCAGTGTCGTGCGATGCACACTGAGCCGCTCCAGTGCTTCCTGGATCGCCACTTCGCTGGCGGCGTCAACGTTGGCGGTCGCCTCATCAAGGATCAGGATTGGCGCGTCTTTCAGTAACGCACGGGCAATGGCAATGCGTTGGCGCTCGCCGCCAGAGAGTTTCAGACCGCGTTCGCCGACGACCGTAGCGTAACCTTGTGGTAGCCCCGCAATAAAATCGTGAATGTTGGCGGCACGTGTTGCTACTTCCAGATCGGCTTGCGTCGCCTCTGGCTGAGCCAGTCGTAGGTTTTCGGCTATTGTGCCGTGAAACAGATACGTGTCCTGCGCTACCAGTGCAATCATTCGCTGGAGGGTTGCCAGGTTATACGTACGCAGATCGTGATTATCCAGCATGATCATGCCCGCCTGCGGATCAAAGAAGCGCAAGAGTAGTGCGCTGATCGTCGATTTTCCTGCACCTGAACGACCGACAAGTGCAACCGTCTCGTTGGGTGCAACTGTGAAGGAGAGGCTGTGCAACGCCGGACGTGAGCCATCATTGTAGGCAAACGACACGTTCTGGAACGTGATCTGTGGGCGGGTGATCCCGGGTTCCGCAACAATCGCATCGGGTGACACAGCAAGCTCTGGCTCACGATCAAGCAGCGCGAAGATATGGGTTGAGGCCGAGAGACCATAAAACCCGAAGTGCCAGTACTTGTCGAGTTCGACTAACGGGCGGAAACATTCGCGCCCCAGCATCAAAACCATCAGAAGCTCGAAGAAGGTCAGACTGCCATTGATGAGCAACAACGCACCTACACCAACCGCCAGCGCAGAGCCAGCAGTCCAGCCCAACCCCACGATACCGGTCGATATCAAGGATACGGCCAATTGAACCATCGTTGTCCGATAGAGGGTAAACGAATCACGCTGCAACTCCTGGCCATAGGTAGCGCTGGCATTAAAGGCCTTGAGTGTGGTCATACCTTGCATCGCATCGAGGAACTGGGCTTTAAGCCGACCATACGCAGACCAGTGTTTTTGTCCATACTCGCCCAGGAGTCGATCCCAGAAGCGTGGCCCGGTAACGATCAGCAGCAGCGAAACCAGGATGACTACGCCAATAATCGGATTGATGGAAAACATCAGCGCCAGGATGGCAATCGAGGCAATCAGTGCTGCGAAAGCCTGCGGAATATATTTGCCAAGGTAATCTTCTAGCTGTTCCACGCCGTCAACCATGGTTGCAAGCACGAACCCGGTCCTTTCCCTGGCCAGATACCCTGGCCCGAGCGCCAGAAGATGCTGATAGATACGCTGCCGCAGCTTTTGCTTCACTGCTGCCGCGGTTGCCATGCTGCTCGTATCGCGCCCCCATACAAGCAGGGTGCGTATGCCAATCAGCGCAGCGATCCATCCGACCAATGGCAAAACGTGCTGCCACGGCGACCCATCGAAAATGCGTGCGACGATGATTGCAATCAGAAACCCTTGCCCAACCGCAGCTGCGACAATGCCTAGACTAATGGTAATATTCAGTATCATCCAGCCGATGACATCCCGCATAAGTGCGAATAGGCGCGGATGAATAAACATATGCGCACCTCTCTCTTTACCCTGTTTGTGGTTGACGTCCGATCAAGTACAAAAAGAATCCGGCCCCAAGCATCGCTGTGATCGCGCCAGTTGGTATGCCAGTGGGAATAGTAGTATATTGAAACGGCTGATAGATCGTAATCATCTGCGCAAGCATATCTGCCCCCAGTACCAACCCTGCCGCACACAAGCTACTCGCTGGGAAAAGCCGACGGGCATCATTGCCAACGAGTTGCCGGGCGATATGAGCGCCAATGAGTCCGACAAAACCCAGTGCGCCAACTCCCAGGACTGAACCACCCGTCAGCAATGCCGCAATCAGGAGCAACCCAAGACGGGCCTGTTCGGTACGCAAGCCTAACCCCAGCGCTATCTCATTGCCAAGAGAGAGCACATTTGCGATACGTACACTGACCAATCCCAGCAGTAGCCCGATAAGCGCCCAGGGCCAGACCGCATTCCAATGAAACCATGAGCGCCCACTGAGCGAGCCGACGATCCACCCCAACACGCCGCCGAAATCGACTCCGCGCCAGATAACTAATAGGATGGTGAGACTACTAAATATCGCATTGAACAAAAGCCCAACCAGCGCCAGGCGTACCGGGTCTGTGGGTGCGCCGGCAATGTGTGCGAGCTGGTACACCAGCAGGCTGCTCATAGTGCCGCCAATGAGTGCAACGAGCGGCAGGACCAGCCCTGGCCGGTTAAAGTCAATCCTGAATGCCAGGCAGAGGATGACCAGAAACACCGCGCCCGCCGTAACCCCGGTCAGCGTGGAGTCGGCAAGCGGATTGTGGAGGATAGATTGCAGGATGGCGCCAGCCATACCAAGCATTGCACCGGAGGCAATGGCGACCAGGCCACG
>JAKSDJ010000594.1 GCA_022360155.1 Chloroflexales bacterium | reverse complement strand
TCTTCTCCAAGGTGCGCCTCGAATTGCTGCATCAGTTGGATTACTAACTGCATCTCGAAAGGAGTGTCACTGTACAAGAGGCCATAGTGCGAGAGGCTTGCGGAGATTTCCGACATGGTAAGCCAACTCACCGAATGCCAGGCGGGATGCGAGACGCGCTGAAACTGAATCTCGTGGTCCTGTTCCTAGAACGTGTAGGGTTCACCATAGTGCGACACGCCTTCCGTGACGCATTGGGCTGCTTCTGCTGATGTGACAGGCGAGAGGAACAGCCCATTCTCACTGCGCTTGTATCGCGTAATACCAATTCGACTTGGATATTCCGCATCTTGTCACCCTGAGCCCTTCGGCTGGGCTTAGGATACACTCCGCGAAGGGTCTCAGCAGCAGCAAGCCGAGATGCTTCGCTTCGCTCAGCATGACAGGCGTGGTTTTCATATTGAATTGGTATAAGGCGGTGCTGATCATCAATGATATGATAATAGCGCGCCTTGACTGCCTCGCTGGTATACGGTGGGAGCCCCCGTGGCGGATAGAGCGCATGTTTTTCAATATCCTGGGCGTCAAAGTGGATATTACGCCTATCCGCCAATGCATTGAAGAGATCGTCATCGCGGGAGATGTGAATCTCACCCGCTGTGAAACTGACAACAGTGGCTTCCGCAGAGAACGGGACAGCCAAATTATAGCTCAGTTCAATAAACGCGTGAATATCTGTCCCCATACGATGCGCTCCGACATAATAGAGTCTATCCCCATCAAAGATAGCATTTGCACTTAGTATAATCTCTCGATACTCTCTTTACGCTGATGTGTCGCCCGCGTCGGGATAGACGGCAATAACCGCGATCGAGCCGATGATGTTGGCGTTGAACTGGCTCAGCTCTTCGGCGGGCGCCCAGAGCTCGGCATGGCCGCGGTTGCCGACCACAAACACTGCCGCACCTGGAAGCGGGTGACATAGCCGCGCTGGCCGTCGCGGGCGTTCCACCGTGTGATCAGCGTCAGGGTATCGTCGGGGAGCGCGCCAGGCGTCGGGAGCGCCGCGCCGTCGGGATAGACCTGCGCCGGAAAGCATTTGTCGGCGGCGGGCTTGATGAAGGCTGGATCGGTGATCTGGCGGGCGCGATCAAGAGTGGTGAGGGTTACGCTGCGCTGGCGATAGCGCTCAGGGAGAGCGGGCAACCAGTCGGGTGGCGGCTGGAGCAGCGCAATGCCGAGCGAACCGGCTACCACGTCGGCAAAGAGCGGCTCGCCGTAGAGGACGGGGTTGCCGGCGGCGAGTTCGGCGGGCGCACGCCAGCTTGTGAGTCGGTGCGTCGACCAGCCGGCAGCGCACGCAGCCTTGAGCAGCGCCTCGATGTCTGGGGTTTGGCGGGGCGGCGCGATCAAGGTTGGCATGGGGCAGGCTCCTTCGGGCGGCCGTGTTGAGCCGGGACAGAAAGCGAGGACATTTCTTTTTGTTAAGAGACAGGCGTTCACGCGCTCTGGAGGTCAGCGAGGAACTCCGACGACGGCTCGACGCTCGTGACCAGCAAGTGATCGCGCGCTCGGGTGCAGGCGACATAGAGCAGATGGCGCTCGGTGCTATACACCTCGTGCAAATCCGCATCATCGCTAATGTTATCGATCCGCTCCTGCAAGGGGATGATTTCATCATCGCAGGCCATCACCGCAACGGCCCGGAATTCCAACCCTTTGGCGAGATGCATGGTGCTGATCGAAACGTAGCCTTCGGTGGTTTCAACATCCGCGTCGAGCAGTTTATAAGGCTGCCCTGCGGCTTGCACCGCCGCTTGCGCCCGCGCCAACTCGGCTGTGGAGCGAACAAAAACGCCGCACTCGTGCGGGACGATGCCCGTTTCTATCCGTTCAGCAAGCCACGCGCCAACGGTTGTGCATTCGTCCTGTTCGCTGGCGAGTTTGCGGATAATCGGCTCTGGCCCATTAAAGACAGAGATGGTGTCGCTACGCTGTTCGATGTTGCCGTCCAGATCAGCCAGTTGCGCATCGAGCAGGCGGTCGGCCTGGGTCCGTATCTGGTGAGAGGTGCGGTAGTTGATCCGCAAGGTGCGCGAGCGCCCCCGCACATCGATCTCCAACGCCTTCCAGGAAAACGGCTGCTGAAAAATGCGCTGGCCTAAATCACCGGCAAAGAACAGCGCGTTGGGGCGCTGTACGCCGAGTGCTGCCAGAAAGCGCAGATGGGCGATGTTCATATCCTGCGCTTCGTCGACAACGACAAAGTCGAAGGGTTGGTTGGCGCCGCTTTGGCTAAGCTGCGCAGCTAGTTGGCTGAACAACCCGGCGTGCGTGATCAGCCCTTGGTCAGCTAGGCGGGAATGGACGTGATCGAAGATCGACCAGAGCATGAGGCGCTGCTGCTCGGGCAGGCGCGTTTTCCGGCCCAGGCGTGCAACATCGCGATAGTCTTCCCAGCTCTTCAGCTGCCATGCATCGACGATGTGCTCCCATTCGGTGCGGAGAAAGCGCTGGCTAAACGTATGCGCGCCGGCACGCGCCGAACCTTCTTCCAGTAATGCGTGAATGAGTTCGGGCGGCGCAAGTTGGGGTCGCCCGATGCGCCGTTTGTAGAGCTGCATAGCAACCGCGTCGATTCCATAGACTTCGATGCGCTCGGCGAGTTTGGGTTCGTGCTCTTCGCTCACTAAATAGCGCAGTTTGGCATGCAATGCCTTTGCCAGCGTGTCGGTGAGCGTGGTGAGCAAGACGCGCGCGTCGGGGTTGGCGCGGGCGAGAAAAACTGCCCGGTGTAGCGCGACAATCGTCTTGCCCGTCCCGGCTGAGCCGGATACCCGCGCTGGTCCATTGTAGTCGCGCTCGACGATCTGGCGCTGGTCGGGATGCAGGAACACGGTCCATTTTTCCCAGGGCGCATCGAGCGCGCGTTGCAGTTCTTCGATGTTGGGCATGGCGCGGAAGCGGCGCATCGCGTCGGGATGCTCGAAGGGATTCGTAGCGGCAACGACTGGTGTACGCGGTTTACCGCCGGTCGCCAGTTCGAGCAGCGCCTCCGCCGCCTCGCCGGGCAGGTGGTCGGCCAGCGTGAGCAGCGTGTCTTCGGTGGCCTGGCGCACATCGTTGAGCCACTCCACCGGCACGCCATACTGCAACAACTCGGCATCAGCATATCTGGCAAAGATGGGCTTGCTAATCGCTGCCGGGCGCGCTTCGGGCACATATTGCGGGACGAAAACCTTCTGCACCGTTTCGCGAATCTCTACCAACTGGGCTGCGCCGGTTGTCGGATGGGTTTCGAGCTTGCGCCGCTCGGCCCAGGCGTAGGCTTGATCGTGGTGATCGACATAGCACAAGAGCAGGCTATCTTCGCTTTTATGGATGATCAGGCGGATGTCGCGGGTGACGCGCACCGACCAGAAGTTTTTGTCTCTGGCTCGGTCGAGCTTGTGGAAGCTCATACCGGGGTTGGCCGGGTTGATTTGCAGATCGAATGCCGTGGTTTTGACGGCCTTCTGTTCTTCGGTGCTCAGGCGCGCTAAACTTGCAGTGAAGGTGTCGGCGATTCGAAAAAGCATAGCGGTTCCTTGCTTTAGACAGACTTAACAGAATTGAGGTTAGGGAATCGGAACCGTTCATCCATCCCTTGTTCCGCTGGCTCCCGCTGGGAGCCCCCTCGGCCCTTGGCGGGTGTGGCGCCGAAGGATGCGTATTTCCTTCCGATTCCCTTAAGGCTAGCTGCTCATAAATCTTTTCAGGCTCTCTATTTTTTAGACAGGATTCACACGATCGGGTATTCTCGCTTTTTTGTGTTGAAGCCTTTTTCCAAACACTTGTAATACTACAGTTGGACTTGTTTCAGAAAAGCGATTGACAAGTCAAAGAATGACCGGAAAGCTTTTCAGATTATAGCCTACAGAAGCCGAATCCAAGCTAACGCTGGCTGCAGTAGTAAGTCATGTCATAAAAATCCTGTTAATCTTGTCATCCTGTCTTTCATAATCTCGCCTCACATGCTACACCCTGAACACTTTCATCACCTCGTCGCCGAGATGGTTGATGACTTTGACGGCGACACGCCCAGACTGCGGTTTCTCGAAGGGGCGCGAGGTGTCGCTGTTGAGCGTAGCCCAGGCTTCTTCGTTGATCTCGGCCTTGAGCGTGGTTTTGAGCGCGCGGTAGGGGTCGTTTGCGCCCAGGAAGTAAGCGTGGCGCACGAAGAAGCTCTCTTCGTTGTAGTCGGTGTCGATGAACCAACAGGCAATGCCGTCGGCGCCGTCACTGTGGACCTTACCGGTGTTAGGATGAAACACGTCAACGCCGCGAATAGTAATTTGCGTGTAGTGGCTTGTGCTCAGTGAAAGTGGGAAGTCTTCCGCTCCTAGCGCCTGGATTGCAGCGATCGTTTGAGACCGCCCAGCATGTTGCTGCTGTCTTCCACTGCCGCTCTGCGCAACCGGCTGGTGAGACTCGGCTTCTCCCTGAGCCGAAAAGCTTTTGAGGCCAGGTAGATTTGTTCTACCCAGTCGATTGATTTCTTCCAGACTGCCAAGTCCCAATAGCTTCGCAACGTGCGCATAGTTCGCCACCAACCTGCCGCTGCTCGTCACTAACCACGAACCGCTGGTCACCTCAATGTCCGGCTCGCCGAAGATGACAAACAGGTTGCCCGCACCGGTGGGTTTGAGTTCGTTGCCCATGTGCAGATCGGCGTTCATGCGCGCCTTGAGCACCGGCACGCGCCCCAGTTTATTGAAATCGGTGGTGTGCGCCTCGTAGCTGAAAGCGCAGGCGATCAATACATCGAATCCACTGTCAGCCGCCTCGCGCGCCGCCGCCACCAGATCGGGTCGGCTAACGGTGCCGAACTCAGGACCGATGAAGATCGCCGCCCGTCTCTCGGTGCCTTCTCCTTCTGTGGAGGCTTCGGTGTAGCGGCCCTCGGCGCAGATGTAGTAGCCCGGCCAGGCTGTGAGCGAGTGAAAGGTAATCTTGTCCTCCTTGTGGGACTGCTGCACGCCGGCAGTTCTGAGGTTTTCGAGGACGAGCTGCGGGAAGCTCTGCTTGGCGCTGTAGTCTGCGCCCTGCTCTGCCATCGCGTCGATCAATTCGTCGTGCTCGTCGACGCCAAGCACACGGTGCGGCGAGAGGCTTTCGACGGTGAACGGCCCGGCCACGCGCACTTTCTTCTTGTCATCGTAGGGCTTGTCGTAGAGATATTCGTATTCGGCTTTGGCGGCGATTGAGGTGTCGATCTCTTTCTGCCGCGCGATGCGCGCCGCCCACCACTCGGCGTGCAATTCCTTCGCCTCGGCCGGCCAATTCGCTTCGGCTTCCCTCGGTATCTTCCACTCCTCTTTGAATTGGACAGGATTTACAGGATTTACAGGATTATCACTCTGAGACCAATCCTGTAGATCCTGTCTTAAAACCGTATTCAACCGTTCGCGCAGCAGTTCTAGTGTTTCCTGCCACTTCTCCCAGATCACGTCGATCTCGGCGTTGTTGGCGATGGATTTGAGCGTGATGTGCGGCACGCGCTCGTAGACGAAGCCGTGGCGGATGTTGCCATGGGTTGGCTGCGAAGAGGGCGCTGTGCGGGTCAGCTCGGCCTCTTTGATCTGCCCCTCGCGCGAGTCGGCCAGCAGGTAATACGGGTAGCGCGCGCCCATAATCCGCGCCCGCGCCAAGGCCAACGCCACCCGCGAGGTGTCGATGGTGATCCAGCGGCGGCCCCACTGCTCGGCGACGTAGGCCGTCGTACCGCTGCCGCAGTTATGCACCGCGCAAACCTCGGTCACAAACGAATGCGCCCCCTCGACTTCCAAGTCATACACCAGTTCATCTCCCCGCGTAGGCAGGGACTGCACATGCGTAATCGGCGCGCCCTCGAAGGTCTGGGTGGCCGGATCGAAGGCAAACACAATGTCGCCGCGGCGCAGCATGCCAGCCTGCACCCATTCGGCTCCGGCGACGTCTTCGGTTTGCAGCCGGCAGTGATTGGCAATCGCTATGTACACACCTTCCAGATTGTTGGCAACTTCGCGGGCGCTGAAGCGCAGCACGCTCAGCCCCATCCCGCGCATGTAGCTGTCGCGCTGCTGGTCATAGGCAATTGCCTCTGGAGCAGTGTGCGTCGCGCCGTCTACCTCCACCACCAGGCGCGCATCGCGGCTGTAGAAATCGGCGATATACGGCCCGATTGAGCTTTGCCGCCGAAATTTCCAGCCCAGTTGCTCGCCACGCAGCACCGCCCAGAGCATGCGCTCCGGCGGGGTCATATCGCGGCGCAGTTGCTTGCGCCGCTCCATGTGTTTGGGCGAGCTGCCCGACCAGTCGTTGTCGCCGCCGAGGTTGCGTGGGCGCAGCTTGGCCAGCACACGATGATCGGCGGTGAGCCATAGCGCCTGTTCGCTCCCGGCGCGGCGCAGTTCGATCATCTCGCCGTGATATTGCTTCGTGATCACGCGCGTAACGCGGTGCAGTTTGCCGTCGTGCGCGTATACGCTGTCGCCGGGGCGCACCTGTTCGATGGGAATGAGTGCGCCCGAGCCCTCTGAGCCCCCCCTTAATCCCCCCGCGTGCGTGGGGAGACCGGACACACCGGTCTTGGGGTCGGTCGCGTGCGTGGGGAGACCGGACACACCGGTCTTGGGGTCGGTCGCGTGCGTGGGGGAGACCGGACACACCGGCCTCCCCCTGCGCCGGAGAATGAGCGGCTCCCTCTCCGCTTGCGGGGAGGGCTGGGGAGGGGGCAACCCACACCCGTGTCCCTGCCCGCACACACGTCGGGTCCAGCACCAGGTCGCCGGGGTCGGTCGTCATCAGGATGCAGCGCGCAAGGATCTGAGGATTCGTCTCTACAACGTATCGTTTTTCAGAAGCGTCAAAGCCCCATCTTAGATCGGACCAGAAGTTCGATATGGGCGCAACTCGATAGTCATCCAAGAGGCGAACATATCGTAGAGAATTTGCTCTCTGATAAATTCGCATCGCAGAAACAAGGCGTCTCATTCCTTGTTGTGTTGTCTTCCAATGTTGACCAGTGGGACATATGAAGGTTTTCCCACGATGAGTTACGTGAAACGAGCCTAATTGTGTTTCACCCTGGCTTGTAGTTGAGGAATACGTGGCTAGTCGAATGAAATCCTTATCGTTATCAAGAGAGTGATCACCATTGAACGATACGCCCGAAAGGAAATTAAACCTATACTTATAGTCCTTTGCCAAATCACTGTTTTCGTTTTTCTCTAAATAAAGTTGTCGGTATTTCACTTTCTCCTTATTTTTTGCGTACCAAAGCACAAAGTCGCCAACTGACCCGAGCGTATTGGTTTCACCAAACCCACTCGTCTTGGTAACGAAGATGATCGAAAGAAAGTTTTGCGAACCAAACACTTCGTCTAGAAGCGCTTTGATCTTATCAACATTCTCATCGCCGATCTGCACGAAGATCGAGCCGCTGTCGCTCAGCAGGTCGCGGGCGACGGTCAGGCGGTCGCGCAGGTAGGTCAGATAAGAGTGGATGCCATCGCGCCAGGTGTCGCGGAAGGCTTTAACCTGTTCTGGCTCGCGGGTAATGTGGGCGGCTTTACCGTCCTTGACATCGCGGCTGGCGGTGCTCCACTGGAAGTTGCTGTTGAACTTGATGCCGTAGGGCGGGTCGATGTAGATGCACTGCACTTTGCCGCGCAGGCCCTCGCGCTCGGCCAGGCTAGCCATCACCTGGAGCGCATCACCCAGGATCATGCGGTTGGCCCAGTTCTGGTCGTGCCGGTAGAACTCGGTCTTCTCGACGCCGGCGGGGATGCCGTTGAAGTCGGCGAAGAGATCCATTTGCGTGGCTTGGGGCTGGCGGTCGGTGGCTTGCGCTGCGCCGCGCGCCGCCAGCCACTGTGTACTCTTCATCAGGTCGTCGATCAGCGCCTTGGGGTGTACCTTCTCCTGGATGTAGAGCGGCGGCGCGCTCACAACCAGGTCGCTCCAGTCCTGCTCGTCCTTGCCGCGCCAGACCAGTTGCGGGTCCAGGTCGGTGTTGCGCGGATAGCGAACTTGTTTCGGGTCCTCCTGTTCCTTC
>JAKSDJ010000336.1 GCA_022360155.1 Chloroflexales bacterium | reverse complement strand
TGGCGATTGACGAGGCGCATTGTATCTCGGAATGGGGCCACAATTTCCGACCAGATTATCTGAAGCTAGCGATCATTGCGCGCGAGTTGGGGGTAGAGCGGGTGTTGGCGCTGACTGCAACCGCCACGCCATCAGTGGTCGATGATATCTGCGCCAGTTTCCGCATTCCCCGTCAGTGTGCCATTATCACCGGCTTTTATCGACCCAACCTCCTTCTCTCGACGACACCGGTAGCAAACGAGCGACGCGATCAGGTGCTGTTGAAACGCCTTTCCCAGCGGAAAAAAGGCCCAGGGATTGTGTACGTAACCCTGCAGAAAACAGCAGAGCGGGTCGCCAATGTACTGGACCAAGCAGGGGTGCCGGCTCGCCCCTATCACGCCGGTATGGAAGACGAAGAGCGCGTCGCCGCGCAGGAGTGGTGGAAAGCCTCCTCCGATGCAATTGTTGTTGCGACGATTGCATTTGGCATGGGCATCGACAAAGCTGATGTACGTTATGTCTACCATTACAATTTACCGAAAAGCCTGGAGAACTATTTGCAGGAAATTGGGCGGGCGGGACGCGACGGTGCATCGTCTATGGTCGAGATGCTGGGCAGCCTGGAAGATCTGACGACGCTCGAGAATTTTGTCTATGGCGATACCCCGACTGCGGAGTCGTTGTACCGGCTGGTTAGCGATGTTCTCAATGCTGGTTCGTCGCTCGATCTAGGTATTATCGAACTCTCCAATCGCTACGATATCCGGCCTCTGGTCTTGCGGACAGCCTTGACCCATCTTGAGTTGTTGGGCCTGCTCAAACAAGGAACCCCCTTCTATGCCAGCTATAAGGTTCGCCCACTCGTTCCACTAGAGACGATCATGGGACGCTTTGCGGAGGAACGCCGCCAATTTTTGCAGGATATCTTTGCCAATGCCTATTGGGGACGAACCTGGTACACAATGGATCTAACCCAACTCGCCGAGACGATCGGTCAGAATCGTCAGCGAATCATCCGGGCGCTTGACTATCTGGGCGAGCAAGGGTTGGCTGAAGTGAAAGTCAGTAATGCCCGACAGCGCTATACACGCCTGGTTGATCATCTGGATAGCGAAGACATCGCGCGGACGCTGGAGGCATACTTTACACGGCGCGAGTCCGACGAGATTGCGCGACTTCAAAAGGTCATTGAACTCGTCAGTCACACAGATTGCCAGACCAATCTGTTATTGCGCTATTTTGGCGAGGAACGACAACACCAGTGTGGTCATTGCAGCTTTTGCAGAACAGGCCTGAGTGTGACGTTTCCCCCGGTCGAAGCGCTGCCGCCGATTGCTGCAGTTCCGGCTCTATCTAGCTTCCACACGCTATGCAAGGCCCATCCAGAGGCATTGGGACACCCCCGCCAGCAAGCGCGCTTTCTGTGCGGGTTGACCAGCCCTGCGTTGACTCGGGCGAAATTGTCGCGGCACGAACACTTCGGCCATTTGGGAGATTACCGCTTTCGCGATGTCTTGCAGTGGTGTGAAGAGGCAGCTTCAGGCGCCTAGTTTGAGCCCTGGCACAACATCGAGCTCCCATTCGCTCTGGACACCCGCGTCGAAGCGATAATAAGCAGCAGCGGCGACCATTGCGGCATTATCGGTGCAGAGGCTAATCGGCGGGCAGCGTACTGGCACATCGGCTCGTCGAGCGAGTTCGGAGCGGAGCCGGGTGTTGGCTGCGACGCCACCGGCGAGCAAGATCTCTGTGGCGCCGAACTGGCGAGCGGCATCAACCGCCTTGGTTGTGAGCACATCGACGACCGACTCCTGAAAAGCATAGGCCATCTGGGCGACGAAATGGCTATTCGAAACCGGCGCTTGGTTCGAGGCGGCAGGAGTCGGTTCTTTGGTCTTCTGTGGTTTGCCTTCTTTGCTGCGGGCAGGTGCGACCTTCGCCTCACGACTCTGGCGCTCCTGGACTTTGTGGAGCACTGCTGTTTTCAGCCCGCTGAACGAAAAATCGTAGCTATCGCGCAGCCAGGCGCGCGGGAGCACGCCACCGCCCTGCATACCTTGAGCCGCTTGCTGAATAGCCGGGCCGCCCGGGTAGCCTAACCCCAGAATACGCGCCACCTTGTCAAAAGCCTCGCCGGCCGCATCATCACGGGTCTGGCCCAGCAGTTGGTAGGCGCCGTGATCGCGCAGCAGCGCCAGCAATGTGTGCCCGCCAGACACAACGAGTGCGACCAAAGGGAATTGAGGCGCGTTTGGTGTATTATTTGCGGCGCGTCGTTCGTCATTGGCGATGAGCCAGTTGGCGTAAATATGCGCTTCCAGGTGGTTCACACCGACAAAGGGCAGGCCGCGCTGCCAGGCGAGCGCTTTCGCCGTATTCAATCCGGTAAGCAACGCTCCGCTCAAGCCGGGGCCGTAGGTGGCGGCGATGGCGTGGATATCGTTCCAACCTCCCGGCAATACGGCGAGGGCCTCTTCCAAAACCGGAATCATGCTCAGAATATGCTGGCGCGAGGCGACCTCGGGTACGATGCCGCCGTAACGCCGGTGCGCATCCATCTGCGAGGCGACAATATTGGACAGGACAACCCGACCATCACGCACAACCGCTGCCGCAGTCTCGTCGCAGGAGGTTTCGAGGGCAAGGATGGTAAAGCCGGAAGGCAATGATTGTGTTGAATGCTGTTCAGTCAAGGGCTTGATGTTCCAATTCTTCCCAAAGACTCGGGACGATACTGTATATATTCAGGGTGCGTTGTAGTGTGCTCTACCTCATTCTAGCACACTACGCAGTCGTTCCCAACTCTTCCGCCATCTCAATCGCCTTGAGCAGCGCCGCAGCTTTGTTGCAACTTTCCTGGTACTCCGCGCCTGGTTCGCTATCGGCGACAACACCGCCGCCCGCTTGCACATAGGCAATGCCATCCTTGACCAACATCGTGCGCAGGCTGATGCAAGTATCGAGATCGCCGTTGAAGCCGACATGCCCGACACAGCCGGCATAGATCCCGCGCTGGCTCGCTTCGAGTTCAGCAATAATTTCCATGGCGCGGATCTTCGGCGCACCGCTGACCGTCCCAGCGGGGAAGCAGGCGCGCAGCGCATCCAAAGCGCTCATATCGGTTCGCAACCGTCCCGTGACGTGCGAGACCATATGCATAACATGACTGTACTTTTCGATAATCATAAACTCGGGGGCGCTGACGCTGCCCGGCTGACTGACCCGGCCAATATCGTTCCGCCCCAGGTCGACCAGCATCAGGTGCTCGGCGCGCTCTTTCTCATCGTTGAGCAATTCCTCAGCCAGCACGGCATCCTCGGCGGGGGTGCAGCCGCGACGGCGCGTTCCGGCAATCGGGTGGGTGACAACCTCGCCCTCGCGCACACGCACCAGCAGCTCTGGCGATGCGCCGACCAGATCGCCCTCGCCGGTGCGCAGGTGAAACATGTAGGGCGAGGGGTTGATAGTGCGCAGGGCGCGGTAGATGGTGAGCGAGTCGGCGCTGGTTGGGCGGCTAAAGCGCTGCGACGGCACGACCTGAAAGATGTCGCCAGCAGCAATATATTCTTGCGCCTTGCGCACATTGGCCTCGTACTGTTCGCGTGTCGTGTTGCTGACGGTGCGATCTTGCGGATTAGAGCTTGGAGCTTGCGGCGCCTGAACCGAATGCGGTTCGTAGTTCAACGGTTCGTTGGGATCTTCGGATTGTTGTTGCTGCATACTCCGCGTCGCTAAGCGCGAGTGTTCCGGTACTGGCTGGCGCAAACGAGCCGCCATGGCATCGATCCGTTCGATGGCGCGGGCATATTCGGTGTCGATGTCGTCGGCGTCGAGGTGCACGTGCGAGAGCACCTGGATCTTGTGACGTAGGTGATCGAAAATCAGCAGCGTATCCACAAACATCCAGACACCCTCGGGCATCTGGTAGGCGGCGTGGGCGGGTTGGGGCAGCCGCTCGAAATAGCCGATCGTCTCGTAACTCAAGTAGCCGACAGCGCCGCCGACGAAAAGCGGCAGGTTGGGAAGGCGCACGGGACGGTAGGCGTTGAGGTGGCTTTCCAACACAACCAATGGGTCGCTATAGGGCAGGGTTTGTTTGTAGCCGTTTTGGGTGGCATACGCAACGCCGCCTTCCATCCGCAGCACCAGATAGGGATCGCTGCCCAGGAACGAATATCGCGCAATGTGTTGCCCGCCTTCGACGCTCTCGAGCAGGAAGCTGTGCTGTCCGCGCGCAATTTTCAAGTAAGCCGAGACTGGCGTTTCCAAGTCGGCCATAATCTCGTGGTAGATCGGGCAGAGATTACCCTGTTCACGCATCGCGCGGATTTCAGAAAGGGAAGGGTAATACATAACTCCTCCGCAGGGTGTGCATGTAGCCTTACATACAATGTAAGAATCACCAGTCGTGCGGCTACACGCGAAAATATGTTAGTCCCATCGCCTCTTCCATCATCGCGACCGTCTCGCGAGCGATAGCGCGGGTGCGCTCATTGCCGGCAGCGATGATTTCATCCACCATGGCGGATTTGGCTTCGTACATGGCTCGGCGCTCACGGAAGGGGTCGAGGAAATTGTTGAGCGCGACAGCTAGTTTTTTCTTGACCTCGACATCGCCAACCTTGCCCTGGCGGTAGCGCTCTTTGAGGTCGTTGACTTCGTCGAGGTTAGGGTTGAAGGCGTCGTGGTAGGCAAAAACTGGATTGCCCTCGACGCGCCCCGGAATATCGGCCCGGATGCGGTTCGGGTCGGTGTACATGCCCCGTACTTTCTGCTCGACAGTTTTGGCGTCGTCAGAGAGGAAAATGGCGTTGCCTGCGCTCTTGCTCATTTTTCCCTGGCCGTCGGCGCCAGGCAGTGTGCCGACATCCGGCACCAACACGTCCGGTTCGGGAAAGATCTCGCCATAGAGATAGTTGAAGCGGCGCGCGATCTCGCGGGTAATTTCGACATGCGCCTCATTGTCTTTGCCGACTGGCACCAGATGGGCGCGGTGCATCAAGATATCTGCGGCTTGGAGCACCGGGTAGCCAAGCAGACCAAAGGGAACCTGTTCCTCCTCGATATGGGCGTTGCGGGCCATCTCCTTGATGCTGGGCAGGCGGCTTAGGCGTGGTACGGTGACGAGCATTTCGAAAATCAGGTTGAGTTGGTAAACTTCTTTGACCGCTGATTGAATGTAGAAGGTGACTTTCTCCGGGTCGATCCCCACGGCAAGGTGGTCGATAACCAGGTCGCGGATGTTTTGGGGGATGACGGAAATTTCTTCTTTGGTCGGTTTAGTCGTGAGCGTATGCAGATCGGCGATGATAAAGAAGCATTCGTACTGATCTTGTAGTTTGATGCGGTTGGACAGCGAGCCGACGTAGTGACCCAAGTGCAACTTGCCCGTAGGCCGGTCGCCGGTCAGGATGCGTTTTTTCGTATGGGCGCTTGTCATTGTTTTTGTTCCTTATTAATGATAGAAATGGCTTATCTGGCAATAGAGCTTTTATGCTTGGGCATGATCCGCCTGGTTAGGCTGCATCGCGCCACCAGGCACGCACCTTCTGGGCGCTAAGGAGCAGGTAGTCGCGGTCCTGGCTAAATACTTCCAGCGTGATCGTGCCATCGTACCCGTGTTGTTTGAGGAGCCTGATAGCACGGGGCCAATCGACTCGACCAGCGCCGAGCGGCATATGATCGTCGCTCTTTCCGCGGTTGTCGCTCAAGTGAACGTGGACCAGACGCGAACCAAAACGGTCGAGCAGGCCTTCGAGCTTGTCGCCGCCGACATTGGCATGGCCTACGTCAAGATGCAACCCCAGGCGTTTATCGATCGCCAGAATGCTTGCAATGTCGCTGATGCCGATCCCCGGATCGGGAGGATGCTCGGCCATGATCTGTAAATTGTAAGGTGCGGCTCGTTCAGCCAATTGAGCGAAACACTCGGCGACCCAACGCACATTATTGTCGCGCCTGAAAAGATGGACCATTTGCCGCCCTGCCGGAATATGAACATTAACCGTACAGGCGCCCAGGCGTGCAAAGAGATCGAAGGTGTCGGCCACACATTCTACGGCTGCCTGGCGCAGGCGGGCCAACGGCGAAGCGAACGGCAGATACCAGGCAGTATGGCCAACAACGCCCATCCCCGCATCAGTAAGGATTGTTTGGAGCTCTGTCACATCAATCTGCTCCAGGGCGGCGCATGGTCCTTCGATGGTCAAATCGAGAAATTCAAACCCGTGCGCTGCAGCCCAACGCGCTTCGGCACAGGCATCTAGTCGTGGGTCATTCATTATGCCAAGTTGCATTGCGATACTCCTTCACGTCGAGATATCAAACATTATGCATAACATATCTACGGGTTAGCAATTTACAAAATTCCTATGATCTTGACTTTGGCCTTCTTGTTAGGTTTCAGATATGCTATACTGCTTTTACCGCTTGTCGTCTCATAGTACATTCCTGGAAAGGTCTATCAATGCACCTGCCGTATCGTTTTGTTCTGTTCTTCCTCGCCTTGGTGATGCTGCTTAGTCTCAGCACGAGCCATATTTTGCAAGCCGCACCGGTCAGCTCGTTCACCAGCCTTCAGTCGGTTGTGGCTCCACTCCAAGCAGTCGGTGTCAGGGTTAGCGTACCGGGATACAACGGTCCCGCCACACTCGTAATCTTCGATGGCGCCGGGCGCGCGGCTGGCGCGTGGGAGTTGACCGTGACGGGCGGCAGCGGCAGTGTTCAGGTCACGCCGCGTGGCGCTCTCGGCGACCATTGGGCAGCGCTCTTTGCCAGTGGTCAGCAGGTTGCCAATGGAACGATCTACCGCCTCGACGCCGAAACAACCGTGCAAACCGGCAGCAAAAAGTTCGACCAGCTCTATCCGCGAGTGCGCAGCTTCATGAACCAGGCCAGACTCGGCTATGAACTCGACGGCGCCTATGTTCAAGGCTACCGTTCGCCCGATAGCCCCTTGCTCTGGCTACGCGACCACTACTATCAAGGGCGCGCCTATCGCTACTTTGATCCCGAAGCAACCAACTTGATCGATGCCTTCCGGCGCGCCCAGCAACCCGATGGCAGCCTGCCGGACTTCCTGGCGCGCCCAGTTTGGGATATTCCGGCCTTCCGCACTCCGGTCGAAGCCGATGTAGAATACCTCTTCGTTCAGGCGATCTACGAGACCTGGCAGATAACCGGTGACGACGAGTGGATGCTGGCAAACCTGCCGGCAGCGCAGCGCGCTATTTCGTATACGCTGACCAGCCCGCTGCGTTGGGAGCCGACCCTGGGACTGGTCAAGCGTCCGTTCACGATTGACACCTGGGATTTCGAGTATGGCCCCACAACCGTCGACCCTAATAGCGGCAAGCCTGCGCCGCGCCACTGGATCGATGACCAGACGAAATGGGGGGTCTTCCACGGCGACAACACAGGTCTGGCCCAGGCGTTGCACTCGCTAGCGCACATGGAACAGCAGGCTGGCCTGTGGGAGTCGGCATGGTACCACCGCGACCTCGCCGCAAAGATTATCACCCAGCTCAATACGTTGAGTTGGAACGGATCGTTCTATACGCACCATGTCAAGCTTGTGCCCTATGACGTGCCCGGCATCGATGAAGCCAGCCAGTTGAGTCTCTCCAATGCGCTAGCACTGAACCGCGATGTGCTGACGGTCGAACAGGGCCGGGCGATCCTGGCCGAATACCTGCGCCGGCGCGAGAGCAAGGACAACATCGCCTTTGCCGAGTGGTGGAGCATCGATCCGCCTTTCCCGCCGGGTCGCTTCGGCCTGGATGGGCGCTTGGGCGAGCGCCCCGGCGAGTACGTCAACGGCGGAATTATGCCGCTGGTTGGCGGCGAGTTGGCGCGTGGCGCGTTCCGCTATGGCTACGAGGAGTACGGATTCGACATCCTGCGCCGCTACTACGATATGGTCGAGCGAACCAACGCCAGCTACCTCTGGTACCACCCGACCGGCGGTGTTAGCGTCTCGCCTCATACCTTGCCAACTGACGGCTGGGGGGCGAGCGCCATGCTCGGCGCGTTGATGGAAGGCGCTGCCGGGATTGAAGACAAAGGCATACGCTATAGCGATGTCATCCTCAGCCCGCGCTGGTCCGCTGCGACGAATCCGGCTGGGCAGCCGGTTGACAACGCCTTCGTTGTCGCACGATATGCCGCCTCTGACGGCTACGTCGCGTATCGCTGGCAATACGACCGCGCGAGCAACCCGAACATGCTGCGCATGGAGGCGACCGGCAGCGGTGCAAACCTTAATTTGCGGCTGTTACTGCCCGGCACGGTGCGTAACGTCGCGACGGTCATGCTCAATGGTCAGCCAGTTGCACCGCAGATCGAACCGATCGGTGACAGCCGATACCTCGTCTTGAGCGCAAATGATCCAGTTGTTCAGGTACAAGTGACGCTGGAACGCTAGAACGTTCCTAATTTCCGACCGATGGCAGGCCAGCAAGCGCCATCGCTACGTCTTCGGCGCTGTATTCGTAGTCGTGAAGCTTGCCGGCCTGATAATCCGTATAGGCCTGCATATCGAAATGGCCGTGGCCGCACAAATTGAAGAGAATGGTGCGGCTGACGCCCGCTTCTTTGCAGCGTAGCGCCTCGCGGATAGCTCCGACAACAGCATGGTTCGCCTCGGGAGCGGGAACGATGCCCTCGGTGCGGGCAAACTGGACGCCCGCCGCGAATGTTTCGAGTTGCTGGAAGGCGATCGCTTCGATCAGCTCCAGATCCAGTAAGTGGCTCACCAGCGGCGCCATACCGTGATAGCGAAGACCGCCGGCATGGAAACCCGGCGGCACAAACGTACTGCCCAGCGTGTGCATCTTTACCAGCGGCGTCAGGTGGGCCGTGTCGCCGAAATCATAGGCGTACTTGCCCTTCGTCAACGAGGGGCAGGCCATCGGTTCGACCGCAATGACCCGTACGTCCCGCCCACCGCGCAGCTTCGCGCCAATGAAGGGGAAAGCGCAGCCAGCAAAGTTGCTGCCGCCGCCGGTGCAGCCGACAATGATGTCTGGATAATCGCCGGCCATCTCAAGCTGTGCAAGCGCTTCTTCGCCAATCACAGTCTGATGCAGCAGCACGTGGTTGAGCACGCTCCCCAAAGCGTATTTGCTCTCTTCAGACTGTGCGGCGATCTCGACGGCCTCACTGATGGCGATGCCAAGACTGCCGGTACTGTCAGGGCGCTCGGCCAGAATCGCCCGCCCGGCGTTGGTCTCTTCGCTGGGGCTGGCAACCACCCGCGCGCCATAGGTTTCCATCAGCGCGCGGCGGTAGGGTTTCTGTTGATAGCTGACCTTGACCATATAGACCAGCACTTCTAGGCCAAAGCAGGCCCCGGCCATTGCCAACGCCGAGCCCCACTGACCAGCGCCGGTTTCGGTTACTAGGCGCTTCACTCCTTCCTGCTTGTTATAGTATGCCTGCGCCACAGCGGTATTGGGCTTGTGGCTGCCTGCCGGGCTGACCCCTTCGTACTTGTAATAGATCTTCGCCGGGGTATCGAGCGCCTGCTCCAGTCGTCGCGCCCGGTAAAGCGGAGTGGGCCGCCACTGGCGATAGATGGCCTGCACTTCCTCTGGGATTTCAATCGTGCGCTCCTGGCTGACTTCCTGCTGGATCAGCGCCATTGGGAAGAGCGGAGCGAGATCCGCCGGACCGATAGGCTGACCGGTGCCGGGGTGCAGTACAGTCGGCGGCGGGGCGGGCAGATCGGCGACAATGTTGTACCACGCGCTGGGCATGCGATCTTCGGGCAGCAGGTATTTGACAGTGTCCATCGGTGAGCGCCTCCTTGTGTAACCGAACTCATACGTCACAGATACAGCCAGCTTTACGTTGTACTACAGTAAACCTAACACGGTTATGCCGTCAATGCTGCACCGCCTTTTCCTAGCGCCTCCTTACTGCTAGAAAGCACGATACATTTGCTATGGATTGCTCATAACCAATAAAAAACCCCCGATCCCTTAGAGGAGATCGAGAGACGAAAAACCGCGGTGCCACTCTCGTTTGTTGGCGCTCACACGCCAACACGCTCTGCAAGTACAAGATACACAGAGTACCTGATACTTCGCGCCCAGATAACGGTGGCGTCGCCGTCAGCCCCTACTCACGCGTACACTAAACCATGAAGATCGACAAGCATACAACGGTTTCGATCTGCAACTCCCAGGCCCATTCCGCGCCGGCGCATGCACTGACTTCACACCAACCGCCAGCTCTCTGAGCTGCGCTGGGGCGCGTACTCTTCCTGTTCATCGTCATTTATTCTTCAATTGGCGAGAGTATAGCACGGGATTCGCTGGCATGTCAACCAGACTTTAGGCTGAACTAGGGTCGCGTCAAAGGCCTGCAGCAGCTCGCAAATGGCACAGATTAGCGTAGATGAACAAGGAATCTGCACGAAGCCAATGCTAATGATACGCTTGGCGCTGTATCGAAGGCTGCGGCAGTGCAACATTTATCAATCGTCTACCGTCATAGTAGCGTTGAGCAACTGACAAGATGACGGCAAACGCAACCGCCTGTGCCTGATAAGGAGTATTCACATGCAAAACAAACGTATCACACGCAGCCGTAATGACCGCGCCTTGGCTGGTGTTGCCAGCGGACTAGCGACCTATTTGAATATCGATCCTGTGCTGGTTCGGCTGGGCTTTCTGGCGCTGAGCCTGGTCAACGGGCTGGGCATTTTGCTCTACGTGGTTCTGTGGGTGCTGTTGCCCAACGAAGACACCTGCGCGCCTGACACGCGCAGCCATGTGCAAGAGAATCCCAACGAAATGCAAGCAACCGCAGAACAGCTCGTTGATCGCGTCCGCGAGGTATTCCAACGCTAACGCACCCTGCATAATCGCTTCCCGGTCGGGAAGGAGACAAAACAGCAGCCAGTTTATCTTCGTCTCGTTGCATTCCGTACAAGTATTGTTCGGAGCGCACACAATAGCGCCTCCGCCACCAGACACCTTCCCCCAGAATCCGCCCCAATAGAAGTGCTTGTTAGCAGAGCATTGATGGAGTGCGGGAGTGCGGCTCCCACACTCCAAATCTACGTTTCCATAGGAATTGGTATCGGCTGTTGTACGCCCAGTTGCATCATTGCTATCAATAGGCTATACTGCGCATACTAAATTTCAGGCTAGAGTTCACTTCTGTGAGTTACTCTCCCCGTTATTGCGGCATCGCGGCATCGTGTCATCGTGTCGTTGCTTACCCTGTGGTGTTGACGTGCAACAACATCGTCGTCAGCTTCTGATCTTCATTTTGGCGGCATTGGCGCTGGTTGTGGCGGGGTTAGCATCTTTTAATCGCACCGCCACACCGCTGGTTACGGTGCTTCCTCCAACGACAGAAACGTCTTTGCCGCAAGCAACAGCCTCCGATTCTTCTGGCGGGCCAGATCTGGTTCCGACCAATATGCCCGTTCAGAACCAGATTGGGCCAACAGCAATCGGCGCGGCTGAACCTACCGCGCCGTCCGCGTTACCGCCCTCGACGTTGAGCCCTGCCGATGATCTCTTCAACGCGCAGCGCTTCAGCTATGAGCCCGATTTCTACGAGCCGCAGATCCAATCTTTTCTAAATAGCCAGCGTGGCACCCTTAAAAATGTGCGTTTCCAGGTTGGAGATCGCTCACAGTCGTTTGCCGAGGTGCTGGTGGGTATGTCCAGCCTCTATAGCATGAACCCGCGGATCTTTCTTGCGTTGTTGGAGCAGCAAAGCCAGTTACTCTCGACGGAACAGCCTTCTGCAGAACAACTAAGCTGGGCGATGGGCTTTCAGGGCGAGCAAGGGAAGCGCCAAGGGTTGTTTGATCAGTTGCGCTGGGCTGGTCGCGAATTGCGTTGGGCAATCCGCGACTATGCCAATCAGAGCGTGGCCCCCCTGCCGCCGCTCGTCTTCGCGGATGGATCGCGTCAGGCCCCCTTGGCTGATATCAGCCTGTCTCGCTATGCCCTCGCGAGAGTGTTGGCGCCAACGACCACACCCGATCAGCTTTCTGTTAAGCTCGATGCGTTTCTGCAAACATACATCAGCCTCTTCGATGACCCGCGCCTGCCGCCGACGGACTGGCCGGCGCCGGCGATGCCCTTTCTCTTCAACCCTATGGAACAACCCTTCCCAGTGACGTCGTTCTTCGATCACGATACGCCATTCTTGCAGCAAAACGGCTCGTTGTTGACCTACTGGGGGCGCACCGAAACCGACTCGCTCGGCATTGGCTATGATGGGCATACCGGCTGGGATTTTGCGATGCGCCCGCCTGATGTGGTTCTGGCGGCTGCCGATGGGGTTGTTGTCTTTGCCGGCAATTCGGAGGATGGCTGTATCACACCCGCTCGCGCGGTGATCATTGAGCACGGGAATGGGTATCGAACGCTCTATTGGCACCTGGATACGATAAGTGTCACGCTCGGGCAGACAATCGCCCGTGGGGAGCAGGTTGGTGTGGCCGGCGAGACAGGTTGCGCGATTGGGCCGCACCTCCACTTTCAGGTTCAGTATCTGGGACGTGATGTGGACCCCTATGGCTGGTGCGGGACCAATCCTGATCCTTGGAGCGTTAGCCCAGTCGGTCAGGTGAGTGTTTGGTTATGGGTCGACTTCGTAAATCCCTGTGCTGAGCCGCCGCCCGGCGTCATTGTTGTTGATGAAACGATGCCAGGCTTTGCCAAACAGGGCGATTGGCAGGAAACCTACCTGGGCTATGGCGGCAGTTCACTCTTTGCGCCATCGATCTGGGGGACGGTCGCCGAACAACCCTGGCGTACACGTTCGTTGGCATTGCCGTCTGTGGCGATCTGGCGTCCTGACTTGCCCAAGGCTGGACTCTACCGAGTGATGACTTATGTTCCTTATGCGCTGAATGGGCTCGAAGACTCTAAAGATATGCGCTTTCGCATTCGTTATAGCGGAGGCGAGGCCGAGGTCACCGTTGATAGCGAAGCGCTCCGTAACTGGTGGGCCGATTTGGGAACCTACCAGTTTGATCCGGCACAGAACCCGCTCGTGGTGGTCAGCTCTCTAGCCGGTGATGAGGGTCGCGGGGTATGGGCCGATGCAATCATGTGGGTTCCCGTCGAGGAAGCCAACCCCTAGCCATTTGGTTATGCTGCTACTGGGTGCTGAAAATCAAATCACGACGCGCAAAAGCATAGAGGGCGAGCCCCAAAATCGCCATCAGCAGTGAAACTTGCGCTGCGATAACAAGGAAGGCCGGGCCGCTGTAATTGCGGCTCAGCGCCAACGCAAAGCCTTGGAAAGCTGGCACCAGCGGCCAACTCAAAATGGTTTGTGCGCTTCTGAGAATGCGCTCTGCAATGCCAGGGAGCGATTGTAGCATCGGACCGCCGATGAAGTTGCTCGAAAAGGCGACAGCAATCAGGCCGAGTATGAAGAGACGCCATCCAGAAGTAAAGACCAGGGGCGAGAGCATCAGGAGCAGTGCAGACATGATTCCGACATTCAACAACAATGGCAAAGTGCCCAACACCCACTCCCTCATATCAAGATCAACAGGTGGATTGTAGAGCGCCGTACCAATACAGATCAAGCCATAAACTCCTGCGATAATTGCCACTGTGGTCAGATAGAGCCCCATGAGGTAGCTTGACCGACTCACTCGTCGCGCCAGAATGATGTAGCCTTGCGGGCGGTCGCCAAGACCGATGATGGCCGAGTTGGTGTAAAGCGTCAGCACCAGTGTGAAAACACCTGTGACAGTGAAGAAATACTGGGCGTCAATACCTTGACCCCAACGGCGCAAAAAGACGAAAAAGAACGCAAGCATAGCGATCAGTTCGATCAGAATTCGTGCCGAGCGAAAATACTCGAGCAAGGTAAAACCAGTAAATTGAAGGGTGCGCACGTATGTTTGCATCGGCTGTTCTTTAGCTGCGCATAACGGAATTATTGCTCATTGGTCGGTGAATGGCGGTCTGTTCTCCCGGCCTGATCTGTACCATATGTACGGCGGAGCAGTTCATTGAGCAAGGTATCACCCTTACTTGGCGATGGCGTATAGGTGACCGGCTCATAGGATGGTGCCTCGCCTCGCACCGCCTGAAGATAGAAACGCTCTAAGGGATGTTCGAGAGGTTCGAGGGACACAATAGAAGCCTCAGCATCGAGCAACGTTCGCAGTACAGTTGCCTGTAGGATATCATTGCTTGGATCCAGCGTAATGCTGGTCGCATTACATTTTACTGCCGGCGCAATCTGCACGAGACGCTGCTGCAGCACAGGATTTATCTGTTTAACCTGAATTTTAACGCTACTGCTGGCAACACCCAGAGTGCAGACATCAGCCTCGGCGGCAATCCGCCCGTGCGCCAGAACACCAACCCGGTCGCAAAGATATTCGATTTCGTCGAGGTAATGAGTACAAAGGAAGATGGTATGGCCACGCGAGCGAATCTCGGCTAGCAGGTCAAGCACCTCACGTTGTCCGGCGGGATCAAGGCCGCTGGTCGGCTCATCAATCAGCAGTAGATCGGGATCATTCAGCAGCGCCTGCGCCACGCCAAGCCGCTGGAGCATACCCTTTGAGTAGGTTGCCAACAATCGATCAGCGGCATTGCTCAGACCCACACGCTTTAATTCTTCGTCGACGCGGGTACTGAGTGTTGAACTATCCATATCGCTAAACTTGCCGAGGAAGTGTAGATACTCGCGTGCGCTGTAGCGGGTATGGTAGCGTAGCCGCTCTGGGACATAGCCAATTCGCCCGGACACCAACTCTGGATCGGTTGCGCCCAGCACACATAGCTTGCCGCTCGTAGGCTTGAGAAAGCCCATCAACAAATGGATAAAGGTAGATTTGCCGGAACCATTTGGGCCAAGCAAACCATAGACCTTTCCCGCAGTCACACTGAGCGTTAAGCCGCATAGAACAGAAAAACTGCCATAAGACTTGTGGAGATCATCGACTTCGATTGTGTGCATATCCGTTATCAAGAGTTGGATTCGTTGGCGATCAGCAGTGTTACAATGAGCTACCGATCGCCAACGAGTGCAAGGTAGAGTATCGCCGCCGCACTCAGCGGCAAGGCGCGCCACCAACAGAACTGTAATGCGCTAGGAAGCGTCATACGCGGGAACACCCCGTTAAGTCGATTGAGCGTCGTACCGGCCAGGACAAAAGCCAATCCGATAAGCCATAAAGCTATCCAGTAGGACATCAGCGCTAACGGAAGCAGTGCAACCAGACTGCCGCCCAGCAGGATAGCTGTACGTGTATCGCGCGCGCGATGCACCAGCGCTGTTGTCGCCGAGTCGAGCCCCTGATTGGCAGCGCCCAGAACAAGGCTTGTTTCTGCAGCGAATGGCCCCCATCCTACCGCAGCGGGAAAGGCGCATATGGCTGCCAGTATCGCGAGCACATGCGCTGGCAGGCTGGTCAGGCTCCAGTCTGTGCGCAGGAATAATCCAACGGTTAGAGCTGTCCAGAGCAACGCCCGGCCTACGACGCCAATCTGCAATTCCCGCATGGCGGCGCGGACCAGGGGCGGCCAACCAGACAACAAGCCGGGCAAGAGCACGATGACGAACGCTATTTCGAATAACGCCCAACTCCACAGCCACAGACTCGGGCCGGGCGCCAATTGATGCAGCGGCCACGGCAATAACATGAGGCCCAGCCCGGCGAAAACCATACTTGCGATATTCAGCGCACCATCGAGATTCCGCAATACCTGAGAATCCCGTGGCGCTACACTGACGCCCGGCTGTTGCGCCATCCAACCTTTTGTTAACATAGTATACAGCACACTCAAAACTAGGGCTAGTAGCAAGCCCGGATAGATCAAGAGCGTGATAAGTGTTTGCAGCACAGACACTGTTGTAACCTTATGATACATAAAGACGCAACGTCGAGTGAAAACGTTGAGGACATTGTGTGGAACGAAAAGTCATAGCGATGATTCTCCGCTCTTTACTGCTTGTCAATGGCGCGTGTTATGGCCTCGCGAATGGCTGCTGTGATATCCGCTAGCGTAGGAGGACAACCTTCAAGTTGTAAGCGGACTGCAACATCGGGCAACTCCTGCATACCGCCTTTGCCAAAGGGATGACCATCAATCGCACAGCGACCAATCACGATCAGCGGCACAGCACTGGCATCAGACAACAGCCGAGAGAGCGCTCGTTGGCTTCCTGCAGTGATTGGGCCGGTCAATATCAGGACATCAGCCTCTTGAGGCGTGGTAGCCAGGCTCAGGTCTGTGCTTGAAGCGAGCGCCGCACCTATCTCGATGTCACAACCGCCGCACGAGCCGGTGTTGATATGATAAATCTTGATCATAACGATGTGTCATATATTGAAACGTTTATAGGTTCGCGCGTTAGCAAGTCAAAATATGCGCACAAATGCGAGCCCGCGCGTTGCTTCGCCAATCACATCGAGCAGCGGCTGCGGATAGCACCCGATAGCCAGGCATATTGTCAGCAGCAACAGAGTCAACAGGGCCGTACTGCGTGGCTCTGGCTGCAACCGGCGCGGCGCGGGCCGATCCAATTCGGTTTCGCCCAGAAGCGCTGGTTCGATAATGGGCGCATCTTCGCTAGGACCAAGAAGATGCTGATGCGCCATACGCACTAAGGCTAGAATGCCTAGCGCGGTTGCAAACAACAAGCCCAGCAACTCGATTGGTCCCTGCTGCAGCGCCGCCTCATAGATGAGCATTTTGCTGGCAAAGCCATTGAAAGGCGGTATTCCCAACAGCGCTAGTCCGCCGCCTAAAAATCCTAGACCAGCAATTGGCCAGCGCCGTAACAGATCGCGTCGATTAGGATCAGGCGGACGACCATCAGGTCGTTCCAGCAAGCCTAGGCTAATGAACATGAGCGTAATGGCTATGGTCTGATTCAAGGCCTCGAAAACTGCACCGCTCAATCCGAGAGTTGACACCGAGGCTAAACCATAGAATACCATACCGCTATTGTAGATCAACAAATGCGCCAAGGTGCGCCGCATGATTGGCTGCCCCAGCGCTAATAATCCGCCCAGTATAC
>JAKSDJ010000352.1 GCA_022360155.1 Chloroflexales bacterium | reverse complement strand
CCTGCCATCTAAACCAGCTATGCAACACATCCAACCTGCGCAAACTGCCATTACCGCTCCTCAGCAACAGAACCCCGGTGTTACCATTGTTAGCCAACGCGTTGTCGAGATCTGGGATCACGGGACAATAACACGGCAAACGGTCGAGCGCACCTTCTGGCGGCGCGAAGGATAAGCAAGCGACATATGGCGTCAATCATTGACCGACCGGCGCATGAGGAACATTCTTGGCCGCTTAGGCGTCTAGTACAGTGTAGCTTCCTGATCCCGATCCGTGTGTATAGATTCGGGGTCGCTACCATATACATGTGCGGAAACGTTGCGCGAACACCTCAACGTACGAGGGCGCAACGCTTGCTGACGGCCTCCAAGCCTGCCCAGCACCCCGCTTTATGCGAAGCCAAGTGAATTTGGCCAAGCGTTTGCTTTTGTTCCTGTACTACATTTAAGGCGAACGTTTCGTAGTTTATCGTTCTATCGCGCATCATTCGCCAATCTCGTAAGGACATGCCATGGCCCAGATGATCAACTCTTATGATATAGTGCGGCGTCGTTTACAACCCCTGGGGGTACGATTGCGCCTAGGGGACGCGCTCCTGCTCGCCAGTCGCAGCCTCTGGGTCGGTACTGCCGGGTTTGCCCTGATCCTTATCATCGGAAGGATGTTTCCCATTCCTAATTTGCGCCTCTGGGCGCTGCTCCCGTTGCTGATCTGGGGGCTTGCCATCCTGGGCTACCTGCTCTTTCGCCCGCTCCCGCTGCAACGTATCGCCCAGCGCATCGACCTTGCTCTCGACCTGCGCGAACGCCTCTCAACCGCGTTGGAACTGCATAAACACAACACGCACGACGCGGTCAGCGACCTACAACAGCGTGATGCCGGTGACGTAGCCCAACATCTCCGGCCCGGTCAACTACCGCTGCGCATCGATCGCCCAGTCTTGCTCTGGAGTTTAACGCCTTTACTCCTTGGCATGCTGCTGCTTGCTCTGCCCAACCCGCAAGACGCCGTATTGGCTGAACGCCGTGCGATCCAGGGCGCTCTAGAAGAGGTTGCTGACCAAATTATCGCCCAAGAAGAAGAACTAGCCCAAAACGAGGCGCTGACACCGGAGGAGCGTGAGCTTCTGACCCAACAACTCGCCGCGCTGGAGGAACGGTTACGCCAAAATCCGGGTGATCGCGAAGAAGCCTTGGCCGATCTCTCAGCCGCCGAGGCTCGGCTTCAGCAGCAACTCGACCCGCAAACCGACGCACGCCGCGCCGGGCTCGAACAGATGGCGCGCAACTTAGAGAGTCTCTCCGGCCAGCAACCAAGCCAGCGCCCTGATCTCAACACCGCAGCACAGCAGCTTGAACAACTCGCGCAGCAACTCGCCAATATGAGCGAAGCAGAACGCCAACAACTCGCCGATCAACTTGCGCAACAAGCCGCGCAAATGGCCTCCAGCGATTCGCAGACGGCGCAGAATCTTTCCAATGCGGCCCAATCGCTACGTAGCGGCGATGCTCAGCAAGCCGCCGATCAGTTGCAGCAGGCTGCGCAGAACGTGCGCGAAGCTCAGAGCCAGCTTGCCGACCAGCAAGCAGTCCAGGAGTCGCTTTCCGAGATCCAGAATGCACGCCAGCAAGTCGCCCAGGCCGGTCAGCAAGATCAGCAGGGTCAGCAAGCGCAACAAGGCCAGCAGGGTCAACAGGGTGAGCAGGGCGATCAACAAGGTCAGCAAGGTCAACAGGGCCAACAAGGCCAACAAAGCGGTCAACAAGGCCAGCAGGGTCAACAGGGTCAACAAGGTGGTCAGCAAGGCCAACAGGGCGGTCAGCAAGGCGGTCAGAATGCCAATAGCGGCGGCGGCACAGACGCGCAGAACCTGGGACAAGGCCAGAGCGACAGCGGCTCTAATGTCGACCCGAACCAAGGGGATGGCAACGGACAAGGCCAGGGGAACGAAAGCAGCGATTTAATCTACCAGCCATTCCGCCCATCCGATCAGGCGGGGCAACAAGAGTTTATCTCGGGACAACAAGGCCAAGGCGGGCAGTCGCAGGTGCAGCAAGGCCAAAGCAATTTGCCCGGCGCGAGCAACCCCTCGCTCGTTCCTTATGAGCAAGTCTATCCCGATTACGCCGACTCTGCGAGCGAAGCTCTGGATCGAGGCTATATTCCGCCACACCTAAAAGATTATGTCCGCGACTACTTCTCGCAGCTCGAACCGGGAAGCGGCGGGCGCTAGGTGCAGCTATGCGTAACGAAATGCGACGCTGCACAGAGCCTTTGTATTCGCTCAAAGCCACGCATGGGGCGAATGCGAAGCCAGGCCCAAGTCGATATCGCCCGAACGCGCGGATTCTGCCTGGCTTCCCGGCCTATTGCCAAGTTATTTCCGTACAGTTACGCCAGTTTGCCATCAAGGAGCATTGTAAATATGACTACCCCGCCCGCCTCGCCAACACCGCCTGCCGCTCCATCGCGGATCAGCCCTGAAGAGTTCCGCCAACGCGCACAGGCGATTGAAGCCGAAGTCAGCCAGGTGATTGTTGGGCAGCGCGAACTGATTCGTCAGACCGTCGTTGTCCTTCTAGCCGGCGGGAACGCGCTGCTCGAAGGTGTTCCCGGCCTGGCCAAAACCACCCTGGTGCGCACTTTGGCCGATGTTGTTGACTGCAGCTTTAGCCGCATCCAGTTCACACCCGACCTGATGCCCGCCGATATCGTCGGCACAACGCTGATCAGCGAGGATGAGCATGGGCGCAAGGCGTTTCGCTTCGAGCCAGGCCCCATCTTTGCCAACCTGGTTTTGGCCGACGAGATCAACCGGGCGACCCCCAAAACCCAGAGCGCGCTGCTGGAGGCGATGCAAGAGCGAACGGTAACAGTGGCGAAAACCATTCACCTCCTCAAAGCGCCATTCTTCGTGCTTGCCACCCAAAACCCGCTGGAAATGGAAGGGACGTATCCGCTGCCAGAAGCTCAGCTCGACCGCTTCTTCTTCAAGATCAATGTAACCTTCCCAACGGCTGCCGAGTTGGTGGAGATCGCAAACCGAACCACAGGGGCGCGCGTACCGCAGATCCGCAAAGTCGCCACCGGTGAGATGATCAAGGATATGCAGGACTTGGCCCGCACCGTGCCTATCGCCAGCCATGTGCTGGCCTATGCCGCCCGCCTGATCACTGCCACCCACCCGGAGAGCAAGGAAGCGCCGACTTTGACGAAACAGTATGTACGCTACGGCGCATCGCCCCGCGGGATGCAGGCATTGATCCTGGCGGGCAAAATCCTGGCGCTGCTCGATGGGCGCTTCAATGTGGCGTTTGCCGACCTCAAAGCAGCCGCGCTGCCGTCGCTCCGTCACCGCTGCGTCCTCAACTTCGAGGCCCAGGCCGAGGGCATTAGCCCCGACGAAGTGCTCAAGGGCATTCTGGAGAGCTTGAAGGAGGAGGCATAAGACGTACAACGGGCAACGAAGAACGCGCTCCAACGCGCCTTGTGTTTGACGTCTGACGTTTTATCTTCTTGTTATGACTGAACCATTGTTTGACACTGCATTCCTCCGCAAGCTCGACCGCCTGATTCTGTTGACGCGGCGGGCGATGCCTGGCGAAACTCAGGGTGAACGCCGCAGTATTCGCCGCGGTTCATCGGTCGAGTTTGCCGATTTCCGCCCTTATACGCCTGGCGACGACATCCGCCAGATCGATTGGAACCTCTATGCTCGTATGGAGCGCTTCTTCCTCAAGCTCTTCGTGGCCGAGGAAGAGCTGACCATCCATATTTTATTGGACGGCAGCGCATCGATGGACTGGGGCGAACCCAACAAGTTTCATTATGCCCGCCGCGTAGCTGGGGCCTTCGGCTACGTTGCGTTGAGCAGCCTCGACCGGGTGACAGTCACCGCGTTCGGCGCGGGAAGCGGACAGAAACTGCCAGGGGTTCGGGGCAAGCGCGGCGCCTTTCCGCTTTTCGACTTCTTGCAAAAGCTTCCGCCCGGAGGCTCCGGCAACTTGGTCGAGACCTGCCATCGCTACATCCAGACCGCACGCAATACCGGGCCATTATTGCTCTGCTCCGATCTGCTTGATCCCAACTGGAGCAATGCCCTCCGTACGCTCTGGTCGCGCCCCTTCGAAATTACTGTACTCCACATTTTGGCGCCTCAGGAGATCGAACCGCAGATCGACGGCGATTTTCGCTTGATGGACGCAGAGGGCGGTCAAGCCGTTGAGATTACAGCCGACCTCGATCTGCTGCGCCGCTATCGCCAGAATTTTGAAAACTGGCGCAGCGAAGTCGAAGCTTTCTGCAATGGACGAAATATCAACTATCTGTTCGTGGATACATCGATCCCGGTCGAAGATTTTGTGCTCTCGCAAATGCGGCGGCGGGGCGTGCTGCGTTAGAAGATGATCACGATCCGCCTTATCAAGCCCGCTAAAAATAAGATTGTCACCTATTCCGGCACTGTCTTGCAGCGCAGTGACACCTATATTTTGGTGCATGCCCGCTGGGATTACACATTCGTCGACCTGGGCTTCATTTCATTTACGCCCGGCGACAACCTGTACGAGCATTTTTATGCCGACCGCTGGTACAACGTCTATGAGGTGCGCAGCCGCGACAATATCCTGAAGGGATGGTACTGCAATGTAACCCGACCAGCAGTATTTTCTGCGGGTGAAATCGAGTCCGAAGACCTGGAACTGGACCTCTTCGTATCGCCGGATCGCAGCCAGATCCTCGTCCTCGACGAAGATGAATATGCTGCTCGTGGACTAGAGACGAGCGATCCCGCCGCACATCACGCTGCGTTGGCTGCATTGGCGGAATTGCGCGACCTGGCTCAACAGGGCACGGAACCGTTTGGAGCTCATCCTGAATAAGTTTCTCTTTGGGGCTGACATCCTGCTTCGTACAGCCATAGCGGGATTTTTCGGAAATCTGCGGCTTGGCTCCAAGCTCAAGCCGCGACCATAGAAATTATGTCAAATTAAGGTATTCCTATGTCATTGCTCGCCCCTCTTGCCCTCATCGGCGCTGCGGTCGTCGGACCAATCATCGTTGCGATGTACTTGCTCAAGCTACGCCGCGAGGAGCGTACCGTTTCGTCCACATTCCTGTGGCAACGCATGATTCGCGACGTGGAAGCGAATGCCCCCTGGCAGAAGCTGCGCCGAAACTTGCTGTTATTGCTCCAGCTCCTGATCTTGCTGTTGCTCGTGTTTGCCCTGGCGCGGCCTTTCTTCCTCACTGCCGGCATTACCGGGCGTAACTTAATCCTGATCATCGACCGTTCGGCCAGCATGGGAGCAGTCGATGCAGATACCAATCGCCTGGAAACTGCCAAAGCGCAGGCGATCAACCTCGTCGACCAGTTGCCGGATGGCGGGCGCGCGACAGTCATCGCTGCCGGCGGCCAGATGGAGGTGCCTGTTGCGGCCACAACCGACCGACGCGAGTTACGCAATGCCATCAACAGCATCACATTGCGCAACGGCGGCGGCAGCGACCTGGCGCAGGCGCTTACCCTAGCTTCGGCCCTGGCTGCACGCGAAGAAGAGAGCGAGGTCGCCATTCTTTCCGATGGGAATGTGACGGTGCCGGAGGAGCTAAAAGTACCGGCGACGGTGCGTTTCTTCCCGATGGGGAATAGCGGCGTTAACGTGGCGATCAGCGCCCTGGCGCTCCAACCGAGTCCTGGCGGGCAGACACTGTTTGCCCAGGCAACGAACTATGGCCCTGAGCCGGTGACCCGCCGCATGGATATCTATCTCGATGGAGCGCTCTTCAATGCCTACAACTTCAGCCTGGAACCGGGTCGCGAGCAAAGCATTGTCGCCGAAGTGCCGCCGCAAGTAAAACTAGCCGAAGCCCGGTTGAGCGGGGAAGATGTTCTACCCGCCGACAATAATGCCTGGTCTGTCAGCACGCTCGACGAGGCAATCAATGTGCGCCTGATTAGCGATGGGAATCGCTTCCTCGCAACCGGATTGGATCTTCTACCAGGCGTCCAAACAACTCTGGTTCCAACCAGTACAGCTACTTTCACCGAGACCGCAGCAGAGATGCCGGTCACTATTTTCGATGGCGTGATACCGACAACGCTGCCGCCGGGCAATCTTTTTTTCATTGCACCGCCCCGCAATACCGAATTCTTCTCGGTTACCGGCGAGTTAGAGTTTCCTGCTGTACACCCCGTTCCTGGCGAAGAACCGCTCCTGCGCAATGTCAGCCTGAGCGAGGTCAGCGTGTTGAAGGCTGTACGGATCAGCGCCGGAACATGGGCGCGGGTTGTTGTCGATGGCGACGGAGCGCCTCTGCTTATGGCCGGTGAGCGCGACGGGCGCCGGATCGTAGTGCTTGCCTTCGATCTGCATAATTCGGATTTG
>JAKSDJ010000525.1 GCA_022360155.1 Chloroflexales bacterium | reverse complement strand
CCGGCATCGCCGGTCAGGCCAATGAAATCCTCGTCGAAGGCGCTCATGTAGCGAGCCAGCACTTCTGGCGTGTCGCGCTCGGCGTCCACGCTGATCATCATAAATACTACCTGGTCAGCCTGCGCGCCAAGCTCTTGCTTGATCCGCGCAAAATCAGCTAGCGTCATCGGGCAGAAATCAGGACAGAATGTGTAGCCAAAATAGACCAATACCATCTTGCCGCGCAGGTCGCTCAGGCTCAACGTTTCGCCGGTGCTGCCGGGCAGACTGAAATCGGTCAACTGGCGCGGCGGCTCGATCGGGGTGCCTTGCTGCTCCAGCGACTCGTCTACAATAGCGGCTGGAGCTGCTGCGCTGGAGCAGGCGCTCAGCGATATGATACCAATGAGCGCTAGCATCGCGATGATCCACCGGCGATCGAGGCGCCGCCATATCTGTTGTTTGTGAAACATAGCTTGATCCTTTCTCTAAATTTGGCACATCAAAACGTTGGCGCTTTGGCCTCCTTCGGCTGCGCCAGTCCTGAGCGCAGCCGAAGGGCTCAGGACTGGGGGTGGCGCGTTGACCCGTTTGATCGGCGTCAATCAGCGGCATCAGCGTGCCATTTCAGATGATCGGACTAGCAGCTGCTCGCCGATCAAGACTGGCGCACCGGAACCTCAACCTGGATCTCGCCAGTGTTCTGCAACATCAGCGTGAGGTTGATGGTGTCGCCTGCACTCAGCTCCTGCTTCAGGCCGATTAGCATAATGTGCAAGCCACCTGGCTTCAACTCCACCGAACCATTGGCCGGCACATCAATCTGGCTGATCGGGCGCATCCGCATCACGTCGCCATCCATCTCGACGGTATGCAACTCTACGACATCTGCTACATCGGTGGAAACGCCAACAACGGCGTCGGGAGCGCTGCTGTTGTTGACGATGGTCATATAGGCGGCGCTGGTCCCGCCACCGGCCATCATATCATTTCCATGGCTCATATCTTCGGTCATGGTCATGCCTTCGGTCATCGTCATTGCCGACGAAGACTCCATATCTTCGGTCATGGTCATGCCCTCGGTCATCGTTATTGTATCGGTATTATCTGCATGCTGCATGTCACCACCGGCAGTATCGATCCTAATCGCAGCGCGAACCCAAGGTTCGCTTATAGTAATAGCGCTTTCGGTCGCGCCATCTTCAGTCGTACTGCCATCAGCCGCGCCGCTTTCGGTCGCACCGCATGCACTTAAGATCATGAGGCTCATCGCTAGGCCAACGAGCATAAATCGCTTATACATAGATATTCCTCCTATATTTTCCGCAGCACTGAGATCAGCGGCAGATCATAACCCGCAGGTCTCAGAAAACATGTAGTTGAAAACAGCGCATCACACGATTGCGCCACGTACTGGAGCAAAAGAGAGGCGCATGCAGTACATGCTTGTACTCTCACCCCAATTTTTCGTACATCTGGCATGAAGTGTACGCTTGGTACGCGGATCAGACTGCGGCAAAGCGCGGAGGAGGCGTCAGTGGAGCAACGCTCGTTTGGGTACGCAAGCAACGCACAGAAGACCAATAGGGCAAGGCCAACCGTAATACAGGAAGGATCAGAAACGTCAGCGCGGGAGCAAACTCGTAGAACGCACGGGGAAAGCGCTGTTCGATTAGGGGCGGCGCGTCGGGCGACTCAGAGTCGGGCGCGAAATGGCAGAGGTAGAATCGCAAACCCTCAGTTTGAGCCGCCTCAGCACTACGAGCCAGGAAATAGCAGTGCAAAACACAGGCCAGCGGGCTGAGCAAAGATAGGTTCACAATAACTAGAAGCGCGGGAATCGAACGCAACAAACGCCCAGCCCCTGCCTGACGCCAGAGGAGGCGCGCAACTACGGCAGCTTGTCTTGTGAAGCTCATCACGGGCCAAGTATAGCACGGTCGTACGTAGGTCGCAACAATGCAAGGCGAGCCATCCCGACTTTATAGGCCGTGTACCTCGCGCATTGCGTCGTTTCAGCGCAGTTTGCTATTTCGGCAACACCAGCAAGACCTGCGGCAGCAAGACAAAAGAGTCGATTCGCTCACGCTCCCCGCCGCTGTCCAGGTAGAGGCCAGTCGAAGAACCACCATCAAGATTAAGCGCGGCATCGATCTCCAAATCGCTGGCGAGCAACCAGTCAGCCATACCACGCAGCGTGAACGTACTGGTTGGACAAGCGATCAGCAATACCTGGCCAGCACGGTCGCGGGCAATGACACTCCGCCGCGCCTGCTCGCCACCTTCGCTGGTGTACGCCAATCCCCCACCGGGACTGATCAACATCGGCCAGCTTTGAACTGCTTCGACCAACGCCTCATTCGGATCGTAGGGTTGCTCAGCCAAGTAGCGCAGCGAGACAACACCAGCTGCACCCACCGCAAACATCCCGCCCCGCCCCTGATAACTCTCGCCACTGGCGACCCAGGCGCTAATCACAAGCGCGGTGCTCCGATTGTTTGCATCGAAGAAACCGCCGTTGATTGCGGCCAACGCACCCGTCTCAGATTGCCAGAGGGATAATGTGCGCGGCTGCTCAGGATCATACCCTACGTGGAAGCGCACTTGTTGCGGATCGATGCGTACGACCGTGAGGGCTGCGGTTCCGGTCTCTGATGGATAGCGGATGCGGCGAACTTCTATGCCTGTCCCAGCCGCACGCCATCCTGAGTCATCCGAGTCAGGGGCAGAGGGCGGAGAGCCGGGCAAGGTCGGCATCAGCGTTGGAACCAAACGCGGGTTTCCTACAGGCTGAGCAGAGAGCGAACATGCTATAAGCCAGCAACTGAGAAACAGCAGCAATACGGAATGCCCTACCAACCTTCTCCGACGATCATAATTATTCGTGGCCGAACATTGGTCGTTTGCCTCTTCGACAACATCAGGGCCAGCTATTCGTCGTGTATCGTTCAGCGTTCCTCCCTGCGACAAACTCAAGGCGGGTCGCTTGTCAATCGTTGTTCGTTGCAGTTCAGCCAAGCCGATAATACCCCGAGCCATAGTAGACAAGCGGACGCCCATGACCGACAGATGCATTCAGAATCTCGCCAACGAAAATCGTGTGGTCACCGCCTGGCAATGCATTGACAACACGACACTCGATTGTTGCCAGCGCGTCGTTCAACAGCGGCAAACCAGAAGAGGCGAAGGTATAGCTTCCAGACAAGAATTTATCGACATCGCGGCTGGCAAAGCGCTGCGAGAGATGCTCTTGCTCTTCGGTGAGCATATTTACAGCGAACATCCCAGACCGCTGAATACTCTCATGACTTGCCGTGTCACAGGCAATGCAGATCAACACCAACATTGGTTCCATCGATAGCGAGGCAAACGAACTCACTGTCATCCCTTGCAATTCGTCTCCAACCGCCGTTGTCACCACGGTGACGCCTGAGGCAAACTGCCCCATGACCCGGCGAAAGAACGACTGATCAATACTCACAAAACAAACTCCTACAGTGTCTGGACTTTAGAACTGCGACGCCTTCTGCTGACGACGCCGAATAACAACCCCTTGGTGTATCTCCTCGCCGACGCGCCACTCTTGGCGCGCTTCGTCATCTTCGAGGAGCAAGCCTGGCACCGGCAAAGGCGGCTCTTCACCAGCGCCGACAGCAACCATACTAAAATACCCAGTTGTACAGAGCCGCCGGTCCCCAAGCAGCGGATGCTCGGCGTAGAGATGGATGCGCACCACTATTGACGTTTTTCCAACATAAATAACCCGCGCCAATGCCTCGATTATCTCGCCTTGGCTTATCGGAATGCGAAAGTCGGTTCGTTCACTAGAGGCTGTCACCACCGGCTGACGACAGAAACGCAGCGCCGCAATTGCTGCGGCTTTGTCCATCATCGCCATCACGTCACCGCCAAACATTGTCCCAAAACCATTGGTCTGGTTGGGCAACACAATATCGGCCATTCGCTCTTCTGCGGCGACTCGGGCGGGTCGCTCGTCGAGTAATGGATGTTCCACACTGTCTCCTTAGAATGTCCTATGCAGCGCTATTGTAGAGCCTTCTGCCTATTGATGCAAAACGGCGGAGCCGCCTCCGGCAACGGCAACGCTCTGCAAAAGCACGCAGGGAATGCACATGTGCATAAATCCACTGCAAATAGCTACGAATTGCCGCAATCGTACGATGAATCTGTAGCTCCTCTCCGATTAGACATTCCCCTTTAACACAGCCCTAAACCCGCCGCAGATGCCTTGACACTGCATGACGACCATGTTATAATCCTCAACGTTGTCACTATTATGGGCGTATAGCTCAGTTGGTTAGAGCGCAATCCTGATAAGATTGAGGTCCCTGGTTCGAGTCCAGGTACGCCCACCAACCAGTACTGAGAATTGGGAATCAAAATCGAGAATAGATCATGTGTCGCATTCTCGGTTTGAAATTCTCAATTCTTAATTTTTGTGGGGCGATAGCTCAGTTGGGAGAGCGCCTGCTTTGCACGCAGGAGGTCCGGGGTTCGAATCCCCGTCGCTCCACCAGTTTTTTCTCCGCTGTAAATTCCCCGAAAACACCCAAGCTATATAGATTAAATTTTCAAGATCGCAACATCCTCAGCAGCTTCACGATGTGCAAGATCGCGTCGGTCTAAGCTTGGTTCGCCGCCAGCCACTGCGCCAGATCGGCAGCCTCGGTGAACACAAACGCGGCATCGAACAACTGCTCTAATTGGGCGCTGGATAACGCCTGCACCCGCGCTGCCGTCGCCGCATCCAACGCACCAATCTGGTGCGTGAGCAGCCGCAGCACCATCTCAGCTCGCTCCTCCTCACGGCCCTCGGCGCGACCTTCTTCACGACCCTCAGCGCGGCCTTCCTCGCGGCCTTCCTCGCGACCTTCCTCGCGGCCTTCCTCGCGGCCCTGTTCTCGCAGTCTCCGCATCATCGGTGTGTCGAGCAAAAGTCCTTCCCGTTCAATCAATTGTTCAGTCATTGTGGCTACCTCCTCATCGGCGCACAGTAACAGCAATTCTTCAAGCAAGCGCTGGCGCAGTTCACCACTGGTGCGCATCGTGATCCGCGCAATGGCCTGGGGCAGGATCTGGTCCGGCTGCGCGATTCGGGTCTGCCCAATCAATGCCAACAGCCCCGGGCGGTCGAGCGCTAACAATGCGCTGGCATCCATCTGCCACAGTTGCACTGCCAGGTAGGTCCAGGCCAATCGGACAGTGCCATCGAGCCCTACAACCCGATGCTGCCCCGTATCGGTCCGCCCCGCGCCACCCAGATACAGCACGACGCTCTGGAGCGGGAGATCGCGATAGGTCTGCGCCAAACGGCTCATGTAGTCGAGCATGCGCCAGGGCATCGGCTTATGACTGCCCGGGCCTTGAAATTCGAGATGTAAGAGCGCCTCACGTCCATCGGCCAATGTAACCAGCAACACCTGATCGGTGTCAATGGGCTCTGGGTTGGCGGTGAGCTGAATGGTGCGGGTCTCGACCTGCTGGACCTCCGCACCCAGGAACCACGTGGCGAAATCGACCGCAGCCAGGGCAACGAGACGTTTGAGCGGGTGATCAGTAGCAGCCATCGCGTGTATCCTCCTGAACCATCATTGTAGCACATCTCGATCACGTAAGGAGCTTGGCAGAACTGCCACCGCAATATATTATCGACGCTGTAACGTTCTGTTATAATTCCAGGACTCTATGGAGACCCAAACAAACTGCGCCGGTCTATATTATGCAATGCAGTCACGACACATTGGCTACGTATTAAGGATGCGAGAGATGGACACAAGCGATTCAGCAGTACAACTTGAGCAGCGTACTGCACTCAAACAACAAGCTGCCGAGCATGCTGTAGGATACATCGAGTCGGGCATGGTTGTCGGATTGGGCGTTGGCAGCACGGCAATCTTTGCTGTTCGCCGTATCGCACACTTGCTCCGCACAGCTCAACTACGCGATATTGTTGGGGCGCCTTGCTCGCTTCAGATCGAGGCTGAAGCGCGACGGCTCGGTATTCCAATCACTACCCTGGGTGATCACCCGCTTGTTGATGTGACCATTGATGGCGCGGACGAGGTCGCACCCGATTTTAGTCTGATCAAAGGCGGCGGCGGTGCGCTGCTGCGCGAGAAGATTGTGGCCCAAGCTAGTCGACGTGAAATCATCGTCGTTGATGAGCAGAAACTCTCGCCGCTGCTCGGTACCCGCTGGGCCATCCCGGTCGAAGTCATCCCGTTCGGCTGGCAGTCACAAGCGCGTTTTCTCGAAGCGCTGGGGTCACAGATCACCCTCCGTCAAACGAACGATGCACCATTCACGACCGATCAAGGAAATCTGATCCTGGATTGCAACTTTGGTCCAATTGCGGATCCGTCGGGGCTAGCAGCGCAGTTGAACAACCGAGCCGGTATCGTCGAGCATGGACTATTCATCGGGCTGGCCACCGATCTGATTGTAGCCGGCTCAGAGGGCATTCGTCACCTGAAGCCGGGAAATCCTATCGAATAAGCACACAAGAAGGAAATGACACATGCTCCTTGCCGGAGATATTGGGGGAACCAAAACGGTCTTAGCGGCTTTTGCAATTGAATCGGGGCTACACGCGCCGCTAGCTCGTTCGACCTTTCCAAGCGGACAGTATGCGAGCCTGGAGGATATTATCAGTGAGTTTCTCCAACAAACCACACTGACTTTTGCAGAAGCCTGTTTCGGCGTCGCCGGTCCGGTGGT
>JAKSDJ010000641.1 GCA_022360155.1 Chloroflexales bacterium | reverse complement strand
GGACAGAACGTTTGGGCGAATGCGGTGTTTGAGGCGTTGGGATGCGCGGTATTCCCTCTACCCCTAACCCCCGCTCCCGCCCCCCCTTGATCCCCCCGCACGCGGAGGGTGAGGGAGAGGGGGGAACAGGCCGCATTAGGAAGCGGCACATCTCGTTTTGAACATATGCGCTGTCCGCCCCTAATGGTGGGGATCGGGGAGGCGAAGCTTCCCCGAAAACTCCTTTTTGCCGTGGCAGCAGCGGCAGCGCTGCCGCTGCCACGGCGATTCTTGGAGGGCGACAAGCCCTCCAAACCTCCCTGCCGACGGGTGACCGCGTACGTCCTGTCAATAACTGATGGTTGATAGAATGATACAGAACGGCCAGCGTATTACCTCTGGACATGACACAGCCGCATAGGGTCAAACGTATCAACGTATCAACAGGTCAACGTGCAAACGTATCAAGGCAGGTGTTATATGGCAGAACAACAGATACAGATGTCGGTGACCGGGATGACCTGCGCCTCGTGCTCGAATCGAGTGGAAAAGGCGCTCAAGAAAATCCCTGGCGTGGCGTCAGCCAACGTCAACCTGGCGAACGAACAGGCGAGCGTTAGCTTCGACGCGTCCCAGGTCGCGCCAGGTCAGTTGCTCGACGCTGTGGAAAAAGCCGGTTACGGCGTGATCACCGACCGGGTCGAATTCCCGGTGACCGGGATGACCTGCGCCTCGTGCTCGAATCGGGTAGAGAAGGCGCTGCGCAAGGTTCCCGGTGTGTTGGAGGCCAATGTCAATCTGGCGGTCGAACACGCGACCGTTACCTATGCGCCAACGACGGCGGCTTGGAGCGACCTGAAAGCAGCGGTCGAAAAAGCCGGTTATGGCGTGATCGAGACCGATGCCGCCGACTTCGCCAGCGCCGAAGATGTCGAGGCGGCGGCGCGCGCCCGCGAACTGGCCGACAAGCGTCGCAAATTGATCACCGGCATTGCCTTCGGTCTGCCGCTCTTCGTGATCTCCATGGCGCGGGACTTTGGCCTGATCGCCCCTTGGTTGATCGAACCGTGGGCCACGATGAATCGGGAAATGGCCGGGATGCAGCACGACTACCCCGCGTATGCTGACCTGCTCAACTGGCTCTTTCTGATTTTGGCGACGCCGGTCCAGTTCTACAGCGGTTCAGACTTTTATGCCCACGCTTGGAAAGCGCTCAAAGCCCGCACCGCGAATATGGACACGCTGATCGCGATGGGCTCATCAGCGGCTTACTTCTACAGCATCGCCCTGATGCTGTTTGGGCTGACCGGCCATGTTTACTTTGAGACAGCGGCGTTGATTATCACCCTAATCCTGGTTGGCAAGTTCCTGGAATCGCGGGCCAAGAGCCAGACCAGCGCCGCGATCCGCAAGTTGATGGGGCTGCAACCCAAAACGGCGCGGGTGTTGCGCGGCAGCGGCGAGCAAGATGTGCCGATTGCCGAGGTGCGCCGCGGCGATATTGTCGTTGTCCGACCCGGCGAGAAGGTTCCGGTCGATGGCGTCATTACCAGCGGGCGCTCCAGCTTGGACGAAAGCATGATCACCGGCGAAAGCCTTCCCGTTGCAAAGGGCGAGGGCGACACGGTGATCGGTGCGACGATCAACAAGAGCGGCAGCTTTCAGTTTCGGGCCACGCGCGTCGGCAAGGAGACGGCCTTGGCCCAGATTATCCGGCTGGTTCAGGAAGCCCAGGGCAGTCGCGCCCCGGTGCAACGTCTGGTCGATAAAGTAGCATCGGTTTTTGTCCCGGTCGTGATCATGATAGCGTTCGCTACCTTTCTGGTCTGGCTCTTCATTGGCGGGGTCGGGTTCACCTCGGCGATGATCTTTGCGGTCGCTGTTTTGGTGATAGCTTGCCCCTGTGCGTTGGGCCTGGCCACGCCGACGGCAATTATGGTCGGTACTGGCGCCGGCGCAGAGCAAGGCATCCTGATCAAAAACGCCGAGAGCCTTGAGCGAGCGAGCGCCATCAAGACTGTTGTGTTGGACAAGACCGGGACGATTACGGAAGGGCGGCCTATCGTCACTGATGTGACTGCAATTCGAATGGCGGAACAAGTGAAGGTTGGCGCTTTCAACGGGCATGAAGATCGGCCTGGTGAGTCGCTCGGCGGTTCTCATCCCGAAGGGGAAGAAAGCACGGGTCAGTTGTTGTGGCTGGCGGCATCGGCGGAAAGAGGCAGCGAACATCCGCTCGGCGAGGCAATCGTTCGGACCGCCCAGGAACGCGGTTTATCGCTCGCGAAAGCGACCCATTTCGAAGCTGTCGCCGGGCGCGGGATCGTCGCCGAGGTTGATGGTCACAATGTGTTGCTGGGCACGCTGCGGCTAATGCGCGATCGTCAGGTAGTGCTCAACGGCGTCGAGGTCGAGGTGTCGCGCCTCCAATCCGAGGGCAAGACCGCAATGGTCGTCGCCGCCGATGGTGAGGCGTTGGGGGTTATTGCCGTCGCCGACACGGTCAAGCCGACTTCTCAGGAGGCTATCGCAAATCTCAACAACCTGGGCATCGAAGTTGCAATGCTGACCGGCGACAACGCGCGCACTGCCGAAGCAATCGCCCGCCAGGTCGGCGTTGATCGGGTATTGGCCGAGGTCTTGCCCGCCGACAAAGTCGATGAGGTCAAACGGCTCCAAACCGGAACTGCGTCCGAGCCAAGCGCGGTATCGACGATTGCCAGTCCCGCGCGTGTCGTTGCGATGGTCGGCGACGGCATCAACGATGCGCCTGCACTGGCGCAGGCCGACGTCGGCATCGCGATTGGCACCGGCGCCGATGTGGCGATGGAAGCCGCCGATGTTACGTTGATGCGCGGCGATTTACGCGGGGTGGCGCAGGCAATTACCCTGAGCAAGCGCACGCTGACGACGATTAAGTGGAATCTGTTCTGGGCCTTTATCTACAACGTGTTGCTGATCCCGGTCGCCGCTGGGGTGCTCTACCCGTTCACCGGCTGGCAGCTCAGCCCGATCCTGGCGGCGGCGGCGATGGCGTTTAGTTCGGTGTTTGTTGTTCTCAACTCCCTGGCCTTGCGTCGCCGCGTCCTCAACACCGCCACCTGATCGCAAGCGCAGCCCTGATCGCTCCGCTGATCCCAGCGCTCCGCTGTAGAGCGCTGGGATTTTCTTTTTTGTGTATGGCAGCCGGCGGGCGGCGCCTTGACGCTTTGAAGTATGGAAACTCGCGCTGCAATGAGGCTCGTGTTATGGTACACTACATCTACTATGCTAACTACATTCCAACGCATGAGCGCGCAGGTCGCAGCGCGTTCGCCCTACCCACTTGCACTCCAGGGCCTGCTCTCGCTGGTCTTGCTCGCAACGCCCCTCAATGCCCTGGTTGCGGGTTTTGGCGGCCATCCACTCCGTTTCTGGGCGATCGTCATTCTCATGTTGTTCCAGTTGCTGATCTGCTCAATCGTGCCGATCCGCCGGTTACGCTGCTGGCAGCAGTTGGCCGTTCTGGTTGTTATGAGCGGGATCGTCACCCTTGCCTCTGCCATTATACCGGTGACGATGCTCACCTACGTCTTGCTGACTATTGTGCTTCAGGCGATTTATTTGTTTCGCCCCTGGATCTGGATTCCCTTCGCCTGTCTGGTCTGGTTGGGTTGGAACGGTACGTTGTTCCTGGTGTCATCAAATCTGTTGGATTGGCTTCAGAGTAACCTGACACTTGCATTTCCAGCGACTTGCATCCTGATTGCTGCCATCGTGTATGCTCGGCAGCATCGTCACCACGCGCAGGTGCAGCAGCTTCTCGATCAGATGCAATACCACTATGACACGCTGCTGGTGAAGCTGCGCGATGTTCAACAGCACGCAGCGTTGGAAGAGCGTCATCGGCTCATGCAAATGATCACCAGCGACATCTCTAGCGCCCTGGCCAACACCGAACAGAGTGTTGTCACGGCGATTGGTCAGGCCCAGACGAACCTCGGGAAATTCCAGGCTACTATGGCCCAGACGCGCCTTGCGGCCAGCGCCGCGATTGAGCGGCTACGCGGTTCGGTCGCGGCACTGCGCGGCGAGCATCAGCAGTATGTCGCCTATCCGGCACTTGGACCTGCCATGAATCTCGTGCAGCCCGTCGACGATATTCTGACTGTGCGGTCGCGCAAAGCGCTCACCTGGATCTTGCCGCTGGTATTTGTTACGTTGGCGCTTCCGTTGGCGCAGTTCTATCAGCCGTTCGACCTGATCGTTATCGGAAAACTGCTGTTGTTCTGCGGCATCTTACTGATCTTGTATGTCTTTACTCAACATCTTCGCCACCCGTTGCTGATCCAGGCTGGGCTCGCCGCTCAGTCGGTTGCGGTCCTGACCTTGGTTACCGCAACGCAGACAATGCCGTTGCTTTTTGGTTTACTGCTTGTGATGTGGCAGATTGCGCTGCGCCTCTCAACGGTGCAAATTGTGACGGTTGTTTTGGGCGTCTACACGAGTATTGGGTTTGTATTGGCGTGGGCGTTGCCGGTTACTGATGACTATAGCACGTATCTGTTGGTGATGGCGGTGGTTGGGGCGGTGGTTGTTGGGCTGTTGGGCACAGCGCGTCGTCAGTTGAGCCGCCGCCGCGCCGATGAAACGCGACTCGCGCACCTTGCGACGCTGATCCGCGAAATCGAGCAGCAGGAAGCTGAAGTGCGCACGCTGGCAATCGCAGCGGAGCATACCCATCTTGCCCGTGAACTCCACGATGATCTGGGATCGCGGTTAGTTCTGCTCAATGTGCAGTTGCAGCTTGTCGAGGACTTGATTGAAGATGACCCCGCTGCTGCACTGGAACAGTTGGTCACCACTCGCGAACAGCTCAGTGTTATCTGGTCGAGTATCGGGACAATCGCTGCGGGTAAGTCGTTGCTTGACGGAACGACGTTGGCGCCCGCTTTGCAAGCGCTCATCCTGCCGTATCAGTCGCGTGTGCGTCCGCATATCGAACTCGCCATCACCGGAGCATTGACAGCGCTTTCGGCTGAGGTCGCCCATACAATCTATCGGGTGGTTCAGGAAGGCCTGACGAATGCATGCAAGTATGCCGATGCCCATCATATTGTGGTAACCATTCTCTGCGAAGCGGGCCAGGTGCAGACCTGCGTCCGAGATGATGGTCGCGGTGTTGCGCCATCTGCCGATCTGACGCATTGTGGTGGAGCGAACACGCCAGGCAAGTTCGGAATTGCCGGCCTCCGCGAGCGCGCACTCTTGCTGGGCGGCAATGTTGATGCCGGTCCATTACCGGAAGGCGGCTTCGGCCTCGCATTGACCCTGCCGCTCCAGGAGGCGCTGCGATGACTCGCAAGATACGAGTGCTCATCGTCGATGATCAGGAACTGGTTCGCACCGGCATTCAAACATTGCTCAACCGTAAGTCAGATATTGAGGTTGTGGGTTGGGCTGGCGATGGCGAGGCCGCCATACGCCAGGTGGTGGCGCTGGACCCCGATGTCGTCCTGATGGACATCCGCATGCCGGGCGTGGATGGCGTGGAAGCGACGCGACGGCTGGTCGCTCAGAGGGTGCGCGCTGCTGTGATTATCCTGACGACCTTTCACGACGACGAAAATATCTTCAATGGATTAGAAGCCGGGGCGCGGGGATATTTGCTGAAAGACGTGGACCACAAAGCGCTTGCCGAGGCGATACGGACGGTTGCTGCCGGGCAGGCGCTCATCGATCCCCAGGTCACGGCGCAGGTGCTGCGCGAGTTCAATCGCCGGTCGGGCAACGTCGTCGCGCAGCCGCCACGCAGCGCCGAGCGCTTGGCCCTGCTCACCGAGCGCGAGCGTATGATACTCCGGCTGCTCGTTGGCGGTAAGACGAATCAGGAAATTGGAGAGCGCCTGACAATTAGCATTGGGACGGTTAAGAACCATATCAGTAGCATCCTGGGCAAACTCGACGTGCGCGACCGCACGCAGGCGGCGCTGTGGGCGCAGCAGGCCGGCCTGAGCGAGTTTTGAGCACATAGTATCCCTCGGATAACTGCAGAGCTAGTCACCCCCTGTCTTGAGATATAGGTCGTGCGACATAGAAACCTGTCAGCTTGGGCAGGTTTTTTTGTGTCTTTCGACTGGTCGTGTTGTACTTCCCGCCGGAAGTCGACGCGACATATACTGAATCGTACAAAACCAGGAAATACATCTTGCTCATGCTAGATAAAGGAGCCAATTCATGCGTGCGGAGAAAGCACTACAACCTACTCGAGACGAATGGCGTGCCGTGGTGGCGAAATATCAACGCCCGAGTCTATGGCGCAGCCTTTGGCAGATCGTGAACACGTTTATCCCTTATTTTGCGCTGTTATACGTGATGTATCTCAGTTTGGCATATTCTTATTGGCTGACATTGGGGCTGGCAGTTGTGGCAGGCGGTTTGCTCCTGCGTATCTTCATCATTTTCCACGATTGCTGCCACGGGTCTTTTTTCGCCTCCCGTAAAGCGAATGATATCCTCGGGATGATCGCTGGATTCCTCGTATTTACGCCATACAACCGATGGCGATATGAACACGCCGTACATCATGCCACCTCTGGCGATCTTGACCATCGTGGGATCGGCGATGTCTACACAATGACAGTGAACGAATATTGCAACGCCTCGCGACTCGATCGGCTTAAGTATCGGCTGTTTCGCCACCCGATCGTCCTTCTGGGCATTGGTCCATTGTATATCTTCCTGATCAGCCATCGTTTTTGCCGGCGCGAATCCAGCAGAAAAGAGCGCCTGAATGTCTATGCAACGAACATCGCCCTGCTTGCCTTGATGATGGTGATGGCGTCGACCATTGGTCTGCAACAATATGTGTTGATCCATTTGCCGGTGATTCTGGTCGCTGCGACGGTGGGTGTCTGGTTCTTCTATGTGCAGCATCAGTTCGAGGATGCCTATTGGGAGCATAATGAGACTTGGGATTTTGCGACGGCTGCGCTGCAGGGCAGTTCGTATTTCAAGCTGCCGAAAGTGCTCCAGTGGTTCAGTGGAAACATTGGCCTGCATCATATCCACCATCTGAGCGCTCGTATTCCTAACTATTATCTGCAGAAGTGTCACGACGAAACGCCGTTCTTTCAAAATGCGCATATCATTACCCTGGGATCGAGCCTGAAAACGCTGTCGCTCCACCTTTGGGATGAGGAGCAGCGGAAAATGATTAGTTTTCGCCAACTCAGTGTCCCATCGTTCCAGAGCGCTGTCGCTGAACAACGCGGGCGCTGACCGTACGGCGCGCTCTGGTGCGATTTTCCTCCACAAGCGCTTGTAACAACGATGCAGCGCTCCTTCAGACGGCGTCCGCTCCGTCCGAAGGAGCGCTCTCTGCTTC
>JAKSDJ010000346.1 GCA_022360155.1 Chloroflexales bacterium | reverse complement strand
CTCAGAAGCTGTCTGAAAAGGGGTATTATGGAGTGCGGCAACCATAGCTGCCGCGCGCAAGCATGGCTTGCACACTCCATATTCCACCACGCCCGTTCCCTGTTGTCCGCAGCTTTTGATCCAGCGCTTGCCGATTCAGACGGCCTTGCAAACAGCCTCTCAACGCCTGCATCGCATCATTCAAATCCTGTTCATCTTGTCAATCCTGTCAAAACCTTTTCTTAGAGAATTCTTACTTCTAACTCCAATTCAATCTCAAATTGACGCAAGACAGCGCTGCGGGCCATCTCGATCAGATGAAGCACGTCATCACTCCGCGCGCCGCCCATGTTGACGATGTAGTTGCCGTGGCGCTGGCTAATCTCGGCAGCGCCGCAACGAGCGCCCTTCAAGCCGGTCTGTTCGATCAGCCGCCCGGCGCTCTGGCCTGGCGGGTTCTTGAAGACGCTGCCGCACGAACTGCCCCATGGCGTTTTGCCCTTACGTTCGGTAGCAATTGCAGCCATCTTTTCCGCCAAATCCGCCGGGTCGGCGCGAACCAGCTTGAACTCCGCAGCCAAAACGATGGGCGCGCGGCGGTAGATCTTAGATGTTTGGGATGTGGATTTCGTCGTTTCGATCTGGTGCAAGCGCTCATTCTCAAGTTCTAATCTTTTGAGCAGACTCGTCCGATACCCATAGGCAAACTGTTGAACCGGCCACTCTTCGAGCTGATCATTGACCAGCACCCAAGCGCGGATAAGTGTACTGGCGATATCACCGCCGTAGCAACCTGCATTGCCATACACTGCGCCGCCAACGGCGCCGGGCAGCCCTTCGGCCCACTCGAGTCCAGCCCAGCCCTGGGCGGCGATCCGCCGCACGGTCCCGGCCATTGGCGCGCCGGCTTCGACATACAGCGTTCCTGTTGCGCCAAGCGTTTCGTGTTGAAGGGTCTCGCTCGTCACTCGCCAGGTTCGGTTGACATAATGCATTACTAGACCAGGAAAACCCGTATCGCGTACCAGCAGGTTGGTTCCGCCGCCGATCAAAAAGAATGGCAGATTGCGCTGTTCGGCCCACTCCAATCCAGCGCGCAGATCCTCAATGGTCGTAGCCTTGGCGTAGTAACGCGCCGGTCCGCCGATGCGCCAGGCGGTGTGTTTGGCCAACATTTCGTTTTCGATGATATGTAAAAGATTCATTATGACAAATCGACGGCTATCAAGCAGCCGCGTAAAGCAATCGCTTCTTCGGAATGACCAAGCTGTTCGCGGATGCGCAGCGCCGCGGCCCAGTATGCTTGGGCGTCTTTGGTATCGCCAATATGGCGGCTTACATCGCCAAGCCGCTGATACACGCGCGCTTGGGCAATCTGGTCGTCAACCGCCTGAGCCAGCGCCAACGCCTCGGTGTAGGAGGTACGGGCGCGCTCGTGTTCGTTCAGCGCGCGGGCGACATCCCCCAGATTCATAAGCGCGATAGTCAGGCCGCGCTGATTCTGAGCCATGCCTTCGAGCTCATGGGCGCGCTCGAAATGGCTCATTGCCAGGGTATAATCCGCCAGAGAACTTGCGATCCGGCCTAGGATAACGTGTGAGCGCGCCTGTCCAATAACATCCTCTAACTCTTCACGTAGCCGCAGGGCCTCGCGCACATAATGCAATGCTTCGTCGAAGTTGCGCAGTTCGAGATAGGTCAGACCCAACTTTTCATTCAGCATGGCTTGACCTAGGCGATTGCCCGACCCGATATCGAGCTTTAACGCCCGCTCGTAGAGTTTGAGCGCTTCCTGGCCCGCACTCAATACCCGATAAATATCACCGACACCGGTATAGACCCGTGCCAGCCGTCCGCGATCATCGGTGGGCGTCTCCTGGGCCATCTCGAGTTGCTGAAACGCCTGCAAATGCTTGCCCTGCAATTGATGCACTTTGGCGAGTTGGAGCCGAACTTCCATCTCGAGTTCGAGCAGATTATGCCGTTGGGCGAGCATCAAAGCCTGGACCAGATTCGACTCAGCGACAATGAACTGCCCTAATTCACGATTGACTCGGCCCATCGTCAAGTAACTGCGCAACTGGGCTTCGACATTCCCACGGCTTTCGGCCAAGCGCATGAGCAAACGGGCATAACCCAGCGCTTCGCGATATTGACCGCCAAATTCCAATACTGCAATCGTCAGCGCATAGGCGCGTATCTCGAAGTGACGACGTTCTTGCTCATCAAGGCGGTCGAGCAGCATCAAGCCCCGCTCGGTCCAGCGACGCGCCTCGGTAAAAGCCAACTCGTTGATCCGCGCCTCCACAACTTCTAAGGCTGCCTCGACCGCCTGCCGATAATCACCGGCTTGTTCCCAATGCCAGGCCATGATTTCGCGCCAACCATCGGGCGCACGTTCATCATCGGCATAGTTTTGCCACATAGTCATAGCGGTAGCACTGTGAAAGGCTTGTTTATCCATATCACTCATTACGTTAGGTTTAGAGAGCGTGGTATCAAGTTCATCATCTCCCGGTACGATGCGCCAAGCATCACACGTATTGTGTTCTGTGTGCGTACGATGTAGCCGATGCGCAAGAGAATAGCAGCAAGGTTTGAGCCAAGGCCTTCGACATCTGTGTCGTTTGGCGCGACGCGCCGAAGATGCGCAACCGTACGTTTCATCGCATTTCGCACCAACAGGGTGGCGTCAAGCTGAAACGTTCCAACCTAAATTTAGTCTTAAAACGCTTTCTTTCCGAAAATACTGGAATAACAAATGAGGCGTTACTCCCTGTTCTGCAGTTGAGCAAGCAACTCCTCGCCGACGCGGTAGCCATCACCAGCGCCAAGAGTTAGAAATAAATCGCCGGGTCGCACCAGCTTCAGTGCAACGCGGGTCGCGTTTGCAAGATTGCCAACATAGGCGACCCTGGGATGCGATTGGGCGATCTGCCCAACCAGGGCGCGCGCCAGTTCAGATGGGTTGCCACTTTCGCGTGCAGCATAGATATCACCGATCAATACCAGGTCGGCATTGGCGAAGGCGTCGGGCCACTGTTTCCAGAGCGTGCGGGTCCGGCTAAATGTATGTGGCTGCAGATAGGCGATGATCCGCCACGGGCCAGGCGTCGCCCAGTCGCGCGCTGTGGCCAATGTCACCTGCACCTCGGTTGGATGGTGGGCGTAGTCGTCGATCACGGTCACGTCCGACGCGATGCCCTTGAATTCAAAGCGACGGGCAGTACCGCGGAACTCGCCGAGCGCTTGTGCTGTGACCGTAGTCTGCACCCCCAGTAGATCAGCGACGGCAATAGCGGCCAGGGCGTTGTGGATATTGTGGAGTCCCGGCACCCGTAGAAGCAATCGCGTATTGAGGATCGAGAACGGCGCACCATTGAATCCAACCCGGTTCTTGGGCGCTGGCTCGTAGCGATCGAGCTGCGCCCGATAATCTCTATCCGTTTCGAAGCCATAGGTGAGCCATCGTGCTGTATACGCTTGAGCGGCCAGGCCTTGATCACCGCCAAACAGGATAGCATCCTGCACCTGGCTGGCGAACTGGGTAAAGGCTGCTTCGTAATCCGCCGCCGTCTGGTAGATATCGGGGTGATCCCACTCGATATTGGTGATCACCGCAATTTTCGGCGTCAGAGCGAGAAAAGTGCGATCATACTCGTCGGCCTCGATCACAAGCGGGGCATCGGGGCGCCCCCACCGCGCGTTGACTCCCAGGTCGGGCGACTCGCTGCCGATCAAGAAGCCGGGGTCGAACCCGGCTCGCGTCAGCACCAGCGCAATCATTGCGGTTGTCGTCGTCTTGCCGTGTGTTCCGGCGACGGCGATAACCGGGCGTTGTTGTGACCAGTCGCGCCAGAGATCCGCACGTCTGAGCAAAGGGATGCCGGTCTCTTGCGCTGCGACAAGTTCGGGGTGGTCGGGCTGTACCGCCGACGTGGCTACCAACACGTCGGCCCCGGCAATATGCGCGGCAGCGTGGCCGGTATAAATAGCCGCGCCACGCTTGGCCAGAGCCAGGGTCAGCTGGTTCGTCGTCAGATCCGACCCGCTCACCGTATGGCCCTGGTCGAGCAGAAGATTGGCGCTGGCACTCATACCTGCGCCAGCAATACCAACGATGTGGTAATGCATGACTTTCATGATGAACGACGCGCGATGAGTCAAGCTATGAATGGCAGAATCGTCGCGTGCCTCGTCCTTCGTTCCTTCCTACGAATTCCAGATTTTTGGCAGATTGAACAGAATGATCACAAAGAGCAGAATGAAGAAGACCGTGATCAGTGACGGGATAAGGATGCTTACATCGGGCAAGATGTTCAGCACCAGGGCGATTGGGCCGCCGAAACCGCCGCCTTGGGCGACGAATTCCTGCCAGAAAATTGTCAGCCCATTGCTCCACAGAAGGGCGATAAAGGCCCCGGTGAGAGCGCCTAGAATACGGGCAAGCGGTTCCGCGCCAGTATTAGGATTTGCGCTGTACCAGCCTGGTCGAGTATTGAAGAACCAGCCAAAGGCGATGAGCGCAAAGAAGAGAACGACCCGAAAGAAGAGCGGCACCTGAAACCCTACAATCAACGTGTCGAGTGGAGCTACAGCGTTGGGATCGTTACCGATGGCGAAGGCGGCTACCTGGGCCAATACTGACGCT
>JAKSDJ010000628.1 GCA_022360155.1 Chloroflexales bacterium | reverse complement strand
TGAGGTCGTCTCCGTTGTGCCGCCTTTAGGCGGTTTTACGGCAACACAACCGCCTGAAGGCAGCATGATGAATGCCTTTCTCCATTGCTGGTGTTGGTCGTCAAAATTCATTAGGCGCGGCTTGCAGCCGCGCGGCATTCTCTTGCGGAGAGCGATATAATGTGCGGCTCGCATCCGCACTGACAACGCTCAAGCCGCGACGAACCATGCCTTAGCAGGTTCGTAGGTTTGACGGTTCGATCTGCGCTGATTGGCAACCATCTGCGCCATCAGCGTGCCATTGCAAGTTCGCAGGTTGGCATGTTATACCAATTCGACGTGAAAACTACGCATGTCATGCTGAGCCCTTCGGCGAGCCGGTCCTGAGCGGAGCCGAAGGGCTCAGGACCGGCTCCGCGAAGCATCTCGGCTCACTGCTGCTGAGCCCTTCGGCGAGCCGGTCCTGAGCGGAGCCGAAGGGCTCAGAGCCTGTCCTGAACAATGTGAAGGAGTGACAAGATGCGGAATGTCTCAATCGAATTGGTATAAAACCTTTCAGGTCTTGGGGAAAGCTTCCAAACAGAGATAAGGCAAAGCGATGACGATACTTCACGAGGAAAGATTATCGGATTCGGCGTATGTGGAGACGATCATCCAGGGGCGCACGGTGCGCGATGGTTCTGCGATCCGCCCCGCCGAGAACCATTGGCACATGGTCTTCGTCAAGCAGTATGGTCATACCCGCGCACTGGTCGTCGGCCCCTGGGCGAGATCGGGCGTTGTGTCTTGGGAGGAAGGGGCCGAGATCCTATGGATCAAGTTCAAGACCGGCGTCTTCATCCCCCAAGCGCCCTTTAGCGATCTGATCGATAGAGAGACCATCCTGCCTGAGGCGATCGGTCAATCTTTCCGGCTGAAAAGTTCGACCTGGCAATTCCCGAGTTACGAAAACGCCGAGACTTTTATCGACCGGCTTGCGCGTGAAGACGTCCTGGTCCGCGATCCGGTCGTAGACACGGTGTTGCGGGGTCTTCCGCTTGAGCTGTCGCCACGCACAGTGCGGCAGCACTTCTTGCGCGCTACAGGCTTGACACAAAACCATCTCTATCAGGTCGCACGCGCCCAACGCGCCGCAGCGCTCTTGCGGCAGGGCGTGTCGATCCCCGACACCGTATACGAAGCCGGCTACTTCGATCAGCCCCATCTCACCCGCGCGCTGAAGCAGTGGATCGGACACACGCCCGTCCAGATCCGTCGTATGAGTACGAATTCAACGTGAACACTGCGCTTGTCATGAGGGCTCAGGACTGGCTTGTGAAGGGCTCAGGGGGAGACATGCTTATTGTTAGGCGCTCCACAGGTTGCACGCGCTTCAATCCGGCTTCATCTGCACTTAACTTCTGCTAAAAATCAGGTTAACGCGGGCCTGCTACACTTATACTTAACCCTTGTTGACCATTATTGTTGACCATTAATAGAACAACGAAAAAAGGAACGCTGCATGGAGAAGAGCAAACGGCGTCCAGACGACCTGCTGGTTGGACGCATCGACCGCCGCCGTTTTATGGCGATTTCTGGGAGCCTGGCTGGACTGACCGCACTGGCGCTGATGCCAGGCGACGACATATTCGCCGCGCCCTCGCTTGGCGCGAATCCTTTTACGCTTGGCATCGCTTCGGGCGACCCCACACCCGATGGTTTTGTGCTGTGGACCCGGCTGGCCCCCGACCCGCTCAATGGCGGCGGAATGCCCAACCATCCGGCGCCCGTCCACTGGTATGTCGCCAGCGACGAAGGCATGCGCCGGATTGTGCGGCGGGGCGTTGCCCTAGCTTCACCAGAACTGGCCCATTCGGTGCATGTCGAAGTCCAGGGGCTGAAGCCAGGACGCGAGTACTTTTACGCCTTCCGAGTGCGCAATGAATTCAGTTCCATCGGCCGCACGAAGACAGCGCCTGCTGCCGGCGCCCATCTGGACGCGCTCAACTTTGCGTTTGCGACTTGCCAGAAGTGGGAAGATGGCTTCTTCTCGCCATACCGCCGGATGACTGAGGAAGACCTGGACGTGGTGTTCCACCTGGGCGACTACATTTACGAATACGGCATTCCCAACGGCGGTGTGCGCAATGCCGCGTTGCCGGCGCCATTTACTCAGGAGACCATGACCCTGGAGCAGTATCGGCTGCGCCACGCGCTCTACAAGACAGACCCGGACTTACAGGCTGCCCATGCGCTCTTCCCGTTTGTGGTGACGTGGGATGACCACGAGGTCGAAAACGACTACACCGGCGCTATTTCCGAGAACAACGACCCGATCGCAATATTTCTCCAACGGCGCGCCGCCGCCTACCAGGCGTTCTACGAGCACCTACCACTCCGTCAGGCAGCGCAGCCGCAGGGGCCAGACATGCTGCTCTATCGTCGTGTGACCTACGGCGATCTGGCTGAATTCAGCGTGCTTGACACACGCCAATACCGCAGCGACCACCCCTGCGGCGACGGCGAGCATCCCCGCTGCGCTGCTTCATTCGACCCAGCGCAGACTGTGCTTGGCCCTGAACAGGAGAAATGGCTGCACGATGGGCTGAACCGCTCCACGGTACGCTGGAATGTGCTGGCGCAACAAGTATTGGTGGCTGAACTCGATCACAAGAAAGGGCCGGGCGAGGTCTTCTGGCAGGATTCATGGGATGGGTACCCGGTCGCGCGTAATCGCTTGCTGGATCACATTGTCAACCGCCAGATTGCCAATCCAATCGTCATTACGGGCGACTGGCATTCGACATTTGTCAACGACCTGAAGCGCGACTTCAAAAACTCGCAGTCGCCAGTGATAGCGACTGAATTTGTCACCCCGGCGATCACCAGCGGCGGCGATGACACGCCCTACGGTCCCTACTACGGTCCGATGATCCCCGAAAACCCCCACATCAAGCTCTTTGAGGGCGACCGGCGCGGCTACATTCGGGTCAACCTGACGCACGAGCGCTGGCTGGCCGACATTCGTTTTGTCAGCACAGTAAGCCGCTCGGATGCGCCCATCGCGACGTATGCGTCGTTTATCGTCGAGGACGGGCAGCCGGGCGCGCAACGAATATAGACAACCAGGTGAGCGCCCGCAGCGGTAGGGCAGCGCAGGGCCAGGGTGAACGCGCTTCTGAACCAGCACGTTGCACCCTGGCCTGTTCGCATGTCAGTCAGACACCCATTCAACGTGAACACGACGCATGTCATGCTGAACCCTGCGGCTCCACTCAGGATGAACTCCGCGAAGCATCTCGGCTTGCTGCTGCTGAGACCCTTCGCTTCGCGTATCCTGAGCGCAGCCGCAGGGCAGGGTACAGGATGCGGAAGAGCTATGTCGAATTGATATTAGATACCCCGCAAATGCAGCTAACCCACAAGGAACGGCGCGGCAGCGCTCTTTTTGAGTAGCTTGCCATTTTATACAAGACAGGCTCCTTATGAAAGGCTATACTACAAATGTTCTGATAACCGCACAAAACAAGGAGCGCCGCTATGCAAAAGATCACGCCATACCTCTGGTTCAATGATCAAGCCGAAGAGGCGATGCATTTCTACATCGCTGTCTTCAAAGACTCGAAGGTTTTGAATGTAACGCGCTATGGCGAAGCAGGGCCGGGGACGCCGGGGGCGGTGATGACCGCCACCTTCCAGCTCGAGGGACAACAATTCGTCGCGCTCAACGGCGGGCCGCAATACACCTTCACGCCGGCGATTTCCTTCTTTGTCAACTGTGAGACCCAGGCGGAAGTCGATGCGTTGTGGGCCACATTGACCGAGGGCGGCGAAGAGGGGCCGTGCGGCTGGCTGACCGACAAGTTCGGCGTCTCGTGGCAAATCATCCCCCAGACGCTCATGGAGCTGTTGAACGATCCCGACCCCGCAAAGTCACAGCGTGTGATGCAGGCCATGTTGCAGATGAAGAAGATCGACATCGCGGGGTTGCGCGCAGCGTACGAGCAGCAATAGACCCTGTTTGGGTTTCTCCTGACGACGTACCAGGGTTTTTGCAGGTGCAGATGCGTGATCAGCGGGGCGGGTGTCGCGCATCTGCACTATCGTATCGTCAAGGCAGCAAGGAGGGCAGTGAGGGTGGGAAGGGTAAGAATGGCGAGTTCAAAAGAGTTTCAATCAGTAGCCAAAATAAAAATAAACAAACTCCTAGCGGCAAAACAAATGCTATACCCATGACCGCCATTTGCATCAGAGTCGGTGAAGTACACAGAGGGAGCAAGGGATATTTTATTCGCTCCTTCAATTCATCCACTTGCTCAAACGTTGTAATCCAACTCTCAATAAGCTTGTTTGAAGCCCAAACGGTCAAAGAGTCATACGGATTGAGAAGAATCGTTTTCTCGTGTCCGTCACTAAGGTATTTCATATCAAGGTATGCACAAGGAATCGGTTTGGCCCATCGTGAAAAGAAACCGATGTTTATACTCTTAATTGCAGTCAACGGAATGTACAATACAAGGGGTGAATTTTCAAGAGCAAGAAATGTCGTAGTCAGGCGCAATGTTCCCTTACCCTCGAATAACCATATATACTTGCCCCTAAATGAGTTGGCGTACTTAAGAGTGGAGTAGTAACACTGTACTGCAGATCGGATTGTTCTAGGCATATCTCTCCTTACAAGCGACCATAAACACCAACCGCAAAACGCCCTTCCCTCCAGCAACGGACATCGACAGACGAGGCCGACAATGGACGTTTGCTCAAGCGCCTTGTTCGACGGCATGCACAACGCCCTGCGCGTCAGCCGCGCCGTGACTTTTCCGAAGTGAGCTTCAACTCGAAATGCGTCACATAACCAAATTTCGCGCCGATATGAGGCCGCGGAGCGGCGTCGGACTTCATGCGCTTGTTAGATGGCGGCTGGTCCCACTCACTGTGACCGAAGCACCCGATCATAGTTTAGAGTATTGGGCAAGTTTGGATCTCGCAAGACTACGATAGGCTTGCAGGACTGAAGTGGTTCTCCATCCAGAACCTTC
>JAKSDJ010000069.1 GCA_022360155.1 Chloroflexales bacterium | reverse complement strand
TGGGTTATTTCCTGGCGCTGGACTTCTTTTTCTTCTTTATCTTCTGGGAATTCAGCCTGGTGCCGGCGTTCTTCCTGATCCAGTTCTGGGGGCGTGAGAACCGCCGTTATGCGGCTTTCAAGTTCTTCGTATACACCATGGCCGGCTCGATCGGTATGCTGCTGTTGTTCCAGTTCTTCTACTTGGCGACTCGAGCGGCAGGCTTCCCCACCTTCGACTTGATTGCGCTGGGCCGGTTAGGACAGAACCTAACGGTCGAGGGGGTGCAGGGCTCGCTCAGCGAAATCATCTTCAATTACGCCGCGCAGTTGGGGATCGTTAATGTCTTGGGGCCATACCCGTTGCTCTACACCTCGATCGCGTTCTGGGCGATCTTCATCGCCTTTGCGATCAAGCTGGCAGTCTGGCCGTTCCACACCTGGCTGCCCGATGCCTACGGTGAAGCGCCAATTGCCGGTTCAATCCTGCTCTCGGCGGTGATGAGTAAAATGGGCGCGTATGGCATGCTGCGTATTTTGCTGCCGTTTGTACCCGACGCAGCTCGGTACTTTGCGCCGGTTATGGGCGCCCTGGCTCTGATCGGGATTGTTGCCGGTGCGTTCGGCGCACTATCTTATGTCAACGGTGACATCAAGCGGCTGATTGGGTATACCTCGATCAACCACATGGGCTATGTGATGCTTGCTATTGCCGCCGTCGCAGCAAGCGGCTCGGGCGAGGTAAGCTTGGACAGCCGAGCAATCGCCCTCAACGGTGCAATCGTGCAAATGGTCGCTCACGGTCTCTCGACTGGCGCACTCTTCTTGCTAGCTGGGGCGCTGTTCAACCGTATCGACAGCTACAATCTAAGTGACTTCGGCGGGCTGCGCGTGATTATGCCCGGATTTGCGGGCGTCATGGGCATGGCGATGTTCGCAAATCTGGGCTTACCTGGACTAGCCGGTTTCGTCGGCGAATTCTTCATCTTCCGCGGGGCCTGGGCGACACTACCGTTCTTCACATTCCTGGCGACGATTGGCCTAATCTTTACGGCGCTGGCGCTGCTGCTGATGATACAGCGGATCTTCTTTGGGCCGCTGAACCCGCGTTGGGCCGGTGGACACAATGAACCGAATCGTGCTGCGCTACGCGATATCACTGCGCTGGAGTTTGCTGCCACGGCGCCGCTCCTGGCGCTGCTCCTCGTGCTAGGTGTCTATCCTTCGATCATTATGAATGTCGCAAACGCCACAGCAACGCAGATGGTTCAGGTGTTTATGCAAGCGCTCTTATGATCGCAGCAATCCTTATTCTTCTTATTTACAGGACTTACGCGGTGGTGGGTGTCGGGGAGACGAAGCTTCCCCGAAAAGTCCTTCTTGCTGTGGCAGCGTCGCCGCTGCCGCCGCTGCCACAGCAAGAAAAGGATTCTTGGCGGGCTTGCCGCCCTCCAACCCTCCCTGCCGACCGGTGACCGCGTAAGTCCTGTTATTTATAACTGTTCTTCGTTCGTTATGCATCGTTTGTCAAAGGGTGGATATGGGTTTATTTGAAATTTCCCCCGATGTTCCATGGCTCAGCCTGATCTGGCTGAGTATGCTAGCGCCAGCCTTGATTATTGCACTGATACCCGCCCGACAGCATGAAGCTATTCGCTGGACAGGCGCGATCTTCGCCTTTCTCTCCCTGGCGCTCTCGTTACTGGTCTTCTTTGCCTATGATCCTATCCGCGGCGGCTTCCAATTCGTCGAGCGCCTGGATTGGATTCCACAACTCGGAATCAGCTACCTGCTTGGCGTCGACGGTATCAACCTGCCCATGCTGATCCTGAATGGCTTCATCATCTTCAGCGGCGCATTGATGAGTTGGAACATCGATAAACGTGTGAAAGAATATTGGATCTGGCTGTTGCTGCTGACTACCGGCGTCTACGGCGTCTTTCTCGCGCTCGACCTGTTTCTCTTCTTTGTCTTCTATGAACTGGCGGTGCTGCCAATGTATTTGCTGATTGGCATCTGGGGCAGCACCCGCAAAGAATACGGCGCGATGAAACTGACGCTTTTCCTGATGACGGGCAGCGCATTCGCCATTATTGGGATGCTGGCAATCTATTTTGGCAGCGGATTGCGCACCTTCGATATGCCCGAACTGGCGCGCACCGTCACGTTTTCCCGCGAGTTCCAGAACTACTTCTTCCCGCCGCTCTTTATCGGTTTTGCGGTCTTGGCCGGCATGTTCCCTTTCCACACCTGGTCGCCAACCGGTCACGTCGCGGCGCCGACCGCGGTCTCAATGCTCCACGCTGGGGTGCTGATGAAGCTGGGCGCTTACGGGTGCCTTCGCGCAGCGATGTGGCTCATGCCCGAAGGCGCGCAGTTCTGGTTGCCAATCATCGCCGTACTGACGATTCTCAACGTCGTGTACGGGGCGACCATTGCGATGGCTCAGCGTGATTTCAAGTTTATCATCGGCTATTCGTCAGTGAGCCATATGGGCTTGGTGGTAATGGGGCTGGCGGCGGCGAACCAGATCGGGATCATGGGGGCAGTCTTGCAGATGTTCGCTCACGGGATCATGACTGGCTTGTTCTTCGCAGTGGTCGGACGCATGATCTACGAACGCACCCACACCCGTCAACTCCCCGAACTTGGCGGGCTGGGCCGAGTGATGCCTTTCGCAGCGGTGATGTTCATTATCGGCGGCCTCTCTTCGATGGGTATGCCAGGGTTTGCAGGGTTCTGGGCCGAGTTTAACATCTTCATTGGAGTGTGGGAAAGCTATCCGCTCATTGCTGTGATCGCGGCGCTCTCAATTCCCATCACCGGGGCGTACATTCTGCGCGCGACGTATCAGGTCTTCTTTGATGAAGTTAAAAACCCCGAATTTTTCAAACTGCCCAAGCTGACCTGGCAAGAGTATACTGGCGCAATTATTCTGGCAGCAATTCTGATTGGGGTAGGGATTTATCCATCTGTCCTGGCTGAACTGATCGACACAGGCGTCACGCCAATTGTCCAACAACTGAACAGCCCGGCGATTGCAGTAGGCCCGTAAAGTAAGTTGGACCGTAAAACCGTTGAAGGAGTGGCGTTGTGCTATTTCAATTGACCGATATTCCACGCATCCTGCCTGAGATCCTGCTGCTGGTTCTGGCTCTGCTGGTGCTCGGCTCCGATATCTTTGAACGCTGGGGCAGCGACGAGGCAGCGCAACGCGAACGTAGTCGCTCGGCGGGATCGTTGACTGCGATTGGGCTGGGGCTGATCTTCGCGATTGCGCTCCTGCAGAGCGGCTATGTCTACACCTTGCCGGAGACTGCGCAGATTAATTTCTTCACCAATATTATTCGCAACCTACAGAACGGCGGACCGAACGGCGATACCATCATCGGTGTCTTCGCAACCGATCACCTGACAATGATCGCGCGTTTGACCGTGATCGGTGCGGCGTTCCTGACGACGCTGCTAACGCTGGACTACCGGCCAACCGGCAACCCCGGCGAGTTCTATGCGCTGATCCTTTTCTCGACCGCAGGAATGACGCTAATGGCCGGCGCTACTGAACTGATCATTGCCTATTTGGCCCTCGAACTCACCTCTATCCCGCTCTACATTTTGACTGGGTACTTCCGCGAAGAGACCGAGTCGTCTGAAGCGGGGATGAAATATTTTCTCTTTGGCGCGCTCTCGTCGTGTATTCTGCTCTATGGTATGAGCCTGGTCTATGGCTTTACCGCCACCACGCTCAACACCAACATCGCCGCGAATAATCTCACGCAGTTTAGTCAGATTGCGCAGGTGGCGCAACAGGCTGGTGAGAATACGGCTTTGCTCACACTTGGGATGATCTTCATCATCGCTGGCCTGGGCTACAAAATCGGTGTTGTGCCGTTCCATAGCTGGTCGCCCGATGTATACCAGGGTGCGCCAACGCCGATTACAGCATTTATCTCGACCGCGTCCAAGACAGCAGGTTTTCTACTGCTCTATCGACTACTGATTACTGCTTTCCCTGGGCTCACCGGCACAGTGGCTGAATTCGATTCTTTCGGGGGATGGACCAGCTTGTTGGCTCTTCTTACTCTACTGACTGTAATCATTGGGAATCTGGCCGCGCTACCGCAAACCAACGCCAAACGACTGTTGGCCTATTCCAGCATTGCCCACGCCGGCTTCTTGCTTATGGGGTTGGTCGCTTGGGCTTCGCCGCTGAATATCGACCGCGAGTTGGCGACCTCGGCGCTGCTCTATTACCTGATTGTCTACACGCTTACCAATATCGCCGCATTTGGCGCGTTGGCAGTGATCGACGTGACGGTTGGCGGCGATGAGATCAGCGACCTGAATGGGCTGGCGCAGCGTAATCTGGGGCTGGCGGTGCTCACCGCGATCAGCGTGCTTTCGCTGGCTGGGATTCCTCCTTTGGCAGGATTCTTTGCGAAGTTCTATGTCTTTATGGCGGCTTGGCAGTCGGGAGCGTACTGGTTGGTGATTGGCGGCGTGATTACAACGGTTGTCGCGCTCTATTACTATCTGCGCCTGCTCAAAGCGATGTTTATCAATGCCCCAATCTCGACCGAACCGGTATCAACGCCGCTAGCGGTAAATATGACCTTGATTCTCGCGACGGTAGCCCTGATTGGGTTAGGAGTTTTCCCCAATGTGATTTTACAAGTCATCTCGCAAGTGCAGACCGTGGCGGGGGGATAAGGATGAAGCGTTTGGCTGGAACTACCAAGGGCGGCCAAGAGGAAACCGAGCTTGCTTGCTCAATGGGGTATTACGCAAGTTTCTAAGACAGGGCAGGAATGTCTCCTGCCAACACAGAAAGCGTAGAGAAGCGGCATATGTTGCTTGGACTGCGCTTTTTGTGTTTCTCTCCTGCCAATCGCGCGGAAGCCTTCTAACATTCAATTCGATCACTGCCGCCGTTCGGCGCCCCCGAATGACGCGCGAATAGCTCAGCATAGTGGGGTTGGTCTTTTCTTACTAACCCGAACGTATGTATCTTATACGCTTGTTTGCTCCAAGAGTTTTTGCATCTTTACAAGAAGGCGCGGGAAGTCTACCGGCTTGGATTCGTACTCATCGCACCCAGCAGCCAAACAACGCTCCCGATCCTCAGCCATCACATACGCGGTCAGGGCAATAATCGGGATATAGCGCTCCATCGACATTTCCCGGATCTTTCGCACAGCCTCCCAGCCATCCATCATTGGTAAACCCATATCCATGAGGATCAGGTGCGGCGTGTTTTCGCGCACTACCGTTACTGCCTGCTCGCCGTTGATAGCAGTAATGACACTATAGCCCTCCATCGACATATACCGGGCAATCATGTCCCGGTTCATAGTATCGTCCTCAACAAGCAGGATTTTGATCATATACCTTACCTCACTGTATCACATCAATTCAACTTACAGATACCACAAACCTGTACTAAAATACAAGCCGAATTGATATCACCAAGCTTCATATTGAATTCTCATACTATCTGTTCCTGAGAAAGCCGTGCAACACCGTTACTTCTGGCGTTGTTATGCACCACGAACGTTAAAATTAACTTCTAGGGGAACAACCGGTTCCGCCGACCATCGTACCACCTCTGCAGGGATACGTACAGTAAAGGTCGAACCTTGGCCTTCGACACTCTCGACAGCGATGGCGCCGCCCATCATATGACAATAGTGTTGGCTAATTGCTAACCCCAGTCCTGTACCGCCATACTTGCGCGTCGTTGAAGAATCAGCTTGGGTAAACTCCGTGAAAATGGAAGCGAGTAGCTCTTCGGGGATGCCCGCACCTGTATCGCTGACCTCAAAAACGATAAACCATGCAGTAACGTTGTTTTTGCTCTCTTGGTGACTAGAAAGCATTGGCTGTCTTTGTCCTGGCGCATCGTACGCTTGAAGCGACTTCGACCAGAAATCTTGGCTCTTCATTTTCCGCACACGCAAGGTTATCACTCCGTATTTGGTAAATTTCGCCGCATTACTGAGCAGGTTGAAGAGAATCTGTTTAATCTTCGTCATATCCGCATGCATGGTATTGATATCATCAGCACACTGCACAACCAACGTATTATCATTCTGTTCCACCACGGGCCGAATAGTATCGACCGTTCCATTGACCAATGTCTTAATATCGAAGTTCTCCAGGTGAAGTTCCATTTTACCAGCCTCGATCTTGGAGAGGTCAAGGATATTATTGATCAAGGTTAAAAGATGCTCTCCCGCCGTCCGGATCGCCCGAAGATCGGAGCTCATCGATGAGACATCATTGGTCTGGACCTGATACTGTAACAATTGGCTGTACCCTAAAATGGCCGAGAGCGGAGTGCGCAACTCATGACTCATATTTGCCAGGAACGTGCTCTTGGCTCTGCTGGCCGACTCAGCCGCTTCTTTAGCCTGGAACAGCTTTTCTTGTAAAGCAACCAGCTCATCGTTCCGGCGGCGTAACGCTGCTTCAACGCGTCTGAATTTACTAATATCGCGCCAAACAACCAATCGCCCGCGCAAATTGCATTTCCGATCATACAATGGCGAGATTCGGAGATCAAAGCAGCTTGGTTCATCTTCGCCTCGATTAATAACAATCTCTTCACTCAGTTGAGTTTTACCTCGGTAATGCTCAATGATATCAGACCACTGCGTCATCACCTGCGAGATTGGACGGCCAACGGCTGCTGACGCAGCGCTGCCAATAGCTTGCTGCGCCGCTACGTTAATATCTACAATCCGATCATGAACGTCGAGAACAATGACACCTTCGACCATATTATCAATCAAGACCTCGCGCGCAATAGGCACAATACTGAGCAATTGGTAACGAGAGACGCCCCAGGCGATTGCCAAACATGATACCGTAAATCCAATCGGTGTGAGATCAAGCGCTGGCCAAGGACTCCACCCTGCAATATAGATGAAGTTACCGACCCAGGGTGCACAGATACTCACCAGCAAGGCGCCGGTTTGGCGACGATAAAGCTCTGGTGAGCGCAGAATGGTGTGGATCAGAATCATGCTGCCAAACAGAAGGCAGAGGTATGAATAACCGATAATCACCCAAAATGCTGGACCATGCTCAAAGTCCAGGATCGGAAATGTGCCGCTCGTATCGAGTCCAATGCTCGACCAGATCAAGCCATGTCGCTCATTGGTCCAGACGAGAAGTAGAACGACAAGCGGCACAACGAGCAAAAGGAGCATCGTACGCCGATTGAGCCATTTTTCTCGACCAGTATATTGCAGTCCAAAGACAAGCCAGCCCAGTGCAACCGTGACGATCCCTAAATATTGCACCTTGGCCCACAAAATACTAACCCCCAGATCGGCAGCGCTCAGATCGCCGGTCACCCGAGGCGCTGCCACGATAACAGTACTACCCAGTTCCAACGCATACCCTAGCGACCACGTTATAACGGCGACACTGAGAATGCTAAGTGCAACCGCGCCCTGTACTGCACGGCGTCGCCATGCAAAAAAGGTGATGGAGATTGATATTGCTGCTGCACAGGCGAGAAGCAGCATGTATGGCAAAATAATGCGCCAACCCATCTCTACGACAAACACCTCTACTATTGGCTCTTGGTATGACGCTTTCTCCTAAGTATATATAACGTACGAAAATTTGGAAAGTGGTTCATCCGAACAGTTTTTTCACAAAATCCCTCCGTGAGGATACCATAACGGAAGGGTATAGCGCAAAACCGGCTTCCATGGTATAGTGTCTTATTAACACTACTAGCAGGCGCGATCAAACAGATCTGCCGTTTGCATCACTCCAATCAGCTAATGGAGGCAGCCATGAAAGCAGAAGAACAGCGTATCGCCGAGGGTATCCTTCTTACGGATCAATATCAGTTAACAATGGCGCAACTCTATTTTCGCATGGGTATCCACGAAAAAGTGGTCCAGTTCGACCATTTTTTTCGCAATTACCCTAACTATGGTTCGCATGAAGCCGGCTACTGCATTAACGCCGGGCTGGAATGGTTCGTTGACTGGATGCACAATGCGCGCTTTGGCGCTGAGGAGATTGCCTACTTGCGCAGCCAGACCAGCCGCAATGGGCGACGTGTCTTTGCTGATGACTTTCTGGCTTGGCTGCATAACCAAAGTGCATTCGATAACATTACCATGCGCTCCATCCCCGAAGGGCGGGTGATCCACGCCAATGTGCCAATTACGACCGTTCAGGGTTCGCTGGCAATGGCCCAAATTATAGAGACCGCACTGCTCAATCATATCAACTACCAAATCCTTATCGCAACAAAGGCGGCGCGTATCCACGAAAGCGGCCGCGGGCGAATGATTCTGGAATTTGGGTTGCGGCGCGGACACGACAAGGGCGCCAACGCTGGCACACGCGCCGCGCTGATTGGCGGCGCCGATTTTACCTCCAATGTTGGTCTTTCGCACGTGCTGGGATATTCGCCCAAAGGCACCCACGCGCACAGCATGGTCCAGGTCTTCCTGGCAATGGGTCTCGGTGAGCGTGACGCCTTTCGCGCCTATGCCGACATCTATCCGGATGATTGCCTACTCCTTGTCGATACGATCAATACTTTGGAAAGCGGTATACCTAACGCCATCGCTGTCTTCGAGGAATTGCGACGCAAGGGTTATGAGCCGGTCGGCATCCGGCTCGATTCCGGCGACTTGGCGTATCTCAGCATCCAGGCTGCCAAGATGCTGAATGATGCCGGCTTTCCCCATACCTCGATTGTGTTATCGAACGATCTAGACGAGTTGGTGATCTGGCAGATATTGACCCAGATCAGCGCAGAAGCCGCCCGCTACGGTGTTGACCCTGACAAGCTTATCGAGCGGTTGGTGTATGGCGTCGGAACACGACTCATCACGTCGCTAGGCGAACCAGCGCTGGGCGGTGTCTACAAACTGGTTGCCGTCTATCACAATAACGACTGGGTTCCTGCGATCAAGATCGCCGAGTCGCCAAGCAAGATCCCCAACCCCGGACACAAACAGGTCTGGCGGCTGTACGACCGGCGAGGCAAGGCGACAGTCGATTTGCTCAGCCTCGATGATGAAGACCCGCGCCAGATGGAGCGCATCGTTCTGCACCATCCAGCCGACCATACGAAGTATCGCATTCTTAACCAGGACCAGATCACTGAAGTCGAGCCGCTGTTGGCGGATGTGGTCAAAGAAGGCAAGCTTGTGTACAACTTGCCTTCTATCGAAGAGATGCGCCAACGACGTAGGGAAGATATCGATCGACTCGATCCTGGCGTCAAGCGTCTGATGAATCCACATATTTACCACGTCTCATTGACTCAACGGCTGTGGGATCTCAAACAAAATCTGCTTGCATCGATGCTGCCGCACGAACAATAGCGTACCAGCAACAGCCGCCTCACGAACGGACGCCGGGAAGACACACTGCCAGTAAGCGCATCTAGCCGCTTGCTTGGCGATTGGCGTGTCATGTGTGATGAAGCGATCAAGGTTATGGAAATAGCGCCAGAGGAGGGAACAACGGCTCAGGAGCAGTTCAATTCTGAATTCAAAACATAATTGGTGGTGCAAAACAAAACATGAAGTTAAAAAATAGTATATACTATATACATCATGACGACGATAATGCACATGCCTCGATATGCAACGTTGTGAACATTGAAGAGAGCAAGCATCGTGTACCATCTGTCTTGCCACCTAGCACGAACATTCAATGTGCATCCCGGTGAAGAACGCCCTGTTGCGCTCCTGCTGGGGTATGCCCTGATGCTAGGCACTGGCCGCATCTTAAGTATTGCTGTTGTCAGCGGTCTCTTTCTGAGCGCTTTCAGCGCGCATATGCTTGCCTATATTTATGTTGGCATAGCGCTAAGTGCGCCAATCATCGTCTGGGCTTTTCACAAACTTCACACGTGGCTGACATTGGACCAGATCACAAACGCGACCACTGCATTCTTAAGCTTATCACTGGGCGTATTTTGGCTCGGTCTTTGGTTAACTCAGGCGGCCTGGCTTGTAATGGCGCTGGCAATCTGGCTGCCGACGGCGTGTGTGCTCATGACGTTGGCACTCCAGACGGCGTCAACCCGACTGCTCAATATCCGCCAGAGCAAGCGCCTGTCAGGGTTGATCACCACTGGCGATACAATTGCGCTGGTCATCGGCGGACTCCTGACGCCGCCGCTGCTGTTGGTGATGGAGGCATCCAATCTCCTGCTTGTCGCTGCGGCTATCTTGCTAACCACGCTTATCCTCTCACATATGATGGAGATGCAGCATAGTAGACAGCCTGCGCGGGCGAATACCTACAATACGCCGCAAACCGAACGGTTGGCAGACAGCATAGCCCTTCTCAAGAACCGCGATGTTTTGCTCATCTTCGGGCTGACCGCTTTCTCGTTCATCAGCTATTTTTATGTCGACAACATGTTCTTTGCATTGGCAAGCGCTCATTTTTTTGGGGTCGAAGCGATTGCCAATCTGGTTGGCATTTCCTATGCTCTTATTGGGCTGCTGCACATCCTGTTTAAGCTCACGCTCATCGGACCGTTTTTTGCCCGATATGGCGCGCTGATCAATATACTGGCGCTACCTGTCACCCTGCTCATTGGCATATCCCTGATTGCGATTGTGGGGACAGCACTAGGCCCTGTTTTACTCGTTTTCGGAATTATGTTGATCACGCGCATTGGCGAGCTTACACTCCGCTCCTCGCTCGATCAAACAGCCCTTCAGACGATTTATCAGCCATTCCCGCCAGATCAGCGGTCGATTCTGCAAACCACGATCGATGGCGGCGTCAAACCGCTTGCTGCCGGCCTGGCCGGGGTGAGCATTCTGATGCTGAATAGTCTATTTGGATTCAGCAGCATCGAACTCAGCTATGTCCTGCTAGCCGTATTGGGCATATGGCTGTTCTTTGCCTTTGCAGTTGGCCGGGCATATCCACGGATGCTTACACGACTCCTCGGTCCGGGGCGACCCGATCTAGCCAAATACCATACACTGAGCACGGCGAACCTGGAAACCTTGCGCCAATATGTTCAAATCCCGCATACAGACGCAGCGCTTTTTGCGCTGAAGATGCTCGGGGAAAAACATCGCGATGCACTGCCCGAGGTATTGCCAGGTCTCTTCTTTCATCCATCCGTTGAGGTCCGCCAAGCTGCGCTACACCAGATCGAGTGTCTGAACTTATCGGCAATGCTGCCGATGGTGCAACAATGCATAGAACGCGATGCGGAACCCATTGTGCGCGGCGCCGCCTTGCGCGTCCTGGCAGCGCTGAGTGAGGATGCTGCAGCCGACCAACTCGAACCATACCTCGATCATCCCAATCTGCATCTCCGCACTGGGGCAATGGTCGGATTGCTGCGTCATGGCGGCATTGCGGGACTCTTGACGGTCGGACCACGCCTACGCAAACAAATGCGATCAAGTGAGCCTTTTGAGCGTGCATTGGCGGCACTGGTTATGGGCGACGCGAGCCTAACTTGCTTGTACCGCCCACTGGCAGACCTCCTGCACGACAGCGATAGAGCAGTTCGCTGGGTCGCTCTCTCTGCTGCGGGCAAGCTCAACCACCCGCGGCTCTGGCCGCTGGTTGTGAACAGCCTGACCGACCAATCCGTACAGGCCAATGCAACGGCGGTCCTCATTGCCAGTGGATCATCGGCGCTGCCGGCGCTGCAGGAAGCTTTCGTTCAAGCGAGTGATCAAGCCCGCATACGCGCACGATTGGCTTGCATCAGCGGCCAAATTGGGGGTGAGCAAGTCAGCAACTGGCTGCAACAGCATCTTGACGATTCGGATGAGATCGTCCGCCATCAGGTGCTGCTCGCATTGCAACGGTGCGGGTACCGCGCCACCGGGGCAATGCTGACACGGGTGCAAGCCCAGATCAATGCCGAAGTTGCGTACGCAACATGGGTTCTGGCTGTGCTACGCGATCTAGGTAGACATCCTAGCACAAATATGTTGTACCAGGCCTTGCATAACAGTCTCATACGCGGGCGCGAGCGAATCTTTATCTTGCTGTCTTCTTTCGCCGACCCCCATGCTATCTGGCGCGCACGTGAATATCTGGAACACCCCGCAGATGAGCAACAACTATATGCAACTGACATTCTCGACATCTTCCTGCCCAGACAGTTGAAAGCCATTCTCCCGGCGCTACTTGATACAGATCAACAAAAACAACCACCGAACATCGCCCCGCAACGGACAAGTCGCCAGCGCATCAAGGAAATCGTCAATGGTCGCGCCAATGGGGTCCATCCCTGGATTAAAGCCTGTGCGATCTATATGCTGCGTTGCGGCAATCTCCAGTATGGTTCTGAACAGAGTGAGGAGCATATGCGAGCAATCAACTTAGTCGAGCGGGTTATCATTCTAAAGGCGACTAGCATCTTTAACAACCTCCCAGACGAGGTATTAGCAGACATTGCCGCCAACCTGCAAGAGACCGTCGTACCATCCGGTCAGCCGATTGTGATGGAGGGGGATATGGGCCGCGACCTCTATATTATTGCCAGCGGCCAAGTGCAGCTGTCCAGCGGCGGGCGTGTGCTCGCTGAATTGGGCGAGCATGGAATATTCGGCGATTTAGCTACCTTAACCGCAACACCGCAACCAGCAAGTGTGATCGCGCTATCTGATACGAGCCTCTTCCAGTTGAGCCAAAATCAACTGACCGCGCTGATGGAAGAGCATACCACCTTGGCCCATGCAATCATGCGAACGCTGGCTCATCACCTGCGTGAATGTCTCAAGGAGCTCAACCAACTGGGCTTACAGCGAAATATCTCTGCAATCGACACGCCTGTAGCGATAGGCAACCTCCGTTAAGCTCCATATGATGTTTCTATGAGCTTGCTATCATCTCCTTGTAAGCTAATAGTACAAGCCCCACTCGTTCAAATAATAGAAGGCCAAACGTAACAAACCGGCCAATCAAGAGATATATGCGCCGACGAACTCGGTTCATCAAAGAGAAACCGGCATCGCTCTCTGGAATTTGTACGACGCTTTACCTGAAACACCCATCACACTCTCATCAAAAATCTGACATTGCAATTCAAGAGGAGGCTTGCGTTGTATCTGCGCCACATCCGCCTGTTTGCGCCAATTCTATTTTGTATCAGTCTCGGATTACTTCTTGCCGTCAGCCACTATGGCACTGCTGCATCTGATACGCATACGGGCCGCCCAGACCAAGTGGTGTTATCCGTAGAACCAACACCCGGCGATGCAGTACTGCAAACGATTGGCAGTGCTTATCTCTCGCCAGTGACTGAGGCTGCCAATCCATTTACGCATATGATGCTACGCTGGGAGGTTGTTCAGCCGCCTGGGGCTGAACTCGATCTATCGGTTCGCGCCAGCGCCGATGGCCAAGCGTGGACCGATTGGGGAACTGTTGCTGAGGACGCCGATCTATGGATGCCGAACGATGGCGAAACAATCCATTGGAGCCAGGTCATCTATGCCGGTGTCGATGCACGTTTTTGGCAAGTACGCGCTAACTCTTCTCCCGGCGCCGATGGACGCATGCCGGACCTCCAAGGCATTGAGGTCAATACAGTTGACGGACGCTACTCAGCCGACCGGCAAGAAGCGCCTGTCGCCAGTCAGAGCGACGCCTCCGCCGGTACTGCCGCTATCAATAAACCCCGTGTCGTTAGCCGCACCAGTTGGGGTTGCCCAGACGGCCAGGGCAGCCGGGTCAAGCCGGTTTACTACCCGGTCAAACACATGGTGGTTCACCACACTGCCGACGCCAACGAACCACGCGGTAATGAGAGCAATTGGGGCGACCGGGTGCGAGCGATCTGGTCTTTTCATACCTTCACACGCGGATGGGGCGATGTCGGCTACAACTACCTGGTCGCTCCCAACGGCGCAATCTACGAGGGACGCAGTGGCGGCGACGACGCGGTTGGATTCCACGACGCCGCCAACTACGGCTCGATGGGCGTTGCAATGATCGGGACGTACAATAACGGCGTTCCCACCCGCGTCGCACAAAATAGCCTGGTTGATCTTCTCGCCTGGAAGGCCAACCAGAAGGACATCGACCCGCTCGGTCGCTCCTACTATTATGGCTGTGATATCTCTAAGAACTGTCCTGCATCAGGCGCAATTGTGCAAAACATCGCCGGGCACCGCCAAACCCGTTCCGGCACCGAATGCCCCGGCGATCAGCTTCATGCACTGCTGCCCAGGATTCGCAACCGGGTCATGGAGCGTTTCGGCGTTATTGGTCAACCACCAGACAACGGCGACCTCTTGATTGACGAACTTGAGGAGGCGGGTTTTTCGCGTAGTACTGCCAATTGGTACGATGGCGCCTGCGGCTATGGCGATCACACTTACTACTCTTTTGCGACAGATACCACAACCCAGAGCGCTAACGAAGCCGTGTGGCGCCCGAACATCCCCACTGCAGGACGTTACCATATCTATGCGCATATTCCGCAGGGTTGCGGCCTGGCATCACCGCCGTATGCGACGCAACAGGCGCGTTACCGCATTTACCACGCTGGCGGCGAAACTGAACGAGTCGTCGATCACAACACCGCCGAAGAGTGGGTCGACCTAGGCGCTTATGATTTCAGGGCTGGGACCGACGGCTACGTTCTTCTGAATGACTTGACCGACGAACCACTCAGCGAGCGCAAGATCATCTTCTTCGACAGCATCAAATGGGTGCCCGAGGAGAAGGTTGAGGCCAGCATCGAACTACTCAACGTAACATATGAACCGCCGACGATCGCGGCAGGCGAGCTATTGAAAGTCACTTTTACGGTGCGCAACAATGGTAGCGTCGCCATTTCCGGCCAGAACCCGCAGGCGAGTATGCTGTCCGACGGCAGTTTCGACCGCTACGTCTACGACGAGGGCGAGTGTTTCCTGGGCGCAAGCGGGCAAGATTATCCGGTCTATCCCAAGCAAACTGGCTACTTTCGTGTAACGCTTGGCCCCAACAACCGAATCGTCCCGTGTGCGGGCAACACTGGCGGCTACCCGTGGCGCTGGGGTATCGACGGTACGCTCGAACCCGGCCAGACTCGCGACATTGTTGGCTATGTACGCTTCCGAGATGTTGGCCCGGTTAACCTTCAGGCCGGCGTCATCCAAGAGTATGTTCGCTATCACGCTGAGGGCGCCGCAGCAACAAGCATCACCATACAGCCGGAGCAGTTCAGTCCTGTCGTGGCCAGCTTCGACGCCAACCTACAACCGCAAGCTTCGGTTTACCAGCTTGGTGCAGTTCCCGATAACTTATTGGCTCGCACGCGCAATCCGCTATCGATTCCGCGGGGCGAGTACATCGGCAGTTTTGCCTGGGATGGTCAGACCATGGACTGGGGCGAAGGGGGACCGCTAAACCAAATAGACCTCAGAGACCGCTTTCTGATCGAGCAAACCCGAATATTCATCGCGCCCGCAAGCGGTGAATATGTCTTCCGCACCATAAGTGATGACGGATCGTGGCTCTGGATCAACGGCCGAGAGGTGGTCAGCAACCATGGCCTACACGAAACCCGTCAGCTCACCGGCACAATCACGCTTAACGCCGGACCGCATGTTCTGGCATTCAAGTACTTCGAACGCACCGGCCTAGCAACGGCCGGCTACGCCGTACAAGCTCCCGGCACAACGCATTTCGCTGCACCGCGAGATGGGCTTGGCGGAAACACCCTACGCTTGGGGAACATATTCGCTCAGGCGCCGAGTCTTGTTTTGGGCGCTGGCGATCTAGGCGGTAATGGTATTAACAGCATCGGCTATTCGTGGGATGGCGCAACCTGGTCAGATATCCTGATCAGCAATGGTAAGCCGCCGATCATTCAGTTGGGGCGTCTGGTTGATGGCCAATACACGTTGTACTATCGAGCGACCGATCGGGCCGAGAATATCTCACCAACGCAGAAAATTGAGTTCGTGGTCGACTCCGACTTACAGGTCGAACGAGTGTATGTGCCACTGTTGACACGGTAAGAGTGCGCTATTGATCGCACTATGCAGGCGGATTCATTGCCGCCGAAGAGAAAATCGCCCCGAACTTGGCGATCGGGGCGATTTTTTACCCATCACCTGGGCTTAAAGAGAGACGTGCGCAGATAGATCTCTTGCATGCACTTCTCACAGGTATTGCTGGAGATGCCAACAATACGGGCAACTCCATTCTCACGAGTAATCAGAGTATATTGGCAAAATGGGCAGCGCGTCGGCTGATTGACCTCGGGGCCATAGATAAAGTGCAGCCCGCTTTCATGGGCAATGCGCCGAGCCCGCGCCACCGACGCGGCTGTTTTCGCACCCGCGTCACCGGGCAAAATATGCCACGGCGTCTGCACACCCAACCCATCGCGGATCCACCCGACCAACGCCCGGAGTTCTTCTATATCGTCGTTGACATCATGATGCAAGCGCGTCAGCACTTCGACGTGACAATGCCAGTGTTGCCGCGCCCGCACCGCCACATCGAGAATGCCACGCCACTCTGGTACACCGCCAAGGCGACTGTATGAAGCGTCGCTGAACCCGCGCAAGTCGAGACAGATACCGTCAAGGTACGGACCTAAACCATCCAGAGCCTCCGGTGTCAGATAGGCGTTCGTCACCAGAGCGGTATACCGACTGGCCGCACGGCTCAATCGTAACAAATCTAGGACATATTCATACGAAACCGCCGGTTCACCAAAGGCCCAGACAACCCCGCGACACAGTTTTTCAAGCGCAAAATTGGCGGCGCGTTCAGCGTCCAAATAGCGCCGGTTACGATCATTAGGCGGGAGCCTTGCGTAAGGGCTGCGCTGATGGTCAGCGGGAAATGCATAGCCCCAACTTCCAATGGCAAGGACTTTCGAGTCGGGAAAAAAATGCCACAGCCGATAGCCCTCGATCGGCCCAACTGCTGCCGCGCTAATCAAGCCGTAATTCAGCAACTCGATACCCTCGGCGTTCCGCACCCGCATGAGACAGCGACCCGTATCATTTAAACGAAAGACGCAACGCCATTGGCAAGCAGCGCAACTAATGGCTTCGTTGTCAATATTGATGACCAGTTGAGCAGTATGCATGATGTAGAAAGACTCCTAGCTTTTTACCAGCCCATCATGTTATAATGCGAGAAGCGCGAATATATCCTGTGCAAAAATCGTTTTGGCGTATAGGAAAGGTCTACTGACACGCAGCGTATCATATGGATAATACACCTCTTCGCCGGAGATCAGTGTTGGATCAATCAGACATCCCCCCTTCTGCTAGCTCGCCGTCAGACAACTATTGGGACCATGATCCTGAGAGTGAGCGTGGATCATCATCTCCTGGCTCCGTGCGCGGCGTTGTCAAAGAACTCCTAGAAACCGCGATCTTCATTCTGTTGGTCTTTTTCATTGTCCGCGGCATCGTACAGAACTTCAAAATCGAAGGATCTAGTATGGAGCCAAGCTTGCATAGCGGACAATATATCCTTGTCAACAAGATTGTTTACTTCCACTTCGATATCAATGCGCCACTGCGCTTGCTTCCTGGCCAAGAAGATTTGTCGCCCCGCCCCGTCTATCCGTTTCAGCAACCCCAACGCGGCGATGTCATTGTGTTCGAGTATCCCCGCGATGTAAGTAAAGATTATATCAAGCGCGTCATTGGGTTGCCTGGCGACACTGTCGAATTCCGCGACGGGAGTGTTTACATCAACGGATTTCTTCTCGATGAGTCTTATCTAACAAGCAACGAGATAACCTATTGCAATGCTGGCTCCGCCTGTGATAGCGGAAAAATTGTGGTCCCCAAAGGGAAAATTTTCGTTATGGGGGACAACCGCCTCAACAGTAGCGACTCACGTGAGTGGGATACACTACCGATGGATCGGATTATCGGTCAGGCTTGGGTGCTTTACTATCCCGTTCAGGATTGGGGCGTCATACCACACCATTCATACGCCGCTGACCAGTAGCTATTATACCATCTTTAGGCATTTGTCAGGAAGAAAGAAGTTATCCCTCACGATCCATCCCGAGTTGTAAACCGTCTTCATCAGTATTTGCTTACCAACCGCAAACGGTCACAATATCATCCAGATGAGGCCCTGAGGATTCTTGCACCTCTTTTCAGTATCAGTTAACTGCCGCTTAAGTCTCTAGTGTCTCCATGCATATCGCGATCAATGCTCATCTGCTCGCCCACACTCGTTCGTTCCGGCGCGCTGGCGTATCTCACTACATCGAGCAACTTCTGCAACATCTCGCCCTGATCAACCAGCCCAATCGCTACTCAGTTTATACAACGCGCGGACTCGACGCAAGTACACTGGGGTTGCCGCCCAACTTTGGGGTACGGCCCAGCCGATTGCCAACCATTAACCCGCGTGTGCGCATCCCATGGGAACAGTTTCTTGCCCCTTTTCTGCTGCGCCGGAGCGGGGCGGACATCTTTCACGGCGTGCTCAATGTCATCCCGCTCGCCTGCCCCATCCCAAGCGTTGTTACGATTCACGACCTAGCGTTCATCCGCTTTCCACACACGTTTCGCTCTTACAACCGCACCTACCTAGACCTGGCGACGCGGACCAGCGTACGGCGGGCGAGCTATGTTCTGGTCGTCTCTGAACATACGAAACGCGAAGTTGTGGGATTGCTCGGCGTTCCGGCCGAGCGGGTCATTGTCACGCCAAACGCGGCGCGGGCGCACTTCCAACCGCCTGACCCGGCAGCCCTCGCGGCGTTTCGCGCGCACCATAGCCTGCCCGAACAATTTGTGCTCTATGTGGGAACCCTAGAGCCGCGCAAGAACCTGACGACGCTACTCGACGCCTACAGCCAGATTGCGCGTCAAAGCGCAGCGCCGCTGCTGATTGGCGGCGGCAAGGGCTGGCTCTATCAACCTGTCTTCGAGCGACTGGATGCGTTGGGGCTACGCGACCGAGTCCATTTCATCGGATATATTGACGAGGATGAGCTACCGCTGTGGTATGCCGCTGCCACCCTCTTTGTTTTTCCCTCGCTCTATGAAGGCTTCGGGATGCCTCCGCTGGAAGCCATGGCCTGCGGCACGCCGGTTGTCGCCGCGAATGGATCGAGCCTGCCTGAAGTTGTAGGCGACGCTGGGTTGATGACGCCGCCAACCGATGCTAACACCCTCGCTGAAGCTATCCTCCGCTTGCTGCGCGACGACGCGCTACGCGCCGAGTTGAGCGAACGCGGATTACGTCGATCTCAACGGTTTTCATGGCATAAAACAGCCCAGGATACACTCGCCGTCTATGAACGAGTTATGTTGACAGCGCCCATCAATGCGGTATAATAAATTTGAATAAGCTAGTTCAGCTTTCCTGAAATTCGTGTTAGGTCGTGTAGCGATCATTGTGATGATTTTGCATCCTCATTTCCTCGTGTTGGCAAATCCGCCACGAAGTTCCGGCAAGCAACACTGGTATCATTTTCGAATATGGCTTGTATCAGGCCAACAGGCGCGATAAAGGAGAAATCCATGCCTATTCCTGGACCATGGGAGTTGCTCATTATTCTAGCGATTGTTATCGCTCTTTTTGGAGCAAGCAGGTTAGCCGGCATTGGCTCGGCGCTTGGCGGTAGCATCCGCGAGTTTAAGAAAGCTGTTCGCGATGATGAGACTCCAGCTTCGTCGTCAGACAAAGCCGAGAGCGAACAAAAGGCTTCATCAACACAATAACTGCATTTTGGCGCTTACATAGGTTTTACATGCTGCGGGTTGGCGCGCGTGTTATGTGTTTTTGCTTGTTGCGTCAGTCGAGGTGAAATGAAGATTTCGCCGCGCTGGCGTTTTTTTACTGGTAGCATCATTCTGTAAAACACATCTCTATATTACTATGGCTGGTGAACTCTACGATCAGGCAACCATTTTCATAAAATCCGGATCGGGCGGCAACGGCGCTGCCACTTTTCGTCGTGAAAAATATATTCCCCGCGGCGGCCCCGATGGCGGAGACGGCGGGCGCGGCGGGAATGTCTATCTCGTGGCCGACGCGCGCATCAACACCTTGCTGTCATTTCGCTACAAACGTAAATTCAGCGCAGGGAACGGCGGTCATGGCAAAAAGCAGACTATGCGCGGGAAACAGGGACAGGATCTCGAAATCACCGTACCACCGGGTACGGTGATCAGCGCCGAGATCGATAACGAGACATATACCATAGACCTGGAACGGCCAGGACAACGCCTTCTGGCTGCACGGGGCGGCAAGGGCGGGCTGGGCAATGTTCACTTTGCCACCTCTACCTATCAAGTGCCGCGTATCGCCGAATTGGGCGAGCCGGGTGAAGAGCTCACGTTACAACTCGAATTAAAGCTGATTGCCGATGTGGGGCTGGTCGGGTTCCCGAATGCCGGTAAGAGCACCTTGCTCTCGGTGATCAGTGCAGCACGGCCCAAAATCGCCCCCTACCCCTTCACAACGCTCCAGCCCAATCTAGGGATTGTCGAGGTTGGCTATGATCGCTTTGTCGTCGCCGATATTCCCGGCCTGATTGAGGGCGCGCACCAGGGTGTGGGGCTAGGCTTCGATTTTTTGCGCCACGTTGAACGGACGCGACTCTTGCTGCACATTGTGGACGCAGCCGGAGTGGATGGGCGCGACCCGCTGGAAGATTATCATCAGATCAACGCCGAGCTCCGCCAGTATCAACCTGAACTGGCCGGGCGCCCCCAGATTGTCGTATTGAACAAGATAGACCTTCCAGAAGCCCAGGCCAATGTAGAGCGCCTGCGCCGCGAACTGCCTGTGTCGCAAGACAATTTGTTTGTCATTGCAGCGGCAACCCGTGAGGGCATTGAACCGCTCTTGCAGCACGTCGCCCAAAACCTGCGCGACATGCCAACCCTGCTACGTGAACCAGTTGAACCCGACGAGCCGCCGTTGACTTGGCCAATCCCCGAAGTAGACCCGAACATCTTTGTCATCGAGCGTGAGGGCGAGGGCTGGCGCGTCCATGGACGACGCATCGAACGGTTGATCACCATGACCAACTTCGCACAACCCGACTCGCTCGACCGTATTGCGCGGGTCATGGCTGCCAGCGGCATTGCCAATGCACTAATGGAAATGGGTGTTCAGGAGGGAGATAGCGTTTATATCGCTAAGGAAGAACTTACCTGGTCGGACACTGATCTCTATGGCTAGAGATGGGAGGGTTTTGTTTCGTGTTACAGACCAAGCCTTTACAACACTCTTTCTTATCAGCCAATTTTGGCAAGCGCCGCAACAAACTCCAGCGCAAGACCAGAATCTACCCCAGCAACCTCGCCAATGCGCGCTGAACAATAAACGCCGTCTGCGCGCATCGACGCTCCAGAAGCATTAACAATGGTCGATTAACGATAATCGATAGAGCTTTGCCAAAGCATGGACGGGATCGATTGCGGGTTATGTCTGCCCCGACCTGCGACGCTTAAACGCAGCACGTGCGGGTAAGCTGGCGAATAAACGCGCAGCACTGCTCCAACCTGTTACACAGAGGCTAAACAAGAGCGGGACAAGAATACCAAGCAGCGCCATAGCAGCAAAGCCAATGGCTGTCATAATTGCAAAGAGCGCGTTGAGTCCAGCTTGGACTATACTAACAGCAGACGAAAACATGCGCGTCGACGCATTGGACAGGCGCACTTCCCCTTGCCGAGCGTCGCGTCGCCGGTGAACAGCTAACTTTCCATCTTCTTGCATATGCAGCATGCTTGTCTTGCTCCTGTATTATTGTTCCAAGCATGGAATGGTAATATTGAATGCGTTCTCTTGTTATAGCATGCTGCGCATCTTTTGTCAATACTTTGCAATGGTTATGCACAAAAAGGAGAGGCTATCATGGATTTTTTCACCGACTACCGTAAGCATATCGGGACCAACCCAGAGAAGTTCTTCAAGTCCACGCTGTTCCAAAGCCCGCGTATGCTGATTGGGATGGATTGTCTGGAACCGGGCCAAGTGCAACGTTTACACAGTCATGCCGGACGCGACAAGTGCTATTTTGTGATCGAGGGCGAAGGCGAGTTCACGGTTGGCGATCAGATCCAAACTGGCGGCCCAGGAACGGTCGTCTGGGCGCCAGCGGACATAGAGCATGGCGTGACCAACGGCGGAACACAGCGCTTGGTCATGCTGATTATGATGGCGCCAGAGCCAGAGTAAGATTTTCGCTCACCCGTTCTAAAAACCTCTGACATTATCCCTCTTGACAGCGCCTGAACACCTGCTATAATCAAAACAGGTGTTCAGAATTTTTGTTCGGCAGGATCATGCAGCCCATCGCCATTATTGGCTCGCCCAATAGCACCACCACGTTCACTGTAGATATTCTCGAGTCCGCGCGCGACCGAGCCCTCGATCACGCTTGGGTGACATTCGAAGTGGTCGAGCGCTTTAACGGAAAGGCTTACCGAAAGCGCGCACTCTGCCAACTCGGCGGGATTGTGACTCGCAACCGCTGGCACGAAGATCCGGTGATCCGCGCGGTAATCAAGCATCAGGGCGCGTTACCCGCCCTCAGCGGCGAGAGCGATCTCACCAGCGCCCAGCTCACAGCCCTGGGCGTGTTCCTGCTCAGCGAAGACGGAAACGTCCGGCGGCGCACCACCCTCTCGACCCCGCCACCGAGCGGTACACCTGTCTATCCCGCTACCGCCGAGGCGCTCCAGGAGCTGGTTCATACCGAACCAGGAATCTTTTACGCCGGTCAGTCGCCGGGCGACGGACTGCCCGTGCCGCTCACCTTGCGCCACTTCGGCAGCACTGAGGAAGGCGGCTTTGGCGAGGCGGTGATGATGGGCGTCTTTGGGCAAACCCGCAGCGGCAAAAGTATCCTGGCCGCCCAGATTCTGGCCGGGTTTGCAGCCAACCCTGCGCTGGGCTTGCTTGTCCTCGATCCACAGGGTGAGTTTGGGCGCGATCGTTTTGCGACGAGCGACCACCGAGTTGATTTTAGCATCAAGCGACTTCTGGGCACGCTCCAGGTTCGCCGCGAGGTCATCGTTACCAACACCGACGAGGTAGCCCTCGAGGGCGCGGAGGCGTTTACCGAGATGCTGCGACGCGCAGGCTTCTTCGAAAGTTTGGGGTTTAAGGGGGCGAACAAAGAACGTGAGGCGGGCGAGCGCCTGGCGGGGTTGTTGGCCGAGCTTTCCAATGAAGAGGGTAAACGCCGCCCGATCCGTGATCTACGTGTCGCCGATTTGCCGCTGCTAGTCAAGGATTTGGCCCGCTTCGCCGATGTGATCTATGCCAGCCGCCCTGGTACGACGCCAGGCGAGGGGCAGCGCGCGATGGACGTATTAGCCCGCTATCAACTCGATGAGAGTCGTCTGAAACGAATCTGGCTGCAAGCCTTGACGGCTTTTCGTATCGGTAGTGGGCGAGTGCCACTCTCACAGGTTATTCAGCAGGTGCTGAACGATAAAGCGGTGGTCGTCCTCTCCTTCGCCCAGGAGGGCAGCCACGACGCAGTCCCCTACTTCTTGCTCAACGAGATCTTGACCCGGCTGCGCCAGGTGATCCACCGCAGTTTCAACAAGGGGCAAACTAGCAACGCGCTGGTGTTGCTCGATGAAGCGCATCTCTTTGCCGGCGAGCACGCCAGCGAAAGCAGCGACGGCGTTCGCACCCGCACACTGCTCGCGCAAAGTGTGCGAATGACCGGCAAGTATGGAGTGGGCTGGATGTTTATTACCCAGACTCTGCACGACTTCGATAAGACAATCTTGCGCCAACTCCAAGTGAAGATCTTCGGGCAGGGCTTCAAGCTTGGCGCTGATCGTGAATACGTCGAAGCGGAACTTGGGAAGGAAGGATTTGCCCGCTACTGTTCGCTGCCGGACCCCAAGCGGACCGGGCGCTACACGTTTATGATTACGGGGCCAATTGTCGCCCTGGGTTCACTGGGGACGCCACTGGTCTTACAAGGCTTCCGCGCCAGCGATGACCTGATCCGCGCCAATCCGCACTGCTTTCCTGCCAACGCGATATTGTGGTAACAGAAACCCGCCGCCCCTCAACTTGATCCGCTACTCGCTTGGTATGCGGCAAGGAGCCTCAAAGAACATCAGCTACAACGCTTATTCAATCCGCTGTCGTTGCCGTATCAGCCTCTACGCTTGATCAGCGGAAATGCCTCCCAGGTCGCATCAACATAACGCTCCTGCAGTTGCGCCAGAGTCAGGCGCAGAGCTTCACCCTCATCAGTGGCCTTGACGGTCAATTCTACGTCTGTAGCGTGTTCCTCACCATCATAATCATCGTGGCGGATACTGCCGGTAACACGCCAGGTATTCGCCGTGTCGTCCAGAAGCGTCGCTTGTTCTTGCTGAGACTGAGCGAGTCGCTGCTGGAGCAGCGCGACGAGCACCGGGAGCTGATTGTCGGAAACGTAGACCTGAGCAGAGCTGGCAACACCGTCTACGACCTGAGTCAAGTGAACACCACCCTGCGTGGGTGTTACCCGCACCCGCACAAACTCCTCACAGAAAAGCAGGGCGTTGCTGGTGACGTTGGGGTCATTATCCATGACGCACACCTCAAATGTGGCAACTACTCGATTTGCTCGATGCGTATATCCTAACACATGTGCATCGATTCGTACAATTAGGTGTTGGATGTGATGTAGATGCTATATCGCGCAACAACGCCTTTTTAACGCCTACAAACCTAACGATCCTGGCATCTTCAGCTAAACTCTATAACCCTGTCGTTCAGGGTAGTATGCCGAACAGCTTGTCTAAAGGCTGCATCTGCCTCACGTCATCCTTAGTTCAGCGACTCTACACATAGTGGTATACTTGAGTTATCCTAAGACTCGCTTGCATTGGAGGCCAAGGATCACACTATGACTTTCGATCTTCCCGATTGTTCCAGCAATCCCCCCCCTATTCGCCATCATATCGAGACCGAGATAGCCCGCCTCTCCTACCTCGAATGGGGCGGCGCAGGTCAGCCTGTGCTGTTGCTCCACGGCATTACCAGCAGTGCGCGGGCGTGGTGGCGGGTAGCTCCGGCGCTGGTCGAGCGTGGCTATCACGTTTATGCACTCGATATGCCTGGCCACGGCGATAGCGACGCCGTCGCCGATCACCGGCTCGACTCGCTCGCTGCGTTGGTTGGGACGCTATTACATATCTTGGACCTGAAAAATGTGATTTTGATTGGACATTCTTGGGGCGGCGCCACAGCCCTGACCCTGGCTAGCGGTCGCCATCCCCTCCGTGCTGTTCTGTCCCGCGTCACGCTGATCGATCCGGCTATGCGGATGTCGGCAACCTGGGGCGAGGAGACATTACCCCGTTTCCTGCATGGCATTGGCATGAATCCCGAGGATACGCTCCGCCCGCTCCGCGCAGCCAACCGAAAGTGGCACGAGTGCGATGTAGTCTGGAAAGCCGCCGCACTGCAACAGTGCCGGACCGAGATGGTGCGCGGCTTCTTCCTGGCAAGCGGCGCATGGGATTTGGCGCCCCACTTGGCGCTAGTCACTGTGCCGCTGCTATTGATGGTTGCCGCGCCTACATATACGGTTGTCGCGCCAGATATCCAGGATGCCGCCAAACAGACGCTCCGGCCTGGCCTGGGCCAGTTGGTCACGATCCCTAAGTCGGACCATAACATCTACCGTGGCGAATACGATGCATTTATGCAGGTTTTAATGAAGTGGCTCGCCGATGGCTAATCCAGGTTTGCGCCATTGCTTTGGATAACGGTCCGGTACCAACGAGCGGAGTCCTTGGGAATACGCTGCTGGGTCTGATAATCGACATACACCAGCCCAAAGCGCTGGGTGTAGCCAAATGCCCACTCGAAATTATCCATCAAGCTCCAGTGAAAATAGCCGCGAACGTCTACGCCCTCGGCGCACGCACGAGCCAACTCGCGGAGGTAGCGCTGCGTAAAATCGATCCGCTGCGGATCGTGAACGCCGCCGTCGAGCGCCACCCAATCCGAGATGGAACAGCCGTTTTCGGTAATCAGCATCGGCGTTTTGTAGCGTTCCCAATAGAAACGCGGCCCCCAGTAGAGCGCCTCTGGCGTGACCGGCCAATCCATCAGGGTACGTCCTATGCCGACTGGATAGTTGACCTCTGTTGGCGTGTCATCCGCACCCGCCTGGATTATCTGGCCCCGATAGATATTGAGGCCCAGAAAATCGAGAGGCTGGCTGATCGTCGTCAGATCGCCGGAGCGTAACGGTACAACATCGCCAAAAACCTGCAAGCCATCTTCAGGATAGCTCCCTAAGAAGATAGGATCGAACCACCAGCTATTGTGCCAGATGTCTGGTCTGGTAATGCTGAACATCGCACTGCGGGCGGCTGCGATATCAGCTGGATCCGCAGAGGCGGGGATGCAGGTCGAGCCAACTGGGGCAAAACCAACTTGAGCTGGCTGCTTGCTTCGAGCACGGATGACTTGTACTGCTTTACCATGTGCAAGCATGGCATGGTGGCCGGCCCGCAGCACATCAGGCCAATCCAGGGTGAGCCCCGGCGCATGATAACCGGTGCGATGCCCCAAGCCAATGAAACATTGCGGCTCGTTGAGAGTCATCCAATGGCGCACTCGGTCCGAGAGCCGGTCTACGATGACAGCGGTATAATCGGCGAACCAATCGGCGCTCTCCCGATTGAGCCAGCCGCCACGGAAGTAGAGTTCAGTCGGGAAATCCCAGTGAAAGAGCGTGATATACGGCGTCACATTCGCCTCGAGCAGCGCATCAACCAGGCGGTCGTAGAAATCAAGCCCCTGAGGATTCACAGAACCGATCCCAGCCGGCATGACTCGCGGCCAGGAGATCGAAAAGCGATACGCTTGGAGTCCCAACTCTTGCATCAAGCCCACATCGTCGCGATAATGATGATAATGGTCACAGGCTACCGTCCCCGAGGACATATCCTGGACAGCGTCGGGACGACGACAGAAGAAATCCCAAACCGACTGGCCGGCGCCATCCTGCCCAACAGCGCCTTCGATTTGATAGGCGGCGGTCGCAGCGCCCCAGGTGAAATTTTCGGGAAACGGGGGCATTTCAAAAACTCCTTGCTATCGCTTCAAACTCATCAGCGAGATAACGCAATCCTAAGCTGCTTGCCAAGGTAGCGTCGTACTACCTTTCAGCGGTGAATGGGTCGTGCAAAACAGCGCAATATCTCAAATGCGATGAAACTATTTCATATCTCATCCAGCCGGTCAAACGCCTTCAACGTGAGCAAGCTCTGGACAGTGACCCAGCCGCGCCACCCGTCGTTGTACGGCGATGGCCAGCCACCGTCATTGGACTGTTCGGTTTCGAGCATACTCAGCCGTTCTGCGATCAAGCGAGCAGGAAGCAGGCGACCGATGTAGGTAAGTGGGTGACGAACATATGCGAAGAAATGATCGCTATCGGGCAGTTTGCCGTTAACATGCTGGCGAATCAACCACCAGAGCACCCCGGAGAGGTAGAGATCACGCCGCGAATGGGTCCACTCTGGCAAGAAGTAATAGGCGTACGGACGCACGGCATAGAAATCATCACCCGCGAGATCTTCGACCTGAGCCAGTTGGGCAAACAGATTCTCGACTCGGCTATGCAAGCGCTCCGAACCTAGACCAAGCGCTTTGAGCAACCCGGCAATACTGCACGATGGGTTCAAGTTCGGCCACTGCCAGCCTTGAAACCAAGGCGCCAACTCGTATTCGTAGATCTCGGGTGCGAAGCGCCAGACGCCATCTTCTTCCTGGGTTTGTTCGAGGTATGCCTTTGCCTGAACAAGCACAAAGTGTTCTGGTGGAACGTTGGCCTGCAAACAGATCAACAAGGCCAATTCGGTGGCAAAAGGGTTGCTCAAGGGGGCCTTGATATCCGGCTCCAAGCCTTGCCCAAATCCGCCATCGGGGTTCTGATACCGCCCAAGCACTTCCATCAAATCATCCTGCGTGAGTTCACCAAAGTGATACTTAAAGCATGCCTGGTCAATATCACGACCGTGTTGCTGTAAGAATTGCCCGGCCTGCGCAACGACACTCATGCTGCTACTCCTGGCTGTAGGGGTGTGGCCTGCGGAAATACGCTGCCAGATGGCTTACTCCTGGGTCTGGTCCGTGGGGCCAATTGTAGCACCCTGGTCCACTCCGTGCAAGACGAGGAAGCGGAGTACGGTTAGGGTAGCATGCGCTGCAAGAAACGCGGGTTCGCAACCCGCAGCTTATCGATCACAGTCGCCTGCACATGCGCCACGACCGCCGCGCGCCAAGGACCGGCGTCGGCATCGCCAGCGCGAATACGGGCGCAGAGTTCACGATTGAGCGCTTCAACTGCGCCGTGCAGGTCTTCGGAGTTTGCGGGCGCTTCGCCTGTGGTTCTCTCTAGCAGTTTAACCAGTCGCTGCCATTCGGCGCGAATCGGCGCGTCGCCGGCATCGAGTTCACGTGTCACGATTGACATCAGATTGGCGGCGATCAAGACGCGGAAGCGCAGGCGCAGGTCGGTCATTATCGGCGCAATTTCCTTATTCAGAAAATGCGCCACGGCTACGGTTAGCTCACCAGCAGTGGGACGATCTTGCATCGTTGCCTCCCTCTTTGCACAACGCTTTAGACAATGGCAAGCACAGTGTAACGCGAAAAGGCCCAAACGCCAAGGCGATAAAGGCATTAGGACTGCATCAAAGTTCTACAATAGCACACAGATGAGGCAAATGAGCGCAGACTTGACGCAGATGCCTGGCAATCTGTGGCGTATCAGCACCTGATCCATGGCTGATTGTTCGCTCTGGCAGAGTCTTCGTGATTTGATTGCGCCCCCGCCCTTGACACTAACTCTACCTTTACAGAACAGGCGGCATTCATCCCCACGCCTTGAGGCCGGAGATGAATGCCGTCCTTGACAACCAATGAAGCACACTGGCGCGCACGTAGGGCTTCTCAGTTCTTTAATGGAGTGTGCAGCCAGCGGAGATCGACCGCTACCTTTCTCCACGCATCGGGGATGAACATCCCCGGCAGGTGCTGTCGGATGAGATTGATCGCTCCATTGCGCAGCTAAGCCAAGGCAACTCCAATCTGCCTCCCGTGGAACCGATCCGCACGGCAACGAACATCCCGCGGCCAGTGGGCCTTCTGCTCGATGCTCCCGTGCTGGCGGATCAGTGACCGCAGCTGGTGCGGCGGTGCGCTCGTCGCCGAGCAGCTGGTTATCACCGTCACCTCCACCACCGTGCCATCGGCGCGCACCCCACCGCGGGGTCGATCCAGGAGCTGGTCGAACCAGGGGCGTAGGCGGCAGTCCAGATCGTCGGCATCGAGGTGAGCGAACAGCTCATGCACCGTGTTAGAACCAGGAAAATGCGGTCCATGGGCGCCAAGCGGACGCCAGCGCCGGCCCCAGGGGCGGGCCGCCCAGACCCAAGCTCCGCGGAACGAGTCGCGCCCGTGGAGCACTCCCAGCAGCACGAGGCGGATGCGGTGGGCGAGGGATAACGCCGCCCTGCTCGTTGGCGGGGATCAGGCGCCGTCTGCAGCCGCCCTAGCAAACTATCGGCATGGAAATGATTTGCCATCAGGTGGTCCTCCGTGTAAGCGATCCAATATGCACGAGGAGTCGAGCATAAAGTTAAAGAACTGAGAAGCCCTAGCACGCACGGAGAGCACTTGCGTTCTATCCGAAATTAAGCTATCATAGACCATATGCGTGATATGCATAAAACTGCCTATCAGTACCGCCTGCATCTGACCAAAGGCCAGCAGCGCATCCTTGCGCAGCAGCTTGAGGAATGCCGCTGGGTCTACAATCAAACGCTTGCCGCCCGCCGTGATGCGTGGGAACAGCAGGGAACAACGCTTGGCTTGTACGATACCCATGCGATGCTTCCTGACTGGAAAGCCGAACGCAAAACGCTTCGGCTGG
>JAKSDJ010000651.1 GCA_022360155.1 Chloroflexales bacterium | reverse complement strand
TTCCAAACGCGATGCGCCGCTGCTCGATGTTGCAGACTCATACCACTTCAATATGTATATGATGCCAGCGGGCGATTGGAATAAAACGTGGTGGCCTTACTCGATTCCGAATGAGCCTGCTGCTGCGCGGGACGCAGCGCGGCCTGTCGTTGACGCTTGGCGCGGTCATCCCAGCCTCAAAGGCTATGTGCTCAAGGATGAGCCCTACCTGTCGCACATTCCGAAGTTGCAGACCATGGCGCGCACAATGCGGCAGCTCGATCCCGACACGCCGCTTATGGCGACCTTGGTGGGGCTTAATCGGGTCGGTCCCATTTATACGGCGGTTGGCTTCGATGTGATGGTCATCGATGTGTATCCCTTCGGGCTCAATAACCCGCCCTGCGATATGCGCATGACCGGCTTTGGCTATAAGACTATCGACTTTGTCGCCTACATTCGCGCCGTTAGTCGCGACCGGTCACCCGACACGCCGCTCTGGATTATCCTCCAGGCCCACTCGTTAGACAACAATCGGTTCTCGCTCCGTCAACCGTCGCCCAGCGAAGTGCGGATGCAGCAGTGGCTGGCCCTGGGCGAAGGCGCAACCGGGATCTTCTGGTTTATCTACAGCACCCAACAGAGCTGGATCGGGCTGGTCGACAATCCGGAGCTTTTTGATGAAGTAACCACGCAGAACCGCCGCCTGCTGCGATTGCGTGAGTTATTCTTGAAGCTAGAGAAAACCGATGATCGATTCACCGTCGCTGGTGAGTACGACCCGTACATCAGCACCCTCACCAGTCGTGATGATGATGACGACGATGATCAGCGCCTATTCGCCCTCGCAGTGAATCGCGATTGCCAACACGAGCAACAGCTCACCATCAACGCGCCTGATCCTAGCGGGACTTTGCGTGATGTTGAAACAGGGCGACTCTATCCATCGGGAGAAGCAATGCCATTTCTGCCTGGCGATGGCAGGTTGTTTGAGCTGTTGGAATCCGATGACGGAGCGGGGAGAAGCCCTCATTCTTGAATAGCGAATCCCCTCAACGGAATTTCTTGCGCTTAGCCCCTGTCTGAAACGAGGTATAGATGCGCAAGCCATGCTGTTTTGCACAGCATGGCTTGCGCACACCACCCTTCGCCAGAAATATTCTCCTCCTCTACTCCTGAACGTTATGATCCAGCATTTGCCTAGCCAGACGGCTTTTCAAACAGCCTCGTAGAGCCTCGCTTTTTCAATATCAATGTGTTGTAAACCATTGACATACTGCATTGGGTCGTTATAATTGACTCAACCTAACTGTTCCCATTTGTAAGATGAGCCCCATAAAGTACAGAAGCTGCCCCAGTTTGGCAGGGATAAGACAGGAGTGATCCCATGGTTCGTAGATTGCTCACCGTGCTGCTCGCGATCTTCTGCTGCCTTGGCGTTCTCGGATTTGATGCTCTGGGTGTTTCGCACCAGCTAACCCGTACAGTTCTGGCAGAAGGCGATCCTGATCTGACCATCAACTATTTTCCGGTCGGTGTCATCGAAGATAGCAACATCTTACGCGGTAACACTAGTCGTTTCGAGAACATGCTTAGAGATCTGACAATGCGCGGCCTCGACTCGGTGTTTATGGTTAACAACTTTTCCAAACGCGATGCGCCGCTGCTCGATGTTGCAGACTCATACCACTTCAATATGTATATGATGCCAGCGTGCGATTGGAATAAAACGTGGTGGCCTTCCTCGATTCCGAATGAGCCTGCTGCTGCGCGGGACGCAGCGCGGCCTGT
>JAKSDJ010000577.1 GCA_022360155.1 Chloroflexales bacterium | reverse complement strand
GTTGCATACTTCGCGCCAATGAATGTTATTGCAAAGGTTCAGTCGACTCTTATCGGGCTGGCGGGCAACTTGTTCTGCACCCGTTCATACACAGCGATTGTTTCCCTAGCGGTGCGTTCCCAACTGAACTGTTGCGCTCGGGCAAGACCCAACTCACGCAGCATTGCCGCCAGATCGGGGTTTTCAAGCACGCGCCGCATACCAGCAGCAATCGCCGCGCTGTCGTAGGGATCGACCAGGATCGCGGCGTCGCCGGCCACCTCGGGCAGGGATGATGAGGTTGCGGTGACGACGGGCGTGCCGCAGGCCATCGCCTCCAGTATTGGCAACCCGAAGCCTTCATACAAGCTGGGGAAGGCCAAGAGATCGGCGCCGTTGTAAAATGCCGGCAGGTCAGCCTCTTCGATGTAGCCTGTGAAATGAACGTGTGCTTCGAGTCCCAGCCGTTGGACTGTCTCGAAGATCGGGCTGAACTTCCATTTGCGCGCGCCAACGACAACCAGTCGCCACTGTGTCGACCAGTTGCGTAGCCTGTGGTAGGCTTCGAGCAGCCGGGTTAAATTTTTGCGCGCTTCGAGTGAGCCGACGTACAGGATATATGGAAAATCGACTCCGTAACGGGCCAACGTTTGGGTGTATGCAGCCTGTTCTATGACCCGATAGGCGCTGTTCGCCGCGATTGGTATGACAAACACTCGCTCGGGCTGTACCGGCAAATAGCGAAGAATATCGTTTTTCGAACAGGTGCTGTCGGTGATGATTGCGTCGAGATGGCGCACCGCCAGCGGTAACCAGAAGCGGTAGATCAGCCAATCAAGCCGGCTGCTTGTTTGCGGATAAATATAGGGGATGACATCGTGAATCGTTGCCACCCGCTGTGCGCCGGTCAGCATGAGCGGCGCACAGCCGGTCGGATCATGCACGATCGCTAGATTGTTGTGCGCCGCCGCCCACCCAATTTCGATCTGCCCGATCGACAGGAGTCCCGGCAACAGCCGTGATCCGCGTAGACTCACGACGCCGTTGCGCTGCGCTGTAGCGCCGGCGTGCAAGATGGTAAGCTTGGCTCCAACGTCTTGCAGCGACCGCATCAGCTCGATCGTGTAGCGGCCAATACCGCCGGGTTGACGGTCAAGGGCGTAGGCGATGATTCCATAATGATTGTTCATTGCGATAATATATCTGATATAAGCGACGAACGGCGCGCTGCGCTGCGCGCGTCTGGGAGTTATTTCAAAGCAGACCCGGCAGATCGTGAGCGGGCGCTTGGGGAAGGCTTCCTCAGACCTGCCAGGTCTTAGCCTGCACCGGCTCGTTGGTGTTCTGGTGCAGATTGGCGGTCATGAAATCGTACCCCGCGACTGCATTAGCCTTCGAGCGGGTGGATCCCTAGTCTGGTGCGGACTTCGTCTGGGTTGGCGATGGGTCGCTCGATCAGCTTGGCGATCTCACAGATGCGTTTGACGAGATCGGGGTTTGTGGTAAGCCGTTCACGCTGATCGTCATACCAGATATTGTCCTCGATGCCGACGCGAGCGCCATCGCCAAACATCAGCCCCAGCATATTCGCCTGGAGTTGCTGGCGACCAATACCGGCCAAACACCAGATCGAGTCCGGCGGCAGCGTGCTGATAATGGCGGCGAGGTGAGCTGGTGTGGTTTGCGCCGAGGCGATATTCCCTAATAGAATATTGAAGTAGTAAGGCGGCTGGAGGATCCCTTTGGAGATCAGATAGTGAGCGTAGTTGACCATCCCTACATCGAAAACTTCCAGTTCCGGTTTGATGCCGTTCTCGGCCATCAGTGCGGCCAGCTGCCGCACCATATCCGGGCTGTTCACGCTTGCCTGCCCTGAAAAGTTAAGCGAACTCAAGGTCAGACTGCCCATATCGGGGCGGAGATCTCCCTTGAGCCGCAGCGGATCGGAGCGGTACTGAAATTCGCTGAAGTTTCGCCCGCTTAGAGAAACACAAAGGGTGATATGGGGGTAGCGTTCACGAATGCCAACGATCTGCTCGGCATAGATATCGCGCGAATAGTGGGGGCGACCTGTTTCATCGCGGGCGTGCAGATGAACGATGTTCGCTCCCTGGCTGATGCATTCGGTGACGTCGGCGATGATCTCCGCTGGTGTGATCGGCACGTATGGAGTCATGGCTTTATCTGGAACCATGCCAGTTGGACAGAGATTGACAATAGCATCTGGCTTATTTGGCATAATGCACCTCGTGTAGCCACGGCGAGGCTATCGGGCGATAGCGTGTATCGCGCGCGGCTGTGAATTAGATTGGGCTACATGTAGCCACGGCGAGGCTATCGGGCGATAGCGTGTATCGCGCGTGGCTATGGATGGGTTGAACTACAGAGCACACGTGGTATCATAACGCTGGCGAGTCTGGATGTGCGGGCGAGATATCTGTCCAGAGCGCATCATTGTGCAATTCGCCAGTGGTATTGCAGCATTACAACGGTAGTACGAGATGGGCTAGCTGATTGTTCTCTACAAATCCGCGATGGATTCCCCAGAATGCACGTTCTCCCAACGAGAAGTAGTGAATACAGTGATAGATGGGCTCGTAATCAATGAGCTTGTACCCGAAGCGGATTTTGTACCAGCGAATAGCCTTGGGATCATCGCTCCAGGTATGAACTTCTCGCGCCCCGTGTTCGCGCATTTCATCGAGGCGTTGGCGCTGCAAGAGAAATCCGACGCCTAAAGAACGCGCTTCGGTCAGTACGCTAATCAAAACCGTTTTGGCGAGCAGATGATCGCGATTTTGCCAATCCCAGCAGCAGAATCCCAAAACGTTGCCATCTTGCTCCGCAATCCAGCATTTCTCACGCAGATTGACGTGGCAAATTGCGTTGCGAACGGACAAGATAGCATCCTGAGGGAAATCCGGATCGACAGTGTCGTTTGCTCCAAACACATGAAACCGATAAGAACCTAGGCAGTGAAAAATAGCTGAGAAGTATGACTCGTCAGGTCGTTTGATTTCGATGTTCATAGATATCTCTAGAAAGGCTCATTGAGGCTTTCAAATGCAGTAGGCGGTTACCAGTACATGCATTGTACCACCTTTGGGGTGATCAATTAGGCCGCGATCATCGCCTCGATGGCGGCGACGTGTACGAGCGGCAGGTATGTGTTTGGTTGAATGTCGCTTTTCTAAGCGCCAGCGCTCCAATTCTGCCCAACCGAGGTTCAAGTTCAGCAATGTTCCCGCAACGAAGCTTGTCGTGAGTACACGATAAGACTAGTAGGCAGTTTGCGTTGTTAGGCATGCGTCTTTGTGTCTAGAAGCAGCGCCTTTGCGTGTATTGCGCGTCTGATCGTTCATGGGGCGCCCTATGCTATGATGTAGGCATTTGTGGCTGTTGCGTGGTTAGCGCTTGGCCCAGAGCATTGGCAAGGCGCTGCTGGAGATCGGCATCCAGCGGCAATAAGCCGCACTCTATTTCGGCCAGCAGACGCGAGCTAATCCCGGCGCGTTCCGCCAGATCGGTATATCTGAGCCCGGCGGCTCGTCGCAAATCACGGAGTTGTGGTCCGGTCCATACCTCCGACTCAGAGACAGGCCTTGG